>JAUREX010000041.1 GCA_030834485.1 Gemmobacter sp.
GCACCCGCCCCTGACCCTGCACCGGCGCCCGCCGAGGCGCCCGAGATCGAGCCCGCGGCCCCCCCCGCGGTGCCCGTCTGGTTCACCGAGATCTGCCCGGCGGGGCCGCGCAGGGGATTTTTCGTCTGGCTCGGCAATCACGGCGCAAGCTTCGTCGACCGCGGCACGGAACAGCTGGTCGTGACCTTCGACAATCTCCACAACGTCGGCGACACCCGCCCCGGGCGCGATCCCTGGGCCGCGCGCTTTTGCGCCGAGCGGGGCTGGTCGCATCTGGGCGTCATCTCGCAGCGGCCCGACTGGTTCCGCGACCCCGCGCTGATCGGCTGGTTCAGGGCGCACGCGGCCGAAGGGTTCTTTGCGGGCTTCGGCCGGGTGGCCTTCGCCGGCGCCTCGATGGGCGGGTTCGGCGCGCTCGTCTTTTCGGCGCTCTCGCCCGGGGCGACGGTCGCGGCCTTCAGCCCGCAGAGCACGCTCGCGCGCAACCTCGTGCGCTGGGAGGGGCGCTTTGCCAAGGGGCGCGGCGCCGACTGGACGCTGCCGCTGGGCGATGCGGCCGAGACGGTGCGCCACGCCGCCCGCGTCTGGGTCGTGGCCGATCCGTTCGAGGAAAACGACATGCGCCACGTCGCCCGCCTCGGCGCCGGGCCCGTCACGGTCCTGCGCGCGCCGGGCTGCGGGCACAAGACGGCGCTCGCGCTCAACCGGATGGGTGCGCTCAAGGAGGTGCTGGGCGGCGCGATCGACGGCACGCTCGACGCACACCGCTTCGCGGTGCTGGTCCGGGGGCGGCACGATCTGCTGCTGTGGGTGCGCGAACTGGCCGCACGGCTCGAGGCGCGCGGCCAGACCGCCCGGGCCGAGCGGCTGCGCCGGCTCTATCGCGCCCGGCGCGCCGCGGCCGCCCCCCGGCCCGAGGCCGAGATCGAGGAATGCCGACTGAGCGCGCGCGGGGCCGCGCATGAAGATCCTGCGCCGCCGCCTTGCCTGCACCAAGGTCGCCGAGGGGGTGTCGGTCCTCGATGCGATCGAGGGCAGCGACGGCATGATCCGCATCTTTCTGACCGGCGGGGCGACGATCCAGGACCTGATGCTCGCGGGGCCGCTCAGACCGCCTGCGGCGGTCGGGGGCGCGGGCGGGCCGATCCTGACGGCGCAGCGGCTGGGGGCGGGGCCCGTTACGCTCGGGCCGGTCGGGGCGGCGGGGACGCCCCTTGCGCCAGTGGCGGAGGAGACCGCGCTTCTGGCCGGGCGACGCTGCCTCATGGGGCAGATCAACGGGCAGGATGCGGCGCAATTGCGCGACTGGCTGGCGTTTAACGCGCAGGCGCATGGGGCCGACGGGGCGGTGGTGCTGGTGCGCGACCCGCCGCCGCGCGCCGACGATCTGGCGCGCGACCTCGGGCCGGTCGCGGGGATGAAAACCGTCATCCTCGTCGATGCGCCGATCCCGCTAGGCGCGGCCGACGCGCCCTCCGAGCGCGCGATCCTCAATGCGCCCGACGCGCCGGGGCGGCGCCACGCGACCGCCCCGCCCGAACCCTGGACATCGCCGCTCGGCCCCGTGGCGATGTCCGAACTGCTGCGCTGGCGCTTTCTCGACCGAGCCGAGGGGGTCGCGAGCATCGATGTGAGCGATCTGATCCTGCCCGAAACCGGCGCCAGCGTCTTTGAACGCGCGCGCGCCACTGTCGCGGGCGTCGTCGCCCTGATCGGTAAGCGCGCCTATCCCTGGGAGCTGCCCGAGGGTGCCGCACCCCGCCACGCCGACCACATCTGCGTCGCGGCGGATGCGCGCACGGGCCACAGCCGCTGGTGCGTCGCCCCCGAGATCGCGGGGCCGGCCGCGATCTGGCGCGCAAGCCAGATCCTGCGCACGCGCGGCCGCGTCGCGGACAACATGGCCTTTCGCCGCTGCATGGCGCTGCGCCATGATGGCGATCAGCCGCTGATCACGCGCAAGCGTCTGGTCGAGGATCCCGCGCTGGTCGCGCTGATCGAGGGGGGCACGCTTGCGGCCGCGCGCGCCGAGGGGCCGCGCCGGATGCCCGCCCAGCCGCGCCCGGCGCGCAAGGAAGCGCCCGCCACCCCGCGCGAGGGGCGCACCCTCATCGTCTCGACCATGAAGGACGAGGGGCCCTTCATCCTCGAATGGATCGCCTATCATCGCGCGATCGGGGTCGATGATTTCCTGATCTACACCAACGACTGTTCGGACGGCACGGACCGGATGCTCGACCTGCTGGCCGCGCGCGGGATCCTCGCGCGGCGCGACAACCCCTATCGCGACACCGACCTCAAGCCCCAGCACGCGGCGCTGCGCGCGGCCGAGACCGACCCGCGCGTGCGGGAAGCGGGGTGGGTGATCTGCATGGATGTCGACGAATTCATCAACATCCACGCGGGCGAGGGACGGCTGAGCGATCTGCACGCCGTGCTGGGCGAGGTCGATCTGGTCTCTCTCACCTGGCGGCTCTTCGGCAATGGCGACATCACGGGCTTCGAGGATGCGCCCGTCACGCGCCGCTTTACCCTCTGCGCGGCGAAGGACACGCGCAACCCGCTTCAGGCCTGGGGGATCAAGACGCTGTTTCGCAACGATGGAACGTTCCAACGCTTTGGCGTGCACCGCCCGCGCGGGGCCGAGGCGACCGCCTATCAGGGGTTGCGCTGGGTCAATGGTTCGGGCCGGCCGGTGCCGCCCAACATGTTCCGCAATGCCTGGCGCTCAACCCCCGAGAGCGTGGGGTATGAGCTGGCCGGCATCAACCATTACGCGGTGCGCTCGGCCGAGAGCTTCCTCGTCAAGCGCGACCGGGGGCGGGTGAACCACGTCGACCGCGATCAGGGCCTGCCCTACTGGTTTCGCATGAACCACAATGTCGAGGAGGATCTCTCGATCCAGCCGCGGCTTGCGCTGATGGAGGCCGAGCTTGCGCGCCTGATGGCCGACCCCGAGATCGCGGCGGCGCATCTCGCGGCCGTCGCGCACCACCGGGCGCGCATCGCCGATCTGCGCGCGCGCCCCGATTGGGCCGATTTCTATTCCGAGATCACGGGCGCGCGGATGCGGCGGCTGTCGCGGCTCCACCGTCATTTCGACCGCTCGGTCTATGACGCGGGGCCGCAATCTGTGCCCGATGAGGTGGTGCAGCGCCGTGCGCTGCCCCAGAGGTTCAGGCTCGCCGTCAAGGTCGACGGCGTCGTGCACTGACGTCCGCCGCCCCTCAGCGGCGCGGCAGCGTCAGCGCGTCGATCTCGGCGCGCGAGAGGCCGATATCGTCAAGCTCGCGATCGCTCAGGCGCGAGAGCGCCTGACGGGTCAGCCGCGCCTCGTTCCAGTCGGCGACGACGGCGAAGATGTCGGACATGCCCGCGACAAGGCGGCGCACAAGCGACGGGGTTGCGCCGAACGGGCGCGACGTTTCGATGATGGCCATTTCGGCCTCCTTGGGTTTTCAATCCGCCCGGAAATCGGGCAGCAATGGGATGAGGCGGAGATATGCTGCCCATGCTGCAGGCGCAATGTGTTTCGCTGCATTGCCGCATTGCAGCGGCCGCATGGCTCGTGCCCGCCCGTGACCGCACCGACCGATCACATAGCGCTGGCGAATGTTCGTGCTTCGTGCTAGCCATGGCGACGAAAGTGAGGGCAGGATGCGCGTGATCGGCATAGATCCGGGGCTTCGCAACATGGGCTGGGGCGTGATCGAGGCGCGCGGCAGCCGGCTCTCGCACATCGCGAACGGGATCTGCCATTCCGAGGGCGCAACGCTCGCGGCGCGGCTCCTGTCGCTCCACCGCGGGCTGAGCGCGGTGATCGCCCGCCACGCCCCCGAAGCGGCGGCGGTCGAGCAGACCTTCGTCAACAAGGATGCGGTCGCAACCCTCAAGCTCGGGCAGGCCCGCGGCATCGCGCTCCTGGTGCCGGCCGAGGCCGGGCTCGAGGTCGGGGAATACGCCCCGAACCAGATCAAGAAGACGGTCGTCGGCGTCGGCCACGCCGCCAAGGTGCAGATCGAGCATATGGTGAGGCTGCAACTGCCGGGGGTCGAGATCGCGGGCGCCGATGCCGCCGATGCGCTCGCGGTCGCGATCTGCCATGCGCTGTATCTGCAGGGCGCGGGGCGGATGCAGGCCGCACTCGCCGCCGCCGGGGCGCAGGGATGATCGGGCGCCTTGCGGGCCGCATCGACTGGGTCGGCACCGATCAGGTGCTGATCGATGTGCAGGGCGTGGGCTATGAGGTCGCAATCTCGGACCGCACGCGGGCGGGTCTGCCGGGGCCGGGGGGGTTTGCGGTGCTCTACACCGACCTGCTGGTGCGCGAGGATCTCTTGCAACTCTATGGGTTTGCGTCGCTTTATGAACGCGACTGGCATCGCCTGCTGATGACGGTGCAGGGCGTGGGGGCCAAGGCCGCGCTCGCGATCCTCGGCACGCTCGGGGCCGAAGGGGTGGCGCGCGCGATCGCGACGGGGGATGCGCGCGCGATCCGCGCAGCACCCGGGATCGGGCCCAAGATCGCCGAACGGGCGATCTTAGAGCTCAAGGCCAAGGCGCCGCTTCTGATGATGCGGGGCACCGCGGCGCCGGCCGCCGCCATCCCGGCCGCCCCTGCCCCTGCCCCGGCCAGCGCGCCCGCCGCAGCCCCGCTGCCGCCCCCCGCCCCCGGCCCGGGTGCCACGGCCGATGCGCTCTCGGCGCTCGTCAACCTCGGCTATGGGCAGGCCGAGGCCGCGGGTGCCGTCGCCGCCGCCGCCGGTGCCAGCCCCGAGGCCGACGCGCCCGCGCTGATCCGCGCGGCGCTTGGCGCCCTGCAACCGAGGGGCTGAGCGATGGCCGGACCCGACCCGCTGATCCGCCCCGACCGCCAGCCCGAGGATGCCGACCGCGCGCTGCGGCCGCAGACGCTCGAGGATTTCACCGGCCAGGCCGAGGCGCGCGCCAATCTGCGCGTCTTCATCGACAGCGCCCGGATGCGCGGCGAGGCGATGGACCACACCCTCTTTCACGGCCCCCCCGGGCTCGGCAAGACGACGCTCGCGCAGATCATGGCGCGTGAGCTGGGCGTGGGCTTTCGCATGACCTCAGGGCCGGTGCTGGCGCGGCCTGGCGACCTCGCCGCGATCCTCACGAACCTCGGCGCCCGCGATGTCCTCTTCATCGACGAGATCCACCGCCTCTCGCCCGTGGTCGAGGAGGTGCTCTATCCCGCGATGGAGGATTTCGCGCTCGACCTCGTGATCGGCGAGGGGCCGGCCGCGCGCACGGTGCGCATCGACCTGCAACCCTTCACCCTCGTCGGCGCGACGACGCGGCTCGGGCTTTTGACGACACCGCTGCGCGACCGCTTCGGGATCCCGACGCGGCTGAATTTCTACACCGAGGACGAGCTTGACCTGATCGTGACGCGCGGCGCGCGGCTTCTGGACATCGAGGCCGACCCCGAGGGCTGCCGCGAGATCGCGCGCCGCGCCCGCGGCACGCCGCGCATCGCCGGGCGGCTCTTGCGCCGGGTCGTCGATTTCGTGCTGGTCGAGGGCGACGGGCGCCTCACCCGCGCGATCGCGGACAGCGCGCTGACGCGGCTTGGCGTCGATGCGCTCGGGCTCGATGGCGCCGACCGGCGCTATCTCGGCCTGCTGGCCGAGCATTATGGCGGCGGCCCCGTCGGCGTCGAGACGATCGCGGCCGCACTCGCCGAGCCGCGCGACGCGATCGAGGAGGTGATCGAGCCCTACCTCCTCCAGCAGGGCCTCGTGCAGCGCACCCCGCGCGGCCGCATGCTCGGCCGGCGCGCCTGGCTCCACCTCGGGCTGACGCCGCCGCGGAGTGGCACGGAGGCCGATCTGTTCGAAGGGGGCTGAGGGGCATCCGCGGACGCCCCCCCTTTCCGCCCCTGCATCGCCGCGCTAGGTGCGGCGCATGAGCCAGCACGCCCCCCTTCGCCCCGCCGATGATGCCTTTCTCGCGCGCCTCGCGGCGCATCTGCCCGAGGGTGCGCTGCGCCCGCCCGAGGCGCGCCACCTGACCGAGCCGCGCGGCCGCTGGCAGGGGCGGGCCGGCGCGCTCGTGCTGCCGCGCAGCACCGCCGAGGTCGCGACGATCGTGCGGCTCTGTGCCGAGGCGGGCGTCGGGATCGTGCCCTATTCGGGCGGGACAGGCCTTGTCGGCGGGCAGATCGCGGCGGGCGTGGGCCTGCCGATCCTGATCGGGTTCGAGCGGATGGCGGCCATTCGCAGCGCGGACGCGACCGAGGCCGTCCTCGTGGCCGAGGCCGGCGCGATCCTTGCCGATGTGCAGGCGGCGGCCGAGGCGGCGGGGATGCTCTTCCCCCTCTCGCTCGCCTCCGAGGGGTCGGCGCGGATCGGCGGGCTGCTTGCGACCAATGCGGGCGGGGTCAATGTGCTGCGCTGGGGCAACATGCGCGACCTCTGCCTCGGGGTCGAGGCGGTGATGGCCGACGGCCGCGTGCTGAGCGGGCTCAAGCGTCTGCGCAAGGACAATGCGGGCTATGATCTGCGCCATCTGCTGATCGGGTCCGAGGGCACGCTCGGGATCATCACCGCGGCGGCGCTGCGGCTGGTGCCGCGCCCGGGCGCGCGGTCGGCCGCGATGCTGGCGGTGCGCGATCCCGAGGCGGCGCTCGGGCTCTTGCGGATCGCGCAGGATGAGGCGTCGGGGATGGTCTCGGCCTTCGAGATCATCCACCGCTGCGGCTTCGACTTCATCGCCCGCACGATGCCCGACCTGCGCACCCCCTTCGCCGAGCCGCCCGAATGGAGCGTGCTGGTCGAGATCGGGACGCCCGCGACGCTCGACCCCGAGGCGCTGATGCTCGCGCTCTTTGAACGCGGGGGCGCGGCGGGGCTGGCGCTCGACGGGGTGCTGGCGGCGTCGGATGCGCAGCGCGCGGCCCTCTGGGCGGTGCGCGAGGCGATCCCCGAGGCGAACCGGCGGATCGGCGCGGTCTCCTCGCACGACATCTCGGTGCCGCTCGGGGCGATCCCGGAGTTCATCCGCGAGGGCGGCGCGGCGCTGGCGCGGATCGACCGCTTCCGCGTCAACTGCTTTGGCCATCTGGGCGATGGCAACCTGCACTACAACGTCTTTCCGATCGAGGGTCGCACGCGCGCCGACCATGAGCACCAGCGCGCCGCGATCAAGGGCGCGCTGCACGACCTCGCACATGCGCTGGGGGGCTCGGTCGCGGCCGAGCACGGGGTCGGGCGGCTCAAGGTCGGCGACCTCGAACGCTATGGCGATCCGACCAAGCTCGCGGCGATGCGGGCGATCAAGGATGCGCTCGATCCGCGCGGGATCCTCAATCCGGGGGCGGTGCTGCGCGCACCGGCCGGGCAGGAACCGCCCCCCGCGGCGTGATGCGGGGGGCGGGGCGACCGGCTGGGCCGGTCAGTTCATCTCGGCCGCGCGCTCGGCGGCGATCGCGGCCTCGGCCTCGGAAACCTCGGCCATGAAGAGGTCGAGCACCTCGGGGCCGCCCTTCACATTGGTGCGGAACCACTCGAACACCGGCCCGACCGCATCCTTGAAGGCGGCCTTTTCGGCGGGCGAGGGCACATAGATCTCGCCGCCTGCGGCCTTGAAGTCCTCATAGGCCTTGATCTCCTTGCGCTTGGGCGAGGCGAAGGTCGCCTGCTGGAGTGCCGCGAAGCCGTCGATCACGATCTGCTTGTGCGCGTCGCTCAGCCCCATGAAGCGGTCGTTCGACATCCACCAGAACGCGCCCATGTAGCTGTGGCCATCGAGCGTGATGTGCTTGATGCCCGCATCGGTGAACTTCATCGACATGATGTCGGTGATGCCGTTCGCCGTGCCCTCGACCACCCCGGTCTGGAGCGAGGTGAAGAGCTCGGGCCATGCGATCGGCGTCGGCGCGGCGCCGAGCGTCGTGGCAAGGAACTGCGGCAGATCAGCCGGAACCGTCCGCATCTTGAGGCCGGCGAGATCGCCCGGGCCGGTGACGCGGCGCTGGGTGTTGGCATAGTTGCGCCAGCCGCCGGTGTTGCCGATCGTCATCAGGCGGATCTTGTCGTCGGAATCGGCCATCGCCATCTTGCGCAGTTCGCGCACGAAATCGCCCGACAGGACGGCCTCGGCCACGCGGTCATCGCTCATCAGATAGGGCAGGTCGAGGACCTGGATATAGGGGAAAAGCCCCGCCGCCCCGCCCGAGGTCGAGATGTAGACGTCGATCGAGCCGTCCGCCACGCCCGCGAGGCATTCGTCGCCCTTGGCGCAGAGCTGGGTACCGATGAACAGCTCGACCTTGATCGCGCCGTTCGAGGCATTCTCGACATAGTTCTTGAACACCACGAGGCCGTCATAATCCTCGTCGTTCTCGTTCGAATTCGCCGTGGCGCGCAGCACGATCTCCTGCGCGGTGGCAAGGCCCGCACTACCGGCGAGCATCGCTGCGACGAGCAGCGATTTCATGAGGGTCTTCATCGTCTTCCTCCCTTTCAATGGTCAGGTCACTTCACGAAACCCGCGAGCCTCGGAACAGTAAGGGTCAGCGCGGGGAAATAGGTCAACAGGAAGATCACCGCGATCTCGATCGCGAGGAAGGGCGCGACGGCGCGCGCGACGGCCTCGACGCTCAGCCTCGAGACGGAAGCGGTGACGAAAAGCACAAGCCCCATCGGCGGCGTCAGCAGCCCGACCGTGAGGTTCACGGCCATGATGATCGCGAAATGCACCGGATGGACGCCAAGCTCGATGAAGATCGGGCCGAGGATCGGGCCGAGCACGATGATCGCGGGGCCGGCATCGAGGAACATGCCGACGACGAACAGGAGCAGGTTGAGCAAGAAGAGCAGGATCAGCGGGTTGTCCGACAGCCCGAGGATGACCGAGGCGAGCATCTCGGGCGTCCGCGCGAGCGAGGCCACCGTCTTGAACGCCATCGCCGCCCCCACGAGCAGCAGCACCACCGCCGAGACGAGGCCCGCCCGCACGAAGATGCCCGCGAGGTCGGCCGGCCGGATCGAGCGCAGCACGAAAAGCCCGATGAAGAGCGCATAGGCAACCGCGATCGCCGCCGCCTCGGTCGGGGTGAAGATGCCGCCAAGGATCCCGCCGAGGATGATGACGGGCGTCATCAGCGGCCAGAAGGCATGCAGGCTCGCATGTCCGCGCGCGCGCCAGCTCGGCCGCGCCGTCGCCGCCGGCAGCCCCAGCCGCTCGGCCATCAGCCCGACCGCGACCATGAGCGACAGCCCGATCATCAGCCCCGGCACGATCCCGGCCAGAAACAGCGCCGCGACCGATTCGCCCATCACATAGGCATAGATGATCATGATGCCCGAGGGCGGGATGATCGGCCCGATGATGGCCGAGGCGGCGGTGATCGCGGCGGCGAAGCGGCGGGTATAGCCCTGCCGCTCCATCGCGGGGATGAGCATCGAGCCGAGCGCCGAGACATCCGCGACCGCCGAGCCCGAAAGCCCCGCAAAGAGCATCGAGGACATCACGTTGACATGCGCGAGCCCGCCGCGCAGGTGGCCGATCATCGCCTGGCTGAACTCGACGAGGCGCATCGTGATGCCCGAGCGGTTCATCACCTCGCCCGCGAGCATGAAGAATGGGATCGCCATCAGCGGAAAGCTGTCCATCCCGTTGTAGACGTTGCGATAGAGCAGGACGATGTCGCGTTCCTGCCCGCTCAGGAGCAGAAGGATGCCGGGCGCCGCGATGAGGCCGAAGAAGATCGGCAGCCCGAGGAACAGAAAGACGAGGAAGAGGGGCAGGAAGAGGCTCAGCATCCGCTCATTCCCCCTGCCCTTCGGGCGCGCTCGTCGTGATCGGCGCGAGCATCCCCTCGGCCCCGCCGATCGAGACGAGCGCGCGCAGCGCAAGTTCGAGCGTGACCACGAGCATCATGACCCCGCCCGCGAGCATCGAGGCCATCATCGCCGCACGCGGCACCTTGACCCAGTGCGACAGATCGAGGCTTGCCGGAACCCGCAGGCTGTCGGTCGCGAACCGCCCCCCGAGGCCCGTGACCTCGGACCAGCCGATCCTGACCGCGACGATGAGGACCGCCGCCATCAGCCCCATGAGCGCAAGCCCGATCAGCGCCGAGAGGCGCGCGGGCAGAAGCGCGCGCAGCATGTCGATGGCGACGAACCCGCCCGAGCGCAGCGCGGTCGGCGCCATCAGGCAGGCCGACCACAGCATGAGGAAGCGCGCGGCCTCTTCGGGCCAGGCGAGGGCGGTTCCGATCACATAGCGAAACCACACCTGCGCGAGGATCGCAGCCAGCATCAGCATGAGGCAGGCCGCGCCGATCCCGCGCCCGAGCGCGAGCAGCGCGCCATTCGCCCCGCCGATCAGATTGGCCACCCTCGCCAGCGCGTTCATCCGCGCACCCCCTCCCCGTCGATGCGGCCCCGAGGGGCCACCCCATCCGCCCGTCACATGGGCACGAATTCCCCGAACGCCCCGCCCTGGAACACGAGCGGCGCGCCCTCGGCCATCTCGACCCGCGAGACGGCGCCGAGGATCAAGAGGTGATCGCCCGCCGGCACCGTCGTGTCGCGCCGGCAGTCGAACCGCGCGAGCGCGCCGGGCAGCGTCGGCACCCCGTCGCCGTTGCGCCCCGCCGCGAGCCCCGCGAACCCCTCGCCGCCCCGCGTGAAGCGGCCGCAGAGCGCGCGCGCGTCGCGCCCGATCACATGGATCGCAAAACTCTCGGCACCCGCAAACGCGGCATAGCGGCTCGAGGCGCGATCGAGCGACCACAGCACCAGCGGCGGATCGAGCGAGACCGAGGTGAAGCTGTTGGCCGTCATGCCCGCGGGCCCCTCGGGCCCGTCGATGGTGATGACGGTGACGCCCGTCGCGAAACGGCCGAGCGCCGTGCGAAAGCCGCGCGGATCGCTGGCCGGATCGAAGCCCGCGAGGGCGCTGTCGGGGGCCAGGCGCGTCATGCGACCTCGCGCCCGAGCGCGAGGGTATAGAGTTCGAACCAGCGCTGACGGTCCATCGGCACGCGGAGCGCGTCCGAGATGCACGCGATCCGCCCGAGGCGGTTCGTCCCGAGCACGGGCATGACGCGCGCCGGATGCGCGAGCAGCCAGGCGATGGCGACCGCCGTCCAGTCGGTGCCCGCCTCGGCCCCGATCGCATCGAGGCGCGCGCGCAGCCCCGCGGGCGCCTCGGTCGCCATCCGCCCGCCAGCGAGGGGCGACCACGCCATCGGCGGGGTGCGCCGCTCCTGCAGATGGGCGATATCGCCGTTCACGAAGGGCTCGTGGCACATGAGGCCAAGCTCGATCTGGTTGGTCGCCAGCGGCGCCGACATCGCCGATTGCAAGAGCCGCATGTCCCAGGGGCGGAAGTTCGACACCCCGACCGCGCGCACCTTGCCCTCGGTGATCAGCGCATCGAGCACCGCGCCCGTCTCGGCCGGGTCGATCATCGGGTCGGGGCGGTGGATCAGCAGAAGGTCGATGCGGTCGGTCGCCATCTCGCGCAGGCTCGTCTCGACGCTGGCGCGGATGTGGCGGGCCGAGGTGTCGTAATGCTTGACACGCGCGCCGGCGTGGCGGCCGACGGGGGCGATGATGCCGCATTTCGTCACGATCTCGATCCGCTCGCGCAGGCCGGGTGATGCGCGCAGCGCCGCGCCGAGCAGCGCCTCGGCCGTGTAGCCGCCATAGATGTCGGCCTGATCCATCGTGGTGATGCCCTGCGCGAGGCAGGCCTCGATCTTGGCCGCGACATGGGCGGCCGAGGTGTCGGCGTCATCGCCAAGCCGCCACATGCCATAGATGATGCGCGAGAGCGTGACGTTGCCGAGGTCGATGCGTTCCATCAGATGCGGCCTCCGGTGCCGAGCGGGGTTGCGGGTGTCGCGGCCGGCACGCGGCCATAGGCGTGGGGAAGCGAGCAGGTCCTGATCTGCGGCAGGACCTTCGCGCCGAAATGCGCGGCCTCTTCCATGTGGGGATAGCCCGAAAAGATGAAGGCGCGGATGCCCATGCGGCGATATTCCTCGATCTCGGACATCACCTGATCGACCGATCCGACAAGGGCCGCGCCGCAGCCCGAGCGCGCCCGGCCGATCCCGGTCCAGAGGTGGCGCTCGACATAGCCGAAGCGGTCGGCAAGTTCGCGCGCGCGCGCCTGATGGGCGACGCCGAGGCTGATCGAATCATGCGCGCGCTCGCGGATCAGGCGGCCGTATTCGTCGTTGAGGCCGCTCACCAGATAGTCGGCATACTCGCGCGCCTCAGCCTCGGTGTCGCGCACGATCATGTGCACGCGCAGCCCGTAATCGAGCGTGCGCCCATGGGCGGCGGCGCGCGCATGCACGTCGCGCATCCGCTGGGCGATCATCTCCTTGGGTTCGGGCCACATGAGGTAGACATCGCATTGCGCCCCGCACAGTTCGAGCGCGTCGGGCGAATAGCCCCCGAAATACAGAAGCGGCCCGCCGTTCTGCTGATAGGGCCGCGCGGGATCGGCCGTCAGCCGCGAGATCTTGTAGATCTCGCCGTCGTATTCGATGTGATCGCGCGTCCACGCCTGGCGCAGGATCTCGACCACCTCGTGGCTGCGGCGATAGCGGAAGGCGCTGTCGGCGACCTCGCCCGGAAAATCCGACGAGATGACATTGAGCGTGAGCCGCCCCTCGAGCATGTGGTCGAGCGTCGCGATGGTGCGCGCGAGCATGACGGGCTGCATCTCGCCGCAGCGGATCGCGGCGAGGAAGTTGATCCGCGAGGTGATCGGCGCGCAGCCGGCCACGAAGCTCAGCGTGTCCTGGCCGACCTGGTAGGAGGAGGGGCACAGGATGTTGCGGAACCCGAGCGATTCGGCCCGCTGCACGATCCCCGAGCAATGCGCCCAGCTCGAGCGCAGATCCGGGTCGGGCACGCCCAGAAGCGCGTAATCATCCGAGCAGAGTGCGGCAAACCACGAGATTTCGAGCGCGTCGAGGTCTGGCGAGGTGATCGGAACGACGGTCATCGGGCGGCTGGACCTCTCTTGGACCCCTGCGGAATTTCCCTTGCATAGCACCCGTATTGATATAGATCAATAATGGATCAATTTCCTTGCGGCAGATGCAGAGACACGGCGCCCTTCCCCTATACCAGCAGATCAGCGAGTTGCTGATCCGCGACATTGCCGCAGGGCGCCTGCTCGAGGGCGAGCGGCTGCCGCCCGAGCGCACGATGGCGGCCGACCTCGGCATCGCGGTCGGTACGCTGCGCGCGGCGCTGCGCGATCTTGCCGCCAAGGGGATGGTGGCGCGCGTGCAGGGCTCGGGCAACTACATCCGGGCGGGCAATGATCGCGCGTCGGTCTATTCGATGTTCCGGCTCGAGCGCGTGGGCGGGGGCGGTCTGCCCACGGCCCGCGTCGTCTCGGTCGACCGGGTGGCGAAGGATCCCGCCCTGCCGCCCTTCGGCACTGCCCCGGACGGCCACCGCATCCGCCGCTTGCGCTATCTCTCGGGCGATCTCGCCGCGGTCGAGGAGATCTGGCTCGATGGCAGCCACGCGGCCCGGATCGCACCCGAAGACCTCTCGGAATCGCTCTATCTCTATTATCGCGAGCGGCTCAATCTCTGGATCGCGCGCGCCGAGGATTCGATCGGGCAGGCCCCCCTGCCCGACTGGACCCCGCCCGAGTTTCCCCATCCGGCCGGCACGCCCATGCCGCACATCACCCGCCTTGCCCGGCTGCGCGACGGCAGTTGCGCCGAGGCATCCTGGACCTGGTTCAACCCCGACACCGCGCGCTATGTCGCGCGCCTGAGGTAGCAAGACATGAGCACCCTTCGTTACGGCGTCATCGGCTGCGGCATGATGGGGCAGGAGCACCTGCGCAACATCGCCCTGCTGCCCGATGCCGAGGTCGCCGCGATCCACGAACCCGACGCCGCGATGCGCGCGGCCGCATCGGCCCTTGCGCCGGGGGCGCGCCTCGCGGCCTCGCTCGCCGATGTCGTGACCGATCCGGGGGTGGATTGCCTGCTGATCGCCTCGCCCAACGATTGCCACCTGCCCCAGCTCGAGGAGATCGCGCGGCTGCGCGCGCTGCCGGTCCTCGTGGAAAAGCCGCTCTTTACCGATCCGGCGGATGCGGGGCGGCTTGCGGCGCTGCGCGCGGGATATGGCGCGCCGATCTGGGTGGCGATGGAATACCGCTACATGCCGCCCGTCGCGCGGCTTCTGGCCGGGGCCGAGGCCGCGACGGGGGGCGTGCGGATGCTCTCGATCCGCGAGCACCGCTTTCCCTTCCTGACCAAGGTCGGCGACTGGAACCGCTTCAATGCGCGCACCGGCGGCACGCTGGTCGAGAAATGCTGCCATTTCTTCGACCTCATGCGCCTTGTCGCGGGGCCGCGCCGGCCGCTCAGGGTGATGGCCTCGGGCGGGCAGGCGGTCAACCATCTCGATGAGGTCTATGAGGGGCGGCGCTCGGACATCTGGGATCATGCCTATGTCATCGTCGAGTTCGAGGAGGGCTTTCGCGCCATGCTCGAGCTTTGCATGTTCGCCGAGGGCTCGACCTATCAGGAAGAGATCTCGGCCGTGGGGGCTGCGGGCAAGATCGAATGCCTCGTGCCGGGCCCGGGGCGCTTCTGGCCCGACCATCTCGGCCCCGCGCCGGTGCCGCGTGTCATCGTCTCGCCGCGCGACCGCTCGGGCGCGGTGACGATCGATGTGCCGGTCGAGGCCGCGCTGCTCGCGGCGGGCGATCACAACGGGGCGACCTATCATCAGCACATGGGCTTTCGCGACCTCTGCCTCGGGCGGCGGTCGGCGGCCGAGGTCGGGATGCTCGACGGCTGGTGGGCGGTGGCGCTCGGCATGGCCGCGCAGGAGGCGGCGGCCCGCGGGGTCGTGGTCGATCTCGGGGCGCGCGACTACGCGCCGCCCGTCTGAGGGCCCCGTGCCCCTTGCCATCGGGGGCCGCGCGGTGGTTACTCGCGCCAGTCCAACGGAACGCGCCAGCATGATCGACATCGTCGCCGACATCGGAGGAACCAACGCCCGCATCGGGCTCGCCCGCGGGGGGCGGGTCGATCCGGCGTCGGTGCGGCGCTATCGCAACGCCGATTTCCCCGATTTCGGCGCGCTGATCGCGGCCCATGTCGCGGCGGCGGGCGGGCAGCGGCGTGCCTGCCGCTCGCGATCGTCGCGGGCGCGGCGGGCGCAGCGGTGGCGCGGCTGACGAACCTCGACTGGGCGCTCGATGCCGACCGCCTCGCGGCCGATCTCGGCGGGGCCGAGGTGCGGCTCGTGAACGATCTGCGCGCGCTCGGCCACGCGCTGCCGGTGCTGGCGGAGGGCGATCTCGCGCCCCTCGTCGCGGGGCCGGTGCGCGCGAGCGGCAACGGGCAGTCGCTGATCGTCGGCATCGGCACCGGCTTCAACGTGAGCCTCGTGATCGCGCCCGACATCGTGGCCGAGGCCGAATACGGCCATGTCGGGCTCTCGGCGGCGATCGCGGCGCGGCTCGGGGCGCTCGGGGTCGATCCGGCGGCCTTTCCGACGGTCGAGGAGCTCTTTTCGGGGCGCGGCCTTGCGGCCTTTGCCCGGCGCGCGTCGGGGCGTGACTTCGCCTCGGCCGAGGCGGCGCTCAGCGGCCCCGACGGCGCGCCTGCGCCGGTGCTGGCGGCCTATCTCGGGCTCGTGGCCGAACTCGCGCGCGATCTGGTGCTGGCGTTCATGCCCCTCTCGGGGGTGCATTTCGCGGGCGGGGCGATGCGCGCTCTGGTCGCGACCGGGCTTGGCGACGCCTTCGCGCAGCGCTTTGCGCGCCCCCACCCGATCGTCGAGGGGCTCGCGCGCGTGCCCGTCTCGATCATCACCGCGGATGCGGCGGCCCTTGCGGGCTGCGCGCGCCTTTTGCGTGCGCCGGTTGCGGGATGAGGACGGCGTTTTTCTGCGATGAGCGGGTGTTCTGGCACGCGGGCGGGCAATATGCCTTCACCCTGCCCGCCGGGGGCCTCGTGCAGCCCATGGCGGGCGGGCTGCCCGAAAACCCCGAGACCAAGCGCCGCCTACGCAACCTCATCGAGGTGACGGGCCTTTTGCGTGAGCTTGATGCCACGGGCGCCGAGGCCGCGACGACCGAAGACCTGCGGCGCGTCCATCCGGCCGACTACCTCGCGCGGTTTCGCGCGCTCTCCGGCGCCGAGGGCGGCGAACTCGGGCCGCGCGCGCCCTTTGGGCGGGGCGGCCACGAGATCGCGGCGCTGTCGGCGGGGCTTGCGATCGCGGCACTCGGCCGC
>JAUREX010000042.1 GCA_030834485.1 Gemmobacter sp.
ATCCGCGCGGGCTTCGACGGGGCGCTCTCGGGCGTCTCGGCCGTCGAGGGGGGCCTTGTGTCGAACAACGAGCGGCTTGGCCTCCTGATCGATCCGGCAGCCCTCGAGGTCAGTTTTCGCGTCTCGACCGCGCAATTCGTTCGCCTTCTCGACGCCGGGGGGCAGATCGTGCCGGCCGAGGTGCGCGTGACGCTCGATGTCCTCGGCGCCGAGATCGTGGCGGCCGGGCGCATCAGCCGCGTCGGCGCCGCCGTGGGCGAGGGGCAGACGGGCCGCCTCGTCTATGCCGCGCTCGATGCCGCGCCGGGCTTTCGCCCGGGCGATTTCGTGACCGTGACGATCGCGGAACCCCCGCTCGAGGGTGTTGCGCGCGTGCCGGCAACGGCGGTCGGGGATGACGGCATGGTGCTCGTGCTCGGCCCCGAGGACCGGCTCGAGGAGGTGCGGGTCGTCCAACTGCGCCGCCAGCAGGATGATGTGCTGATCGCGGCCCAGGGGCTTGCTGGGCGCGAGATCGTCGCCGAACGCTCGCCCCTCCTCGGGGCGGGGATCAAGGTGCGGCCCTTGCGCCCGGGCGCGGGCGCGGATGCCCCCGCCGGCGCCCCCCCCGATGCGCGGGCGGGTGGCGGCGCGCCCGCGGCGCAGGCGGCCGCGGCCGATCCCGACTTCGTCGAGCTGACGCCCGAGCGGCGCGAGGCGCTGATCGCGCTGGTCGAGGGCAATGCGCGGATGCCCGCCGAGGCCAAGGCGCGCGTGATCGCGCAACTGCGTCAGGACCGGGTGCCTGCGCGCGTGGTGGCACGCCTCGAAGAACGGAGCGGTGGCTGAGATGGGCGCAGGCGGCTTCGGCAAGGGCGCGGCGGGGGGCATCCTCTCCTATTTCACGCGCCACGGCACGGCGGCGAACCTGCTTCTGGTCGTGCTGCTCGCGCTCGGCTTTGCGGCGATGCCCAACATGCGCGCGCAGTTCTTTCCCGATGTCGTGATCCAGGAGATCACGGTCAGCGTCCGCTGGGACGGCGCCGGGGCCGATGATGTCGACCGCGCGATCGTGCAGGTGCTCGAGCCTGCGCTCCTCGTCGTCGAGGGGATCGAGGATACCTCGTCGCGCGCGACCGAAGGCTCGGCGCGCATCTCGCTCTCGTTCGAGCCGGGCTGGGACATGGGCCGGGCGCTCGATGAGGTCGAGAACGCGGTCGCCTCGGCGCGCACGAACCTGCCCGACGATGCCGAAGACCCCGAGGTGCGCCGCAATGCCTGGCGCGACCGGGTGACGGATGTGGTCATCGCCGGGCCGGTCTCGATCGAGCAGCTCGGGCGCTTTACCGACGAATTCGTGGCGCGGCTCTATGGCGCGGGCGTCACCCGCACGACGATCCAGGGCCTCGCGGCGCCGCAGACGGTGGTCGAGGTGCCGTCCTCGAGCCTCGTGCGCCATGACATCACCATGGCCGAGATCGCCGCCGCCATCGCCGCCGAGGCAGAAGCGTCGCCCGCGGGCGATGTCTCGGGCGGGGCGGCGCGCGTGCGCACCGGCACCGAAAAGCGCGGCGTGGCCGAGATCGGCGCCATCGTGCTGCGCAGCGGCCCCGACGGCGCCGCGCTGACGGTGGGCGACATCGCCCAGATCCGCACCGAGGGCGCCGACCGGGCGCGGACCTTCTTTGTCGGCTCGGATTCGGCGATGGTCGTGCGGGTGGATCGCTCGGACACGGGCGACGCCATCGCGATGGAACGCGCGGTCGCCGAGGTCGCGGGCGAGATGGCGCTGATCCTGCCGCCCGGCGTCTCGGTCGAGCTGATCCGCTCGCGCGCGGAATACATCTCGGGCCGGCTCAACCTGCTGATCGACAACGGGGCGGTGGGGCTCGGGCTGGTGGTGCTGCTGCTCTTTCTGTTCCTCAACGCGCGCATCGCGCTCTGGGTCGCGGCGGGGATCCCGGTTGCCATGGTCGCGGCGATCGCGGCGATGCATGCGGCGGGCCTCACGCTCAACATGATCTCGCTCTTTGCGCTCATCATCACGCTCGGGATCGTGGTCGACGATGCGATCGTGGTGGGCGAGCACGCCGATTTCCGCGCGAGGCGTCTGGGCGAGCGGCCCGAGATCGCGGCCGAGAACGCCGCCATCCGCATGGCACAGCCGGTCATCGCCTCGACGCTGACGACCGTGATCGCCTTTTTCGGGCTTGTCGCCATCGGCGGGCGCTTTGGCGATCTGATCTCGGACATCCCCTTTACTGTGATCGCGGTGCTGCTCGCCTCGCTCGTCGAATGCTTCCTGATCCTGCCCAACCACCTGCGCCATGCGCTTGTCCATTCCTCGCGCGAGCATTGGTACGACTGGCCGAGCCGGCAGGTGAACCGCGGCTTTCGCGTTGTGCGCGACGGGGTCTTTCGCCGGCTGATCGCGGGCGTGATCGCGGCGCGCTATCCGGTGCTTGCGGGGGCGGTGGCGCTGCTTGGCTGGCAGGCGGGCCTCCTGATCACGGGGAAGGTCGGCTGGCGCTTTTTCAACTCGCCCGAAGAGACCTCGATCAGCGGCAATTTCGCGATGCTGCCGGGCGCGCAGCGGGCCGATACGCTCGTGCAACTGCGCGCCGTGCAGGAGGCGGTCGAGCGCGTGGGCGCGCGCTATGAGGCCGAGCACGGGCTGAACCCCGTCCAGCACGCGCTGGCCGAGATCGGGGGCAACGCCGGGCGCGCGCTGTCGGGGTCCGACACCAAGGACCCCGACCAGCTCGGCGCGATCTCGGTCGAGCTGATCGAGCCCGACCTGCGCCCCTATTCGAGCTTCGAGTTCGTCGCGGCGCTGCAGGAGGAGGCGGTGCGCCACCCGCTTCTCGAAGAGCTGAGCTTTCGCGGATGGCGCGCGGGGCCGGGGGGCGATTCGCTCTCGGTGCAGCTCTCGGGGCCGTCGGCCGAGACGCTCAAGGCCGCGGCCGAGGCGCTGAAATCGGCGCTGACGCCCTTCCCCGAGGTCTCCGCGCTCGAGGACAACCTCGCCTATGACAAATCCGAGCTCGTGCTCGAACTGACGCCGCAGGGGCAGGCGCTCGGGCTGACCATCGATGAGTTGGGGCGCGTCCTGCGCCAGCGGCTGAACGGGATCGAGGCGGCGCGCTTCCCGGACGGGCCGCGCAGCGCGACGATCCGGGTAGAGCTGCCGCCCGACGAGATGCGCGCCGATTTCCTCGAGCGCACGCTCTTGCGCGTCCGGCCGGGCGTCTATGTGCCACTCGCCGATGTCGTCACCGTCTCGAGCGAATCGGGTTTCTCGACCATCCGGCGCGAGAACGGGCTGCGGCTCGTCTCGGTCACGGGCGATCTCGATGGCGACGACCCCGCGCGCGCGGCCGAGATCCGCGCCGAGATCGAGGCGCGGATCCTGCCCGACATCGCCGAGCGTTTCGGGGTGGCCTGGCAGCTTGGCGGGCTTGCCCAGCAGGAAAGCGCGTTCCTGAGCGATGCGCGCCTCGGGCTGATCGGGGCGCTCACGGGCATCTACCTCGTGCTCGCCTGGATCTTTTCCAGCTGGACGCGCCCGCTCGTGGTGATGTCGGTCATTCCCTTCGGCCTCATCGGGGCGGTCTGGGGCCATGCGGTGTGGTCCGAGCCGCTGTCGATGTTCTCGGTCGTGGGGCTGATCGGGATGTCGGGCATCATCATCAACGATTCGATCGTCCTCATCAGCACGGTCGACGATTACGGCCGCACGCGCAGCCTGTCGGCGGCGATCATCGATGCGGCCGCCGACCGGCTGCGGCCCGTCCTCCTCACCACGCTGACGACGGTTCTGGGCCTTGCGCCGCTGCTTTATGAGGATTCGAGCCAGGCGCAGTTCCTCAAGCCCACGGTCATCACCCTTTCTTACGGGCTGGGCTTCGGGATGGTGCTCGTGCTCCTCGTGGTGCCGGCGCTGCTGGCAGCACAGGCCGATATCGGGCGGATGCTCGCGGGGCTCCGGCGCGGGCTGCGCGCGCGGGGCCTGCGCGGCCTTGTCGCGGGCGCGGCGGGGGCGACGGCGATTGCCTTTGCGCTGACCCTCGGCCGCGCGATCTGGCAGGGCGAGGCGGTCCTCGCGGCCTTTGCCGCCTTTGCCGGGTCGGCGGCGGTGCTTGCGCTCGGAGCCGGGCTGATCGGGGCGCTGCGCCTGCGCCGCGCGCGCCGGATCGGGGCCTGAGCGCGCCTGCGCCTTGCGGCGCGCAGGCGCTTGGGCGTATCCTGCGACACGGGCGATGAACGGGGGGCGCGATGCCGGCAGTCGGTTCCGGGCGGATGATCGCCGCGGCCATCGCGGCGCTGTGGCTCGCGCAGCCCGCCGGCGCGCAGGTCTTCACCAAGCAATACGACGATGGCTCGGTCTATACGGGCGAGACGCGCAACGGCCTCCAGCACGGCAAGGGCACCTATACCACCCCCGCGGGGTATGAATACGAGGGCGAGTGGGTCGACGGCACCATCCGCGGCCAGGGGCGGGCGCGCTTTCCCAACGGTGCGGTCTATGAGGGGGCCTTTGTCGACGGCCTGCCGCATGGCACGGGCCGGATCGTCAATGCCGATGGCTCGGTCTACGAGGGCGCCTGGGTCGAGGGGCAGATGACCGGGCAGGGGCGGCTGACCCAGCCCGACGGGTCGGTCCTGACCGGCAGCTTCCGCAACGGCCGCGCCCATGGCGAGGGCAGCTTCGAGACGCCCGATGGCTATCGCTATGAGGGCGGCTGGATCGAGGGCCTGAGCGAGGGCATGGCGCGCATCACCTATCCCGGCGGCGCGCGCTACGAGGGCGAGATGCGCGCCGGGGCGCGTGCAGGCCAGGGCAGCTATGTCGCGGCCGACGGGGCGCGCTATGAAGGCGGCTGGCTGGCCGATGAGATGTCGGGCCAGGGCACGCTGACGCTGGTCTCGGGCGAGGTCTATCAGGGCAGCTTTGTCGACGGGCGGCGCGAGGGGCGCGGCCTGCAGCGCTATTCCGACGGGTCCTTCTATGCGGGCGGCTTTCGCGCCGACCTGCGCCACGGGCGCGGCAGCTATGTCGGTCCGGACGGGCTGCGCTACAGCGGCGACTGGGTCGGCGGCAAGATGTCGGGGCAGGGCGCGCTGACCTATGCCGACGGCACCGTCTATGAGGGCGGATTCCTGCGCAACCTGCCCGAGGGTCAGGGCCGCATCACCTATCCCGGTGGGCTTGCCTATGCCGGTGCCTGGGTCGCAGGCCGCATCGAGGGCGAGGGCGAGATGCGCCTGCCCGATGGCGCGGTCTATGCCGGCAGCTTTCGCGCCGGCGCCTTCGAGGGCACGGGTCGGCTGACGGGCGCGGACGGAACGATCTATGAAGGTGGCTGGTCGGGCGGCCTGAGGCAGGGCAGCGGCCGCCTGATCTGGCCCGACGGCACGGTCTATGAGGGCGATTTCGTCGCCGACCGCCGTGAGGGGCAGGGGCGACTCAGCGCGCCCGACGGCTTTGTCTACGACGGCGCCTGGAAAGATGGCGCCATGACGGGGCGTGCGACAGCGACCTGGACCGATGGCACGGTTTATGTGGGCGATTTCGTCGCGGGCCGCCGCGAGGGGCAGGGGCGGCTCAGCTATCCCGACGGAACGGTGAACGAAGGGCCTTGGAAAAACGACCTCTTCCAGCCCGCGCCGGCCCCCTGATCCCGAAATCGTTACGCGCCGCTTGCGCCCGGAATCATCGATATATTCGGCTTAGACATCTCTTGTGGATAGTAAGGAGTTGCGAATTGCGCGCGAACCCTGATACTCGGAGAAACGTTCGAGGGGGTCGGGCATGGGACGTTCCGGGATATTCATTTGTGCAGGCTTCGGTCTGCTGCTGTTGCAGGGCTGCGATGAGGGGCTGCGCTTTCCGACCGGCCCGGGGCCGGAGGATGCGATCGCCGCCGCCGCCCGCGGCGAGGCGCCCGAGGGCGCGGCGGTCGCGCCCGTGAAGGTCGATCTGGCGGGCGGGTTCGATGCGTCCCTGCGCGCCGCCGTGCGTCAGAGCCCGTCCTATGCGGCCGCCCAACGGCGCGCCGAAGAGGCGCGCCTCGGCATCGCCGCCGCGGCGAGTGCCGAGCGTCCCCAGATCAGCGCGGGCGGCACGCTTGGCGCGGTGATCGAGGCGCCGGGCGACCGCAACGCCACCACGACCGGCGCCGGTCTCGATCTGTCGCTCTCGCAACTCATCTATGACGGGGGCGAGACGGCGGCAGGGATCGGTGCGGCGCAGGCGCGCGCGATCGGCGCCGTCTCGGAGGTTTCGATCGAGGCCAATGCGCGCGCGCTCGAGGCCGGATCGGCCTGGATCGACCTGTGGCGCGCGCGCACCCAGCAGGAAGAGATCGCGGCGCGTCTGGCCGACATCGGCCCGCTGGTGGCGCAGCTCGACCGGCTGACCTCGGCCGGGATGATCGACCGCGGCGCGCTCCTCGGGGTCGAGCGTGCGGTGATCGGGCTCGAGCTTGAACGCGAGCAACTCCTGGCCCAGCAGCGCGACGCCGAGGCGCGCTTTCGCCGCCATTTCGGCGCCGTGCCCGCGGCGCTCGCGCGTCCGCCCGGGCCGCCCGCGATCGCGGCCCTCGCGCGGCAGGAGGCAGCACTCGGCGATGCGCCGCGGCTGATGGCGGGGGCGGCGGCGATCGTGGCGCTCGACCGTCAGCTTGAGGCGGCTCAGGCGCGCCTCAAGCCCAAGGTCGGGCTGCGGACCGGGCTGCGCAGCCCGATCTCGGCAAGCGATGATCCCGACCTGACGGCGGGCATCTATCTGCAACATGTCTTCGGCGACGGCGGCCGCCGGCAGGCCGAGATCGAGACGCTCACCGCACGCGCCGCGGCGGCACGCGCCGATCTCGAGGATGCGCGCGCCACGGGGCGGGCGGCGTTCGAGGCGGCGCTGTCGTCCTATCGGGCGCTGATCGCGGCGCAGGCGGCACTTGCGCGTCAGATCGAATTGCTCGGGGCCGAGCGCACCACGCTGCGCTCGCAGCTTGCCTCGGGGCAGGCGAACCTCTCGCAACTCATCGACGTCGAGGTGAACCATTACCGCGCCGTCACCCAATCCATCGCGAACGAAGCCCAGATGATCTCGACCGCGCTGCGGATCGAGGCCGAGACGGGCGCGCTCGCTAAGCGCCTGCGCATCGCCGCCGAGTAGCGCCAAGGCCCGAAAGACCGCCAGATGACCGCACCGACCGACCCAGAGACGACCGCCGAGGCCCCGCAACCGGCCGCGGGAACCCCCGCTGCCGGCACGATCGTGCGGATGCGCCCCGATGCAGCGACCGAGCCCGAGGCCGAGGCCCCGCACGCGCCGCGCCCCGATCCGGCGGACCGGCCGCTCGTGCTCGCGGTGCAGCGCTTCCTGCGGATCGCGGGGTTGACCTATTCCGAGGCCGCGATCCGCGAATTGCCCGATCTGGTCGGCGAGACGGGCTTTGGCGTGCGCGAGGCGGTCTCGGCGCTGACGCATTGCGGATTTTCTGCCGGCTTCGGTGCGCTCAAGCCGCGCCAGATCAAGGCCTCGCTCTGCCCCTTCATCGCGGTCGGCCCGGACGGGCGGGCTGTCATCGTCACCGGCGTCCCGAATGCCGCCAACGTCGAGATCGCGCGCCCCGAATCGGAGTTCGTGCCCGATTCGATGCCGCTCGAGCAGTTCCAGCGCGAATATGGGGCCTATGTCATCCTCGCCCGCAAACGTCACCCGAGTGCGGCCGAAAAGGATGGCGGGCACTGGTTCTGGGGCTCGCTCCGGCGGGGGCGGTGGCTTTATGTCCAGGTCCTGATCGCGGCGGCGGTGACGAACATCCTCGGGCTGTCGTCCTCGCTCTTCATCATGGTCGTCTATGACCGGGTCGTGCCGAACGAGGCGATCGAATCGCTCATCGCGCTGACGGTCGGGGTGCTGATCGCGCTCGGGTTCGAGTTCATCCTCAAGACGCTGCGCGCCAATTTCATCGACCGGGCGGGCAAGCGGGCCGATGCGCGCATGTCGCGCCTCGTGTTCGACCGGCTGCTGTCGATGCCGCTCGACAAGCGGCGCAACTCATCAGGCGCGATGGCGAGCGTGGTGCGCGAGTTCGACACGCTGCGCGAGTTCTTCACCTCGGCAACCCTCGTGGCGGTCGTCGATCTGCCGTTCATCTTTTTCTTCGTCTGGGTCATCTCGCTCATTGCGGGGCCGCTCTATCTCGTGCCGCTCATCTGCGTGCCGGCCGTGATCTTCGCGGGCCTCGTCATCCAGCCCTTCCTCGCGCGCATCGCCGAGGCGACGCTTGGCACCGCGATGTCGAAGCAATCCGTTCTGGTGGAGACGCTCGGTGGGCTCGAGACCGTGCAGGCGACGGGGTCGGGCCGGCTGATGCGGCGGCGCTTCGAGGAGGCATCCGACAGCCAGTCGGACCTCGGGCTGCAATCGCGGCTCTTGTCGCAGTTCGCGATCAACTCGGCGACCTCGGTCCAGCAACTCGCGCAGATCGCGATCATCTTCTATGGCGTGTTCCTGATCCAGGAAGGCACGATCACCATGGGCGCGATGATCGCGGCGGTGATCCTGTCGGGCAAGACGCTCGCGCCGCTCTCGCAGCTGGCGGCGGCGCTGACGCGGACGAATTCGGCGCGCCAGGCCTATCGCACGCTCGACAAGCTCATGCGCCCCGATGAGGACGCGGCCGAGGCTGATACCGCCCAACGCGTCAGCCGTCCGCGGCTGCGCGGCGACATCGAGTTTCAGGGCGTGAGCTACACCTTCCCCGGGGCGCGCCAGCCGATCATCTCGAACCTCTCGATCAAGATCCCGGCGGGGCAGAAGGTCGCGATCGTGGGGCGGATGGGGTCGGGGAAATCGACGCTCACGCGCCTTGCCGCGGGGCTGATCCAGCCGACCGAGGGCGCGATCCGCGTCGACGGGGTGGACCTGCGCCAGATCGACCGCGCCGACCTGCGCCGCAACATGGGGGTGATGCTGCAGGATGCCTGGCTCTTTTCCGGGACCCTGCGCGAGAACATCCTGATGGGCAATTACGAATACGACGACCAGCATCTGCTCGACCTCGGCAAGATCAGCGGCGTCGACGGCTTCGTCTCGAAGCATCCGGCGGGCTATGACCTCGTGGTGCGCGAGCGCGGCGAGGGTCTGTCGGGCGGGCAGCGCCAGTCGATCAACCTCGCGCGCGCACTCCTGCACGAGCCCGGGATCCTCGTCCTCGATGAGCCCACCTCCTCGATGGATACCGGCACCGAGAAGCATGTGCTCGACCAGCTCCAGGGCTGGGTCAAGGGGCGCACGATGATCGTCGTGACGCATCGCAACTCGATCCTGCGTCTGGTCGACCGCGTCCTCGTGATTGACGGCGGCGCGATCATCACCGACACCACCCCCGACCGCCTGCAGGCGGCGGCACGATAGGCGGGCGGCATGGACACCAGCGATTTCCGCAAGCTCTCGAAGGAACTCTCGGGCCGCGAGGGGGCGCGCAATTCGACCCTCATGTTCAGCATCATCCTGCTCCTGGGGCTTGCGGGCGCATGGGCGCATCTGACCGAGCTTGACAACGTCACGCGCGGCGAGGGGCGGATCGTCTCGGCGATGCAGAACCAGACGATCCAGGCGGCCGAGGGCGGCGTCATCCTGCGCCGCTTCGTCTCGGAGGGCTCCGAGGTCGCCGAGGGCGAGATCCTCTTCGAGATCGACCCGATCGACGTCGTGGGCGAGCTTGACCGCATCAACCAGCGCCTCGCGGCGCTGCGCGTGCGCGAAATGCGCCTGCAGGCGCAACTCGCGGGCGCGGCGCCGGTCTTTCCGGCCGATCTCGCCGCTGCCGCGCCGACGGTCGTCGCGGTCGAGGAAAGCCTCTATCGCGCCCGCCAGAGCGAGCTCGAGGGCGCGCTCGCGGTTCTGGTCCAGAGCCGGATGCAGCGCGAGCAGGAGCTTGCCGATGCCGAGGTCTCGATCCGCACGGCCGCCAATACCGCCGACCTCCTGCGCCGCGAGATCGCGCTGATGGAGCCGCTGGTGGCGCAGGCGATCGCGCCCGAGACGCGGCTGCTGGAGCTGCGCCGCCAGCTCGAGGGGTCAGAGGGCGGACGCCAGAGCGCCGAGACCTCGGCAAGCCGCGCACGCGCCGGGATCGAGCAGGTCAACCGCGAGATCGAGAACCGCACCGAGGCGGCGCTGCTCGAATCCATGCGCGAGCTGTCGGGCGTTGTGGCCGAGATCGGCGAGATCGAAAAGGTCATCCCGACGCTGGACGAGCGCGTGAGCCGCACCACGATCCGTGCCCCGGTGCAGGGGATCGTCAACCAGCTCAACTTCCGCACGACGGGCGGCTATGTGAACAAGGGCGACGTCATCCTAGAGCTTGTGCCGACGGGCGACGACCTCGTGATCGAGGCGCAGATCAAGCCCGCCGATATCGCCAACATCCGCATCGGCGACGAGGTGAAGATCCGCCTCTCGGCCTATGACTCGGCCAAATACGGCACCGTCCCCGGCGCGGTGACAAGCATCAGCCCCGACGCGATCCAGAACCGCGACACGGGCCAGAGCCATTATGTCATCGAGGTCTCGATCGACGGCGGCATCATCGACGAGAAGGGCCATAGCGTCACCTTCATCCCCGGCATGCAGGCCACGGTCGATGTCCTGTCGGGCAAGCGCACCGTGCTCGAATACATCTGGCAGCCGATGGCGAAGGTGCAGGAACTGGCGCTGCGCGACTGACCCTCAGCCAAAGGTACCGACGGCGCGCGCCATCAGGCCGAAGGCGCGCCCCGAACTGCCGGCGATCAGCGCCTCGAGGGTCTGGTCGTCGGCCTCGGGTACGACACGCGCGAGCGTCGCATCAAAGCGGCGCAGGAAGTGGTGGACCGCATCGCGCAGCACCTCGTCCTCGCGCAGGCGCAGCGCCGCAAGGGCGAACACCTCGGCGGCGCCGGCGGGCGCGAGGGGGGCGAACTCGGCCCCTCGCCCCCCGGCGGCAAAGCGGCGCCAGAGCGCGCATTGGCCGGCGCGGGGCTCGACATCTTCGACATAGAGGCCCCGCGCCCCCATCATCGCGATCGCGTCCTGCGCGGCGCGGATCAGCCGCGCGAGGTCGGGGTCGGCGGTGCAGCGCGCGATCGCGGCCTGCGCCAGCCCGTCGCCCTCGGATTGCGCGAAATCGAGCGCAAGCGCGATCTCGGCCGGGGTCGGGGGCACGGCGGGCGCCATCTCGGGCAGAAGGCTTTGCTGGGCCTCGGGCGGGGCGGGGGCGGGCACAGGGTCCGGGGCGCGGCCGAAGGGGGGCCGGGCGGGCGCAAGTGTCGCGGGCGGGGGCGGGGTGAAGACGGGCACGACGCCCGCGTGGCGCCGCGCGCCCGCCTCGGCAGGATCAGTGCGCAGGGGCCCCGGCGCGGCGCGCGGGCCCCCCCGTGCCGCGCCCAGCCGGTGCAGCGCCACCGCCGCGAGTGCGGGCAGCACGATCGCGATCGCCTGCGCGATCACGAGCCAGCCGGGCAGCCCCGCGAGTGCGGCGCCGAGCGCGACCACGACCCAGGCGGCGGCCGCGGCATAAAGCGCGCGCCCCCTCATGCGCGGGGGGATCCCGTCACTCGAAACTGACCGAGATGATCTCGTAGCCGCGCCGCCCGCCCGGGGTGCGCACCTCGACGCTGTCGCCCTCATCCTTGCCGATCAGCGCCTGCCCGAGCGGTGAGCGGATGTTGAGAAGCCCGCGTTCCAGGTTCGCCTCGGCCTCGCCGACGATCTGATAGCGGTGCTCTTCCTCGGTGTCCTCGTCCATGATGACGATGCGCGCGCCGAACTTGATCGAGCCCGTCAGGCGGCCGATGTCGATCACCTCGGCGCGGCCGAGGATGGATTCAAGCTCCTTGATCCGGCCCTCGATGAAGCTCTGCTTTTCGCGCGCGGAATGATATTCGGCATTCTCGGACAGATCGCCATGCGCGCGCGCCTCGGCGATCGCCTCGATGATCGCGGGGCGGTCCACGGTCTTGAGTTCGCGCAACTCCGACTCGAGCGCATCGAACCCGGCCCGCGTGAGGGGGATCTTCTCCATGGACGCCTCCATTCCCGGCAATGACCGCCCCCGCCGCAGGGCCGGCGCGGATCATGCCCCTGTCTGATGCAATCTCACCCGAGGTGCCCGCGATTTGCAAGGGCGCAAGGCCGCCGACGGGCCGCAATTGACCGCACCTTTGCCCTTGCGCTAGGCAGGGGCAGCGTTGGAACGCAGATCGGGGCCGGTCCCCGCTGGCAAGGGGGAAGGGCATGGCGCGCGAGGCGATGGAATATGATGTGGTGATCGTCGGCGCCGGGCCCGCGGGGCTGTCGGCGGCGATCCGCCTCAAGCAGATCGATCCGGCGCTGTCGGTCGTGCTGCTCGAGAAGGGCTCCGAGGTCGGGGCGCATATCCTCTCGGGCGCGGTGCTCGACCCGGCGGGCCTCGACGCGCTGCTGCCCGACTGGCGCGAGCGCGACACGCCGGTCAGGGTGCCGGTGCGCGAGGACAATTTCTACATGCTCGGGCCGGCGGGGCAGATCCGCATCCCCAACTGGCCGATGCCGCCCCTGATGAACAACCACGGCAATTTCATCGTCAGCATGGCGAATGTCTGCCGCTGGCTCGCGACCGAGGCCGAGGCGCTCGGGGTCGAGATCTTTCCGGGCATGTCGTGCTCGGAACTGGTGATGGCCGAGGATGGGCGCGTCGCGGGCGTCGTCGCGGGCGAGTTCGGGCGCAACCCCGACGGCACGCCGGGCCCGTCTTATGAGCCGGGGATGGAGCTGCGCGGCAAATATGTGCTGCTCGCCGAAGGGGTGCGCGGGTCGCTCTCCAAGCAGGCGATCGAGGCCTTCGATCTCGGCCAGGGCCGCTGCCCGCAGAAATTCGGCATCGGCATGAAGGAAATCTGGGAGATCGACCCCGCCAAGCACCGCGAGGGGACGGTCACCCATACCATGGGCTGGCCGCTTGGCGCGAACGCGGGCGGCGGGTCGTTCATCTATCATATCGAGAAAAATCAGGTCTATGTCGGCTTCGTCGTCCATCTGAACTACGAAAACCCCCATCTCTATCCCTATATGGAGTTCCAGCGCTTCAAGCATCACCCGATGGTGGCCGAGCTTCTCAAGGGCGGCAAGCGCGTGGCCTATGGGGCGCGGGCGATCTCGGAAGGCGGCTGGCAGTCGATCCCCAAGACAGTGTTCCCGGGGGGCGCGCTGCTTGGCTGCTCGGCGGGGCTTGTCAACGTGCCGCGCATCAAGGGCAACCACAACGCGATGCTCTCGGGGATCGCGGCGGCCGAAGCGGCGGCGGCGGCGATCGCGGCCGGGCGGTCGGGCGATGAGCTGACCGACTACGACACCGCGCTGCGCGAGGGGCCGGTCGGGCGCGACCTCAGGCGCGTGCGCAACGTCAAGCCCATGTGGTCGCGCTGGGGGCTCGTGCCCTCGCTCGTGCTCGGGGGCTTCGACATGTGGACGAACAACCTCCTTGGCGTCTCGCTCTTCGGCACGCTGCGCCATGGCAAGTCGGATGCCGCCGCGACCGGGCGGGCGGCCGATCATGCGCCGATCGATTATCCCAAGCCCGATGGCGTGCTGTCGTTCGACCGGCTGACGAATGTGGCGTTTTCCTTCACCAACCACGCCGAGGGGCAGCCCGCGCATCTGACGCTGCGCGACGCGGGCGTGCCGATCCGCGTCAACCTGCCCGAATACGCCGAACCCGCGCAGCGCTATTGCCCGGCCGGCGTCTATGAGGTCGTGCGCGAGGAAGGGCGCGATCCGCGCTTCGTCATCAACTATCAGAACTGCGTGCACTGCAAGACCTGCGACATCAAGGACCCCTCGCAGAACATCGTCTGGAAGACACCGCAGGGCGGCGACGGGCCGAACTATCCCAACATGTGAACGGTGCGCGGCCCGGCGCGGGTTCACATCCGCAGCCTGCCGTGCTAGTCGCAACTCTGTCCTATCAAGTGGAACGATCATGACCAACGCCGCTGCTGCCCCCCGCAAGCTCACCCTCGACGGGGTGGATTATCCGCTCGAGAGCCTGAGCCCCGAGGCGCGCGAGATCCTCGGCTCGCTCGAATTCGTGCAGGCGGGTCTCGTGCAGCTCAACAACGAGCTCGCGATCAGCGACACGGCGCGGCTTGCCTATCTCGCGGCGCTGCGCCGCGAGATGAAGGCCGCCAGTGCCTGAGCTCGACCCAGCCCCCGGCCAGCCGGATGCCCCCACGGGGCGCCCGGATGCGGTCACGTTCGACCCCGCGACGCTCGGCCCCGAGGGGCGCGCGCTCCATGACCGGCTGCGCTTTGTCGAGGCGCAATTGCAGGAGCTTGTGAACATGCAGGCGCTGCTGACCAAGGCGCGCAACGCCTATATCGCCGATCTCAAGCTCGAGATGGTGCAGGGCCGAAGCGGGTTGCGCTTTTCCGATCTTTTCTCCGACAGCTGAAACAGAGGTTTCCCATGCCCAAGATCACCGTGGACGGCATCGACTACAATACCGAGGACCTGAGCGACAACGGCAAGGCCCAGCTCGCGAGCCTGCAGTTCCTCGAGGTGCAGATGCAGAAGCTGCGCAACGAGATCGCGGTCTACACCACCGCGCGCAACGGCTATATTCAGGCCCTCAAGGCCGAACTCGCAAAGGCGAAGGCCTGACGCCTCAGCGCCGCGCCCGCACCCAGAGCACGATGTCGCGCGCCAGAAGCGCCGTATAGGCCAGCGCCACGAGCGAGATCGTCACCCAGAACCGGGTGATGAGCAGCCCCATCACGACCGCGACCCCGATCAGCACCGGGATCGCGCGCTCGCGCGGGATGCGGATGGTCTTGCTCGACTGTGTGGGGACCTTGCTGATCATCAGAAGGCCCACGAACGCCATCCAGAGCCCATAGGCCTCGGGATGGGCCGAGGGGTCGATCGCGCCCGTCTGCCCGAGGATCGTCGGCCAGAGCGCCAGAAGCGCGCCCGCCGGCGTCGGCACGCCGATGAAATGCAGCCGCCCCGCCGTCTCGGGCCGGCCGCGGTCGACGTTGAAGCGCGCGAGCCTCAGGCAGGCGCAGACGGTGAAGACCAGCACCGGCACCCAGGTCGCGGGCGATGAGGCGTTCATCGCCACCTCGAAGACGATGACCGCGGGCGCCACCCCGAAATTGAGGAAATCGGCGAGCGAGTCGAGTTCCGCCCCCATCTTCGAGGTCGCATCGAGCCGGCGCGCGATGATCCCGTCGAGCCCGTCGAGCACGCCCGCGAGCAAAATCAGCATCACCGCCAGATCGACCCGCCCCGCCTGCACGAAGCGCAGCGCCATCAGGCCGGCGCAGAGGCCGAGGATCGTGACCGCATTGGGCAGGATCTGGCGGACCGTGAGGTTTTCGGTGCGGCCGTTCTCGAACGGGTCGTGATCGAGCATCAGCGCACCTCGCCCCGGCGCGCGGCCTCGGCGCCGTCGAGGTCGGCCAGCACCGTCTCGCCCGCGACCATGCTCTGGCCCGTCGCCACCAGCGGCGCCACGCCCTGCGGCAGATAGACATCGAGCCGCGAGCCGAAGCGGATCAGGCCGAAGCGTTCGCCTGTTGCGACCTGCTGGCCCGGTGCGGCGGTGCACAGGATCCGCCGCGCCACCAGCCCCGCGATCTGCACCACCGCCAGATCGCGCCCGTCGGGCAGCGCGATCGCGAGGGCGTTGCGCTCATTGTCGGTGCTGGCCTTGTCGAGGGCGGCGTTGACGAAGCGCCCCTTGCGATAGGCCACCGCCGTGACCCGCCCGCCGATCGGGATGCGGTTCACATGGCAGTTGAACACGTTCATGAAGACCGAGACGCGGATGCGCATCTCGGGCCCGAGGCCGAGTTCGGCCGGCGGCACGGCCGGCACGATCATCGACACGATCCCGTCGGCCGGACTCACGATCAGGCCGGGGTGGGTGGGGGTGACGCGCGCGGGATCGCGAAAGAAGTAATAGCACCAGACCGTCAGCCCCGCGCCGATCACGCCAAGCGGGGCCCAGAGGAGCCACAAGAGCACGCTCAGCGCGGCGAAGATCGCGACGAAGCGCCGACCCTCGGGGTGCATCGGCCTGATGACGGCCGACAGGATGGACTGACTCATGCCTCGCTCCGCGGATGCCCGTGCGACATGCCCCGCGCGCGGCCGCTTGGCAA
>JAUREX010000043.1 GCA_030834485.1 Gemmobacter sp.
TGTCCCGCTCGGCGACATCCTCCTTCAGATGGAGGACCGGCTTGAGCGACTTGAGGAGGAGAACGTCGCTACGACCAACAACCTCTACGAACTTATGAATGACCTTGATGAGGTAGAAAGAAAAGTAGACGGTTGAGAAACCGACCCCATGGGGGCTTCATGCCTCCTTTTTCTGTGGTAATAATTACAAGAAGGGTAAAACCTCATATAGTGTTCTCACTCACCATGAAACTCGGTCAATTCTCCGACGAGGCGATCAACGCCGCTAAGCAACTTCTCTCCGATAGTATCGAGTTCAGTGAGCTCGAGACAATGGACTTCGCACGTTGCCAGCGTCCAGATGGTACCTTTTATGGCACCAGCGGTCAGTGTCGTAAGGGCAAAGATGTTGGCGCGAAAGAAAAGGCGGAGCCCAAAAGCAAAAGTGGAGCGAAGGCCGGTGCTGGTTCACGCCATCTCCTCCGCGATCCGCCCGACCGCTCGGGCAATCAGCTCGCCCGCCGCCTCGGCGCGATAGGCGGCCGTTGCGCGGATGTCGTCGATGGGGTCGAGCGCGCGCGCCACCGCCGCAAGATCGACCCGCCCCGGCGCCTCGGCCAAAGCGGCGCCGCAAAGTGCGGCCTCGATCCCGGGCAGGCGGCGGGCGACCGCGCTGCACGCCCCGACAGCGACGGCCGCGCGCGCGATTCGCCTCTCGGCAACCTCGAGCCGCACCGCCACCATCGCGATCGAGATCACCAGATGCGCGCGCGCCCCGAGCTTGAGGAAGGCCGACCGCCCGCCGAGCGCGGCCGCCGGCAGGAAGATGCCCGTCACGATTTCCTCGGCCGCGCGGATCGTCCGGCGCGGGCCGGTGATGAACGCCGCAAGCGGCAGCCGCCGTGCGCCTTCGGGGCCGCGCAGCATCACCTCGGCATCGAGCACCAGAAGCGGCGGCACACCATCCGCGGCGGGCGATGCGTTGCAGATATTGCCCGCGATGGTGCCGCGCGTCTGCACCTGCCAGCCGCCGACCTCGCGCGCCGCCGCGCGCAGCGCCCCAAGCGCGGGCGGCAGCGCATCATCGCGCGCGATCTCGTCCCATGTCGTGCAGGCGCCGATGACCGTACCGCCCGCAACCGCGCGCACCCCGCGCAATTCGGCGATGGCGCCGAGGTCGACCACGGGCCCGGGCAGGCGGCGCCGCTCGGTCGCGGCAAAGAGGTCGGTGCCGCCCGCAAGGATCCCTGCCCCGCGGCCGGGCAGAAGTGCCAGCGCCTCCTCGAGCGTCGCGGGGCGCATGTAGTCGCTCATCGGGGGCGGGTCCTCTTTGCGGCCCCGCGCGCCGGGGCCATCAAATATCTGATCCGGGCGGGCGGGGCTGTCAACGCCCGCTCAGGCCGGGCGGGCGCGCGCCACATCGGTTTCGCCCTCGGGCTCGGGGCCGAGGCCATAGCTCATGCGCCGCATCTGGGCGATGACGCGCGCCATCTCTGTATCGGACAGCACCGGCGGCTCGCCGATGACCAGCGCCTGCATATACATCCGCGCGAGCGTCTCGACCTCGATCGCCATCCACAGCGCCCCCTCGAGCGTGGTGCCGAGGCTGATCTGCCCGTGCTGGCCCAGAAGGCAGGCCATCCGGTCCTCGAGCGCCTCGATCGCGGCATCCGACAGCGCCTGCGTCCCGAAGGTCGCATAGCGCGCGCAGCGCAGCGTCGTGCCCCCCATGACGCCCACCATGTAGTGAAAGGCCGGGATCGTGCGGTGGTGGCAGGCGACCGCGGTCGCATGGGTCGAATGGCAGTGCAGCACGACGTTCACATCGGGCCGCGCCCGAAGGATGTCGCGATGAAAGCGCCACTCGGACGACGGGCGGCGGCCGGCATAGCTGCCGTCCCAGCCCATCTCGACGATGTCCTCGGGCTGCATCACGTCATAGGCCATCGACGAGGGCGTGATGAGGAAGCCATCCCCGAAGCGCGCCGAAAGGTTCCCGGAGGTGCCCTGGTTGATGCCGCTGTCGTTCATCTTGCGGCAGGTCTCGACCATGCTGCGGCGCAGGGTCATTTCGTCAGCGTTCATTCGTCGCCTCCTCGGCAAGGGCGCGCCATCGCGCGGCGTATCGGGAAAGATCGGGAAAGGCAGGCAGCGGCTCGGGCGGGCGCAGATCGGGCGCAGGGGCGGGCCCGGGGCGGCAGAGGGCGGCGGCGCCGGCGGCGATGCCATAGCCCTCGGCGTTGACCCAGGTCTCGCGCCCCGGGCGCAGCGCCCCGACGAGGGCGGCAAAGGCCGGATCGCGCAGGAAACTGCCGTCGAGCACCCAGGGCCGTGCGGGGTCGAGCGTCCCGGCGCAGGCCACCGTCAGGAGCGCCATGTGCAGCACCGCGAGCGCGTGGCGCTCCTGCGGGCTATCGGGCGGGGGGCCGAGGATGCGGCCCCGCCCGGCGCTGCCCGGAAACTGCCCGTCATCGGGCCCGAAACTCGGGGCCGCCATCGTCCCCCGCGCGATCAGACGCCCGAGCACCGCGGGGTCGGCGCGCGCATCGGCGGGCTGCGGCCCCGCGATCGCCTCGTATTCGCGCCCGGCCATCGTCAGCGCCCCGCCGACGGGGGCGCCCGCGACATCGGCGTTGCAGGTCATGCCGCGCGCCTCGTCAAGCGTCGCGGGGTCGATGCCGTCCGCCATGGCGACGATCCATGTCCCGGTCGAGACGACGCAGACGCCCGCCATGCCGGCGGCGCGGTAGCGATGGAAATTGGCCGAGGAATCATGCACCCCGGCATGGATGTGCATGTCCGGCGGCAGGCCGTGGCGCGCCGCAAGACCCGCGCGCACGGGCCCCAGATCGGCATCCGCCCGCACCATCGGCGCCATCAGCCGCCCCCACCCCCGCGCCGCGACGATAGGCGCCCAGCCGCCGGCCGCGACGTTCCACAGATGCGACTGCGCGCCGAGGATCGTGACCTCGCCGACCGCCACGCCCGAGAGCCGCCACGCCCAGTATTGCGGCAGGCATAAAAGCCAGCGCGCGCGCGCCACCGCCGCGGGCTCGGCCTGCTCTGCCCAGAAAAGCTGGCGCGCGACATGCGTCGCCCCCATCATCAGCGCCGAGCCGCGGTCGAGGAAACCGCCCGCGAGGGGCGCATAGGCGCGCGCGACCGCCTCGGGCAGGGGCTGTTCGTAATCGATCATCGGCAGCACCGCCCCGTCGCCGCCCGCGTCGGGGTCGTCGCCCACCAGCACCGCGCCCGAGCCATAGCCCGTCGCGATGAACCGGCCGAGCGGATGGCGCCGCCCGAGATCGGCGAGCGCCTCGAGCACCCAGAGGTTCAGCGCGCGCAGATCGGTGTGCCGCCACGGCGGGCCGGGGCGCGAGGGGTTGGGGGTGACGAGCGTCTCGCACACCCGCCCCGCCGCGTCGCAGGCCGAGAGCTTGACGTTCGACTTGCCGACGTCGAGGACGGCGATCGTGGCGGCGCCCATCGTGGCCTCAGCCCGGGGCGCCATGGCGCAGGCCGAGCGCGATGCGCCCAAGCGCGGTCGCGACCGCGACCTGGCAGGGGTCGATCACCGGCAGGCCGAGCGCATCCTCGAGCTGCGCCCGATAGCGCGCCATGCCGGCGCAGCCGAGGATCAGCACCTCGGCCCCGTCCGCATCGCGCAGCGCGCGGCCCGTCTCGATCAGCCGCGCCTCGGTCCGCGCCGGCTGGGCAAGCTCCGCGACCCCGAGCCCGAGCGCGCGATCCCCCGCCAGCCGCCCGAGCACCCCCATCGCGCCGAGGCTGCGCAGATGGCGCGGGATCGAGCGGGGCAGGATCGCGATGATCCCGAACCTCTGGCCAAGCGTCAGCGCGGTCGCGACCGCGGCCTCCTGAATGCCGATCACGGGCTTGCGCGTGCGGTCGCGCAGCGCATGCACGCCCGGATCGCCGAAACAGGCGATGACGAAACCCGCCGCCCGATCCTCGAGCGTCGCGGCAAGGCGCAGCATGGGCGCCACCGTCTCGTCGGCCTGGGCCTGGCTCTCGATGCCGGGCGGCCCCTCGGCGAGCGTCAGGCATTCGATGGGCGCGCCCATCCGCCCGAGCGGCGCCACCGCTTCGGCGATGCCGGCCGTCACGACCGCCGAGGAATTGGGATTGATGACAAAGAGCGTCCCCGTCATGGCCCCTCGCTGAGCGCCTCCTGCACCTCGATCTGATAGCCCTCGGGGTCGCGCAGCACGAAGGCGCGGATCCCGATGGCGCGGTTCGCCCGCGGCACCGTCAGCCCCTCGACCCCGCAGGCCTGCAGATGGGCGTGCCAGGCGTCAAGGTCGGTGACGCGGATGCAGAGCTGGACGCATTTCTCGGCCTGCCAGCGGTTCATGCCGCGCGCCTCGTCGACCAGCCCGACATGGGCATCGCCCGCGATGCGCAGGATCTGCGCGAGCGCGCCCTGATCGATCGCGGGGCAAAAGCCCATGACGTCGCGGTAAAAGGCAAAGGCGCGTGGCAGGTCGCGATAGTAGAGAAAGGTGATCGCCATGGCGGGGGGCGGTGGCGTCATCGCGCGGCCCCCGTCAGATCGGCCGGATCCGCCCCGAGCGCCGCGCGGTGCAGCCAGCGCCCCGCCCCGGGCGTGCCGAGATAGCTGCCCTCGCGCATCACCGGCGCGCCCCGCAAGAGGACCATCACCGGCCAGCCGCGGACGCGGTGCCCCTCCCACGGGTTGTAGCCCACATTGTCGTGCAGATCGTCCGCGCCATATACATGCACGCGCGCCGGATCCCACAGCACCAGATCGGCATCATGCCCGGGCAGGATGCGCCCCTTGCGCGGCAGGCCGAAGATCTCGGCCGGTGCGGCGGAGACGATCCGCGCAAAGGCCGAAAGCCCGAGCCGCCCACCCGCCGCCATCGCCTCGAACATGAGGGGCAGCCGCACCTCAAGGCCGGGCATCCCGTTCGCGATCGCGGGAAAGGGCGGGCGGGGGCCGTGGACGAACTTGCCCGTTTCATCCGCCCGATAGGGCGCGTGGTCGGAAGAGACGATCTGGAGATCCCCCGCCGCAAGCCCCGCCCAGAGCGCGCGCTGGTCATCAAGGCCGCGCTGGGGCGGCGAGCACATCCATTTCGCCCCCTCCATCCCCGGCCGGTCGAGGACCTCGGCGGTCTGAAAGAGGTAATGCGGGCAGGTCTCGGCCCAGACGGGGGCGCCGCGGCGGCGGGCAGCCGCGATCTCGGCCAGCGCGCCGGCGGTCGAGACGTGAAAGATCATCACCGGCGCACGCGCGTTCTCGGCCAGCCGGCAGATGCGCGCGACCGCTTCGATCTCGGCCTCGGGCGGGCGCGAGGCGGCATGATCGCGCGGGCGGTCGCGCCCCTCGGCCAGCAGCCGCGCGCGCGCCGCAGCGATGATCGCGTCGTTCTCGGCGTGCACGCAGGCGATCGCGCCCGCCGCGGCCGTGATGCGCAGGATCTCGAGGATCGCGGCATCCTCGAGCTTGATCGCATAGGTGGTGAAGATCTTGACCGAGCGGTGCCCCGCGGCGATCAGCGCGCGCAGGTCGGCCTCGAAATCCGGCACGCCCGGATCGCTGAGCAGGATGTGAAAGGCGTGGTCGACCGCCGCGCCGCGCCGCGCCCGGGCGGCGTAATCGGCGAGCGCCTCGGCCAGCCGCTGCCCCCGCGCCTGCGCGGCAAAGGAAATGACGCTCGTGGTGCCGCCCATCGCGGCCGAGCGCGTCGCGGTTTCGAAGCTGTCGGCGTTCATCAGGCCCATGCCCGACATCTGCTCGATGTGGCAATGCGGATCGACCCCGCCGGGCGTGACGATGAGGCCGCCGGCCGCGATCTCTTCGGCGCCGCGCAGGCCCTGGCCGAGGGCGGCGATCCGGCCCTCGCTGATCGCGATGTCGGCCTCGATGACCGCGCCATCGGTCACGACCCGCCCGCCGCGGATGACGCACTCATATCCCATGTGATCGAGCATGCGGCGCCCCCGGGCCCTTGTCCAGAGGCGGGTGCGCTAGGTCGGATCGGGGGCGATCAGCGCCTCGCGCAGCCGCTCGCTCGCGCGCGAGGGGGAAAGCTCGCCGGGGTGGAGGTCATAGCTCCAGCCGCTCGGGATCTCGGCCGGGAAGGGCTCGACCAGCACGCCGCGGCCCAGATGGATGCCCGCAAGCGCGCGCGGCGCGATCGCGCACCCAAGACCGGCGGCCGCGAATTCGAGCGCGACATTGGTGCTGTCGGTCTTGACGCCGCTGCCCGGATCGATCGGCGCGACGCCGTGATGGCGGCAGAACGCCTCCCAATGCGCGTGGCGGCCGAGGATGTGGATGACGCCCGCCGCCGCCAAATCCGCCGGGCCACATAGCGCGCCCTGCCCCGCGCCGAGCGCGGGCGCGCAGACCATCGCGAGGGTGTCGCGCAGAATTCTCACCCCCTGCACCGGCGCGCTGTCCGGGCGCGGCACGATCCTGAGGTCGGCGATCTGGTCGAGCGTCTCGGACCAGATCGTCGCATGAACCGTCACCGAGATGTCGGGGTGGGCCGCACGAAAGCGCCGCAGCCGCGGGCCGAGCCAGTTCGTCGCGAGGCTTGCCGGGCAGGCGAGGATGACCTCCTGCCGGTGGCGCTGCGTCATCACCTGGCCCGTCGCCGCCTCGATCTGCCGAGCGCCTGGCGCAGCGTCGGCAGGTAGGAGGCCGCGACCTCGGTCAGCCCGAGGCTGCGCGGTGTGCGGTAAAAGAGCGGCCTGCCGATGAAGGTCTCGAGCGCGCGCACATGGCCCGAGACGGCCGCCTGCGTCAGCCCGAGTTCCTCGGCCGCACGGGTAAAGCTCAGATGTCGCGCCGCGGCCTCGAACGAGCGGATGTAGTTCAGGGGCGGCAGGGTCTTCATGGCGGGCTCCGGGGGCGGCGCTGGGGCGCGGCCGGCTTGGCGCATCCAGTCACAGAAAAAATCCGGGGTCGAGACCCTCGAATCGCTTGCTTCACCCCCGGCCGGCGCGGGCGTAGTCTTGCCCGAGCGGATCGGTGCATCGCGGGTTGGATCGGGGGGATCGGGCGTATGGCGACAACGGACACGCAGCCGCTGCCCGAGCGGGCGCAGGCGGTCGTCATCGGGGGCGGGCTGATCGGCTGCTCGATCCTCTATCACCTCGCCAAGCTCGGCTGGCGCGATGTCGTGCTGCTCGAGCGCAGCGAACTCACCAGCGGGTCGACCTGGCACGCGGCGGCCAACATCCACGGGCTGCACGACAGCACCAACATCAGCCGGCTCCAGCACTACACCATGGGCCTCTATCGCGAGCTCGAGGCCGAGACTGGGCAGGGCTGCGGCATCTTCCAGCCCGGCAGCCTCTATCTCGCGCAGACCGAAGCACGCGAGCATCAGCTTCGGCTTCAGGCCGCAAAGGCCCGATATTACGGCATGAACTTTCACGAGGTCAGCCGGGTTGAGGCCGAGGCGCTGCATCCGCTCGTGGATTTCTCGGGCGTGCGCTGCATCATGTTCGAACCCCAGGGCGGCAATGTCGACCCCTCGGGCGTGACGATGGCCTATGCGGCGGGCGCGCGCGCGCGCGGCGCGCGGATCCTGCGCGACTGCCCGGTGACGGCAACGCGGCCCGAAGCCGACGGGTCCTGGACGGTCGAGACGCCACGCGGCAGCCTGCGGGCGGGCTGGGTCGTGAACGCGGCCGGCCTCTGGGCGCGCGAGGTTGCGGCGATGGCGGGGCTGCGGCTGCCGCTGGTGCCGACCGAGCATCAGTATTTCGTCACCGAGACGATCCCCGAGATCGCGGCGCTCGACCGCCGCCTGCCCTCGGTCGCCGACCGCGACGGCGAATATTACCTGCGCCAGGAGGGCAAGGGCCTCCTGGTCGGCGCCTATGAGCGCGACATGCGCTTCTGGGCCGAGGACGGCACGCCGCAGGGCTTCGGGCACGAGCTTTTCCCCGACGACCTCGAGCGGATCGAACCCAACATGCTGCGCGCGATCGCGCGCGTGCCGGCGGTCGGGCGGGCGGGCATCAAGCGCGTCATCAACGGGCCGATGATCTGGTCGCCCGACAGCGCCGCCCTCTTCGGCCCGGTGCCGGAGCTGCGGAACTATTTCTGCTGCTGCGGGATCATCCCGGGCTTTTCGCAATCGGGGGGGCTGGGGCTTCTGGCGGCCGAATGGATGGTCGAGGGCGAGCCGCACCTCGACATGTTCGCCTGGGATCTCGCGCGCTTCGGGGCCTGGGCCGATGCGGCCTTTACCCGCGCAAGGGTGCGCGACCAGTACGCCAACCGCTTCAAGATCCATTTCCCCAATGAGGAACGCGACGCCGGCCGGCCGGTGCGCACGCGCCCGGCCCATGCGATGCAATCGGCCCTCGGGGGGGTGTTCGGGCTGAATTACGGCTGGGAGCATCCGCTGTGGTTTTCCGCCCCCGGCGAGCCCGAGGCCGAGACGCACGGGTTCGAGCGGCAGAACTGGTGGGCCCCCGTCGGGCGCGAGGCGCGGATGCTGCGCGATCGGGCGGGGATCATCGACATCTCGAACTTCGCCCGCTACCGCATCACCGGCAGGGGGGCGCGCGACTGGCTCGAGGCACTGCTGGCAAACCGCATCCCGGAGACCCCGGGGCGCATCTGCCTTGCGCCGCTGATCGGGCGGCGAGGCGGGATCGCGGGGGATCTGACGGTCGCCTGCCTTGCCGAGGACGATTACCTGATGGTCGGCTCAGGCATGGCCGAGCGCTATCACAAGCGTTTCTTCGATGCGGTGCCGCTGCCGCCCGGCACAAGCTGGCAGAGCGTGACCGACACGATGGCGGGCTTCAACGTCGCGGGGCCGCTTGCGCGCGCGCTGCTCGGGCCGCTGACCGATGCCGATCTGTCGAACGCGGGCTTTGCCTTTGCGCGTGCGCGCCGCATCGCGGTCGCGGGCGTGCCCTGCATCGCGCTGCGGCTGAGCTTCACGGGCGATCTGGGGTGGGAGCTGCATTGCGCCGAGGGCGACCAGATGCGGCTCTATGCAGCGCTCCTCGAGGCCGGGCATGCGCTGGGCGCCGGGCCGGTCGGCTCGCGCGCGCTGATGAGCCTGCGGATCGAGAAGGGCTATGGCAGCTGGGGGCGCGACTACAGCCCCGAATACTGGCCGCAGGAGACGGGGCTTGCCCCGCTCGTGAGGCTCGGGAAACCCTTCCTCAACCGCGACGCCTGCGCCGAGGTGATGGCCCGCCCCGCGCGCGAGGTGCTGCGCCCGATCGAGATCGCGGCGACCATCGCCGACGCCTCGGGGTCCGAGCCGATCTTCGATGCGGCAGGGCGGCCCGCGGGGCGCGTCTCATCCGGGGCCTATGGCTATCATGTGGGCGCCTCGCTCGCGCTGGCCTATCTGCGGCCCGAGATCGCGGCGGGCACGGCGCTCGAGGTCATGATCCTCGGGCGGGCGCATGGGGCGCGCGTGCTCGCCGCCCCCGCCTTCGACCCCGAGGGGCGCCGCCTGCGCCTCTAGCCCCCCGCGCCTCGAGCCCCCTGCGCCTTCAGCCAACAGGCGCCGCGATCAGGTCGATGAGCGGGGCGGCCGACACCCCCGGCCCGATCCGCGCCGCCTCGGCCTCGAGCGCGGCCGCGCGCGCCGCCCCCAGCACGGGATCGGCGAAGCGGTGGTATTTCGCGCGCATCTCGGCGTCCGAGACCATCGCCTCGGGGTCGCCGCGCGCCTCGGTCGGGGCGGATTCGAGCCGCCGGCCGTCGCGGGTGTGGATGACCGCATGGGCGATGCGCCGGGCCGGGAAGGCGGCCGAATAGGCCTCGAGCTCGCGCACCACCATCGTGCGGGCAAGGCGCTGCACCTCGGGATCGCCAAAGCCGCCCTCGGCGATGTCGTCGGCCCCGATCGTGCCCCGCACCGCCGCGACGGCGGCCGGATAGGCGGTCGCGTATTGCGCCTCTTCGGTCGTGCGCGGGATGCCGCCTGCGAGGCGCACCGACTGGTGGAAGGTCACGATCTCGATGCGCTCGATCTGGGCCGGGGTCAGCGCATGGGCGGCGCGCAGATCGAGGACCGCCTGCACCGGCGGCTGGGCCCAGCGGCAGACCGGGAAGGGCTTGTAATACTGCTCCATCACGCGCCAGAGCTGCCCGAGATCGGACCACAGATCGGCGACATCCGCCCCCTCGGCGGTGATCGCGGGCGCGCCCGTGTAGCCCGAGCGCGCGAGATAGGCCGCCGAGATACCCGCCATCCCGCCCCAGCCCGAGCCGTCCTTGACCATGGTCGGATGGTCGATGCAGCGCATCATCTGGCTGCGCGGCCCGTGAAACTCGGCCGTCCCGAGGGCGTGGCGCGTGCGCTCGGGATCGAGCCCGAGATAGCGCGCCGCGATCGCCGCGACCGACACCGCCGTCCAGGCGCCCGTGGTGTGATAGTCGCAGGCCGTGCGGTGCAGCGCGATGCCCGCCCGCGTCCCGATCTCGTAGCCGAGCGCGAGCGCCACGAGCAGATCGCCCCCGTCATCGCGCCCCGTCGCCTCGGCCATGGCGAGGGCGGCGGGAAAGGCCGCGCAGCCCGCATGACCCTTTGTCAGGCGGTGGCCGTCATGGGCGTCGAAGGAATCGATCAGCGTGCCGCCCGCGAGCACCGCGCCCACGGGGCTTACCCTCCGGCCGTCGAGCATGAGGCGCGCGCCCGCCGCGCCTGCCCCGAACTGCTCGGCCGCGTGGTCGCGGATGATGCGCGCCACTGGCGTGCCCGTCCCGCCGGCCGAGACCCCGATCAGGTCGGTCAGAAAGAAGCGCGTGCGCGCCTGCACCTCGGGCGGGATGTCCTGCCAGCGCAGGTCGTGGATGAAATCGATCAGGGGGCGTGCCATGTGCGAGAACCTTTCGTTCTGTTGGTTCAGGTCGTGGCCGCGCGGCCCGGCGGCGGGCCGAGGGCCGAGAGGGGGCGGCGTGGGGCGGGCGCGCTCAGCGCCGCGGCGAGGTCCTGCGCCTCGCAAAGCAGAAGCCGCTCGGGCGGGAGGGTGTCGATCATGCCCGGCCGCACCCCGAGCGCGCGCGCCGCATCGGTCGTGACGCGCGCCAGATGCGCCTCGAGCGGCGGGTCGAGATGGAGCGCCGGCACCGCGAGGCCCAGCGTCAACAGCGGATCGTGCCGGCCGAGCGGGTAGAAGGCATCCTGCACATTGTCCGCGCCAAGACAGGTCACGACGCCCGCCGCCGTCGCCTCGGTCAGGCGGGTGACGCCGCGCGCCCCGGGCGTGCCCGCCCCGCGCGCCTGCAGGAAAAGGTTCGTGGCCGGCAGCGCGCAGAGCGCGACACCCGCCTCGGCCATCGCCCCGAGCATCGCCGCGAGCTCTGCGCCGGCAAGCCGCGCGAGGCTGATCGCATGGCCGCAGAGCACGGGCCCCTCAAACCGCGTCCGCCGCGCCTCGGCGAGGATGAGCGCGAGGCCGTCGAGCCCCTCTCCGAGCCCCTCGTCGACATGGAAGTCGAGCGCGAGGCCGTGGCGGTCTGCGAGCGCGAAGGCGGCCGCGATCCCCTCGGCGCGCCGGTCATGGCCGAGCACCCAGGCACCGAGCACACCGCCGTCGCGCGCGACCTCGGCCGCGATGCGCGCGGCAGCGGCCGGATCGGCGAGGAGGTCGATCGCGGGCAGGCAGGCGCGCTGCAGGCGGATCCCAGGCGCGTGCTCCTGCCCGAGTTCGCGCAGCACCGACCAGGCGCGGGGCGTCGCCGTCGGGTCGGCGCCCTCGCCCCAATCGACATGGGTGCGGGCGTGGGCGACGCCGGCCGCGCGCATCTCGGCCAGCGCGCGCGCCCCCCGCGCGCGCAGGTCGGCGTCGGTCCAATGCGCCTTGTCGGCCTCCTCGGCCGCGATCGCGGCCAGCAGATCGCCGCCCGCGGGGGGCAGGCGATGGGCGGTGAACGCCTTGTCGAGGTGCACATGCGGCTCGGTCAGGGCAGGCAGCAAGAGGCGCCCGGCCCCCGCCACCCCGGGCAGATCAGGCGCCCCACCCGGCGCGACGCCCGCAACCCCCTCGGGCGTGACCAGAAGATCGCCGCGCCAGATCGGCCCCGCCGCCTGCCCACCGAACCTCTGTGGCGCGGCGAGGAGCGCGCGGGGAAACACGACATCGCGCAGGATCCAGCGCGCCATCGCCTCAGCCCGCCCCGCGCCGGGCAAGCTCGGCCGCGATGCGCGCCCGCACGCGCGCAACGAAGCGCGCGCGCCGGGGGGCGTCGGCCGTCTCGATGCCGTGGAGGCTGAGCCAGAACGTCCGCGTGCCGGGCGCGCTGCATGCCCGCAGCCCCCGCAGAAGCATCCTGCGCCCGGGCGTTCCCATCACGAGGGTCGCGACCCACCAGGGCGCCGCCATCGTCGTGACAACCCCGATCAGCCGCAGATCCGTCAGCGCAGGGCGCAGCGCCCCGCCCGGCGCAGGCTGCACGAACGCGACGCCCGGCCGCCAGACCCGGTCGAGCCAGCCCTTGAGGATCGCGGGCGGGCCCTGCCACCAGGTCGGATGGACAAAGACGACCGCCTCGGCCCAGCGCAGCGCCGCGATATGCTGGGCAAGGTCGGGCGGGACGGGCGCACCCGTGCCATAGCCGCGCCATTCCTCGGCCCCCATCACCGGATCGAAGCCGAGCGCGCAGAGATCGAGAAGCCGCACCTCATGCCCGCCCGCCCGGGCCGCCTCGGTCACGGCCTGGGCGAGGGCGGCGGCGAAGCTCTCGGGCGCGGGATGGGCGAGGACGACGAGGGTCCGCATCACCACCCCTGCCCCGGTCAGTCGGCGCGGCCAAAGAGGCGCGCGAGGAAGTCGTAGAACCACGCCGCCTGCCGCGCGTCATGCTCGGCCATCAGGCGATCCTGCTCGGCGCGGGTCTGCGCGCCGGGCTTGCCATAGGCGGCCCAGGGCGCCTGCTGCCAGCGGCGAAAACCCTCGATCGTGCATTCGGCGTGGAATTGCAGCGCATAGACGCGCGCGCCATAGCGGAACGCCTGATTGGGATAGGCCGGGCTCGAGGCGAGGCGCACCGCCCCCTCGGGGATCGCGAAGGTGTGGTAATGCGCCTGCGTCATCCAGAGCGGGCCGGGCAGGAAGTCGGCGCCCTCGGGCGTCGGGCTGATCGGGTAATAGCCGAATTCATGGACCGGCTCGGGCAGCGGGCCGACCTCGGCCCCGAGGACGCGGGCGATCTGCTGGGCGCCCTGGCAGATCCCCAGAAGCGGGATGTCGCGCGCGATGCAGGCGCGGATCCAGGCGGCCTCGTCCAGCAGAAAGGGGTGGCGATCCTCGGCATAGGCATCGAAGGGCCCGCCATAGACGACCGAGCCCGCGACATCGGGCCCGGGCAGGCCGAGCGCCTCGCCCTTGAAGGGGCGCACGAAGACAGGCGTGAACCCCGCCTGCACTGCAAAGCTCACCACCCGGTCGTCGGGTGGATCGTCGCCATGGCGCACGAGCACGATCTGTTTCGCCACGATGCCCCTCCCACCCCGTCGCGCCGCCATTCTAGGCCAGAGGCAGGGGCGGCGCGCAAAAGGAAATCGCGGGCGACGGGCCCAGAATTTTATCTGCGCCGGGCGCGGCGCCCGACCGGGCCTTGCGCCGGGGCGGGATTGGCCCTTTATGCTCGGCCCCCGGAGAACGCAGGAGGGCACCATGACCGAAGCGGACCGGGGCGCGGGGATCAAGGCCCGCAGCGGCGCCGAGATCATCGCCGATGCGCTGGTCGCGAACGGGGCGGATACGCTTTTCGGGGTGCCGGGCGAGAGCTTTCTGGGGCTCCTCGACGCGATCCACGGGCGCGCCGGCCTGCTGCGCTTCATCGCCTGCCGGCAGGAGGGGGGGGCCGCCTTCATGGCCGATGCCCACGCCAAGCTGACCGGCCGGCCGGGCGTGTGCGTCGTCACCCGCGGCCCCGGCGCCTGCAACGCAAGCATCGGCATCCACACGGCCTTTCAGGATTCGACCCCCATGATCGTGCTGATCGGTCAGGTCGCGCGCGACCAGCGCGAGCGCGAGGCCTTTCAGGAGGTCGAGTTCCGCCACATGTTCGCGCCGATGGCGAAATGGGTGGCCGAGATCGACAGCGCCGCGCGCCTGCCCGAGCATCTGAGCCACGCCTTTCACCTCGCGCAGTCGGGGCGCCCGGGGCCGGTCGTCCTCGCGATCCCCGAGGATGTCTTTGCCGAGATGGCCGCCGTCGCCGACCTGCCGCCCGCCCGGCGCATCGCGGCCGCCGCCGCCCCGCGCGACATCGCGGCCATCCGCGACGCCATCGCCGCGGCCGAGCGCCCGATCTGCATCCTCGGCGGTCCGGGCTGGAACGCCGAGGCCAAGGCCGCCTTCGAGGGCTTTGCCGCGCGCGCCGATCTGCCGGTCGTGACCTCGCTGCGCTGTCAGGATTATTTCGACAACCACCACCCCTGCTATGGCGGCGATCTGGGGATCGGGGCGCATCCCGGGATCGTGGCGCGCCTGCGCGAGAGCGACCTGCTCGTCGTCCTCGGCGCGCGTCTGGGCGAGATGACGACCCAAGGCTATGCCGTGCCCGAGCCGCCGCGCAGCGCGCAGCGCCTTGTCCACATCCACCCCGACGGCGACGAGCTCGGCCGCGTCTATTACCCCGACCTGCCCGTGGTGGCCGCGAGCGCCGATGTCGCGCAGGCGCTCGCCGCGCAGGAGATGCCGCAAAGTGCCGCGCGCGCCGCATGGCGGGCCGAGGGGCACGCGATCTATGAGAGGCTCCTTGCGCCCCTGCCGCAGCCCGGCGCGCTCGACATGGGGGTGTTCTTGGCCGAGCTTGCCGCCCGGCTGGACCCCGATGCGATCATTGCCAACGGGGCGGGCAATTATACGGGCTGGGTGCACAAGCACTATCGCTTTCGCCGCTATCGCACGCAGCTTGCGCCGACCAATGGCGCGATGGGCTATGGCGTGCCCGCGGGCGTCGCGGCGGCACTCGTCGCGCCGGGGCGGCGGGTCGTGGCCTTTGCCGGCGACGGCTGCTTTCAGATGAACGGGCAGGAACTCGGGACCGCGGTCCAGCACGGGGCGCGCGTGCTCTTTGTCGTCGTCAACAACGGCTCCTACGGCACGATCCGGATGCATCAGGAGCGCGCCTTTCCGGGCCGTGTCAGCGGGACCGACCTCGTGAACCCCGATTTCGCGGCCCTCGCGCGCGCCTACGGGATGCATGCCGAGACGCTGACCCGCACCGCCGACATCGCGCAGGTGCTGGCGCACGCGCTGGCAGTCGAGGGGCCCGCCCTGATCGAGGCGCGCGTCGACCCCGAGGCGATCACCACCCGCACGACGCTGAGCGCGATCCGCACCGCAGCCCTCGCGGCCCAGGCGGCCCGGCGGCCCGGCTGATCGCACCCCCTCCGCCTGCCCAAGCCCTGCCGCAGCGCCGCAGGCGGTTGAACGGCGCCGCGCGATCTCCATATGCGAGGGATCGCAGATGGAGGTTTCGCATGTTGCCCGCTCGTTCGATGCTCGACCAGCTCATCGGCCCCGACGCCCAGCGCAGGATCCAGCAGATGGCCGGCGGCTCGGGCAAGAGCCTCGCGACCGGCGCGATCGCGGGCGGTCTCGCGGGGCTTCTGCTCTCGGGCGGCAAGCCGCGCAAGCTTCTGGGCAATGCGCTCGGCCTCGGCGGGGCGGCGCTCGTGGGCGGGCTCGCCTACAAGGCCTGGCAGGACTGGCAGGCCGGCAAGGCGGCCCCTGCCCCCGCCCCCGCCCCCGCCGTGCCCGCCCTTCCGAACCCCGAGGGCACCGCCTTCCTGCCCGCCGATCCGGCGCGCTCCGAGGCGCTGGCCGAGCGTCTCCTGCGCGCGATGGTGGCCGCCGCCAAGGCCGACGGCCATGTGACCGGCGCCGAACGCCGGCGCATCCTCGGGCAATTGCCGACCCTCGGCCTCGGCGCCGAGGCCGAGGCGCTCATCGCGGCCGAGATCGAGGCCCCGCTCGATGCGGGCGCGATCGCCGCGCTGGCGACCTCGCCCGAGGAAGC
>JAUREX010000044.1 GCA_030834485.1 Gemmobacter sp.
CGCCGCCACCGCCCCGTCCGGCGCGATCAGGAAGCTGCGGTTGGCAAGCCGCCCCTCGGGATCCTCGTCCGAGACGAGCGCGAGCGAGCCGATCAGGAGCCAGATCCCCGCCCGCGCCGCCTCGGCGCGCAGCGCCGCAAGGGTCGGGTCCGCCGCCTCGGGCCGCACCACGCGGCGCTGATGGGCGCGGTCAGAGGTCAGGAGGTTCGTGCACTCGGGCGTCAGCACAAGGCCCGCGCCCCCCGCCACGGCCGTCCTGACCGCCGCGACCGTCGCGGCGAGGTTTGCCTCCGGGTCGTCCCCGACCGACAGCTGGATGAGCGCGGCCCGCATCAGCCCGCCAGCATCGGATCGAGCCGCCCCGCCGCCTCGAGGGCGTGCAGATCGTCGCAGCCCCCGACATGGACCCCGCCGATGAAGATCTGCGGCACCGTCCGCCCGCCCGCGGCGCGCGCGACCATCTCGGCGCGCCGCTCGGGCTGGGCCCCGAGGTCAATCTCGGCGAACGTCACCCCCTTGCGCCGCAAGAGCCCCTTGGCCGCATGGCAGTATCCGCAAAGCGGCGCGGTATAGATCTCGACCGGTTTCATCGCCGTGCCTCTTGGCCGGGCCATGGGGCCCTGCTTCCCGCCGGACTATAGGCATTCCCCCGCGCCCCGCAACCGCCCCGCAGCATCCCGGCGCAAGCGCCTGCCCTCACGCCATCCCCGCGCCGCCCGCATCCCGCAACCCCCCGCGCACCCTGCAAAACCGCTCGCCCGGACCGACGCCATGCGTCCCCGTCAGCGCCGCGCCCTCGGTTCGACACGATCGATCGCGCCTCGCGATCCTCCTACCGGGTGCCCCGTCCCTGCGCGGCTGCGTCCGCGCGGCGCCGCCCGGCCCTCAATGGGGCGGGCGGCGCCTTCCCCGGAGGGATTTCGCCCCTGCCGTCACGCCCTCTGAATTGCGCCAGCGCGCCGCGGCTTTCGCCGATCTTCACCCCGTCTTCGTCACACGCGCGAGCGTCAGGACCGACACCTCGTCCGCTCCCGCCCCGAGGCAGGCATCCGCCGCCGCCGCGAGCGTCGCGCCCGAGGTCATCACATCGTCGATGAGGAGGACATGCCGGCCCACCGCCCGCGCGCCCCGGCGCGGGTGGGGGGCGAAGGCGCCGGCGACATTGGCGAACCGCCCCTCGCGCCCGCGCCCATCCTGCGTGCCCCCCGCGGCGCGGCGGACCAAGAGGTCGGGGCACCATTCGGCCCCCGTTTCGCGCGCCAGCGCGCGCGCGAGCACCGCCGCGTGGTTCTGCCGCTTGCGGATCAGCCGCAGCCAGTGCATCGGCACCGGCGCGATCAGCATCCCCGGCGCCATGATCGCGGCCCCTGCCCGCGCGAGCCAACCGCCCGCAGGGCGCGCGAGGTCGAGCCGGTCGGCGTGCTTGAGCGCGAGCACAAGATCGCGCCCCTTTCCGTCATAGAGCATCACCGCCCGCCCGCGCGACCAGGGCCGCGCGATCCTGAGGCAATCGTCGCAGCGCAGCACTTCCTCGCCCTCGCCCGGCAGGGGCACGCCGCACTGGTCGCACACCTGCCCCGAGATGAAGGGGGTTGCGCGCCAGCAATCGGGGCAGAGCCCGAATTCCGCCCCCACGGCCGCATCGCAGCCAATGCACTGGGGCGGGTAGATCAGCCGGAGTGCCGCTTGCAATCCCATCCCGACCCCTTAGGTTTCCATCCCATGTCGCCCCCCCGCCTCACCGATCGGCATGCGCTCGCGCGCCACCGCGCCCGGGCCGCGGCGCGCCCCGAGGCGCTCTATCTCCACCGCCTCGCGGCCGATGAGATGCTAGAAAGGCTCGCGACGGTTAACAGGCGGTTTACGCGCCCCGCCGTCGTCACCCCCTTTCCCGCGCTCTGGGCCGGGCGGCTCGGGGATGCGCGGATCGTGCCCGAGGCCGAGGTGCTCGACCTTGCACCCGGGGCGCATGACCTCGTGATCCATGCGCTCACGCTCCATTGGGCCGACGATCCGGTGGGGCAGGTGGTGCAGTGCAGGCGCGCGCTGGTGCCCGACGGGCTCTTTCTCGGCATCACCTTCGGTGGGCGCACGCTCGCGCCGCTGCGCGCGGCGCTGGCCGCCGCCGAGGCCGAGGTGTCGGGCGGCCTCTCGCCCCGGGTGCTGCCGATGGCCGACATCCGCGACCTCGGCGCGGTGCTGCAACGGGCGGGGCTTGCGCTGCCGGTGGCGGATGCCTTCGTGCAGGAGGTGCGCCACGCCGATCTCGCTGCGCTGATGCGCGATCTGCGCGCGATGGGCGAGGGCAACGCACTCGCGGATCGCCACCGGCGCATCCCGCCGCGCGCCCTCTTTGCCCGCGCCGCGGCGCTTCTGGCCGGGATGGAGGGGGCGGGCGGGGGCGATTGCGTGATCACGCCTTTCGAATTCGTCGTGCTGACGGGCGGGGCCCCGCATGAGAGCCAGCAAAAACCCCTGCGCCCGGGTTCGGCGGCCGCGCGGCTCGCCGATGCGCTCGGCAGCACCGAAGAGACCCTGCCCGATCGGGCGCAGCCTTGACATCGCGGGCCCGCACGCGCTAGACGCCGCCATCCATCCGGAAAGCGTCCGCGCCTTCCGGTCCTCTCTGGGAGAGGATCGCCACCCGTCAGCGAGTTTCGCCCGCGGGTGCGATGGGCGTTTGGGGCACCCGTTCAGGCGGGCAGCGACAGGAGGCCGGGCATGTTCGAATCGCTCTCCGCGCGCCTTTCTGGCGTGTTCGACCGCCTGACCCGGCAGGGGGCGCTAACGCAGGAGGATGTCGCGACCGCGCTGCGCGAGGTGCGCGTGGCGCTCCTTGAGGCCGATGTTTCGCTGCCGGTGGCGCGCGACTTCATCGCGCGCGTGCAGCAGAAGGCCACGGGCCAGGCCGTCACGAAATCCGTGAGCCCCGGCCAGCAGGTCGTGAAGATCGTCCATGACGAGCTGGTGCGCGTGCTCGCGGGCGACGCCGATCCCGGCCCGCTCAAGATCGACAATCCGCCCGCGCCGGTCCTGATGGTGGGCCTTCAGGGCTCGGGCAAGACGACGACGACGGCCAAGCTCGCCCGCCGCCTGACCGAGCGCGAGGGCAAGCGGGTGCTGATGGCCTCGCTCGACACCAACCGCCCCGCGGCGATGGAGCAGCTCGCGATCCTCGGCGCGCAGATCGGGGTCGACACGCTGCAGATCGTCAAGGGCGAGAGCGCGGTGCAGATCGCGCGGCGCGCCCGCACCCAGGCCGGGCTCGGGGGCTATGACGTCTATCTGCTCGACACCGCCGGCCGGCTTCATGTCGACGAGGCGCTGATGGACGAGGTCGCGGCGGTGCGCGATGTCGCCACCCCGCGCGAGATCCTGCTCGTGGTCGACGGGCTGACCGGGCAGGACGCGGTCAATGTCGCGACCGAGTTCGACCGCCGGCTGGGCATCACCGGCGTGATCCTGACGCGGATGGACGGCGACGGGCGCGGGGGGGCGGCGCTGTCGATGCGCGCGGTCACCGGCAAGCCGATCCGCTTTGTCGGCATGGGCGAGAAGACCGACGCGCTCGAGCCCTTCGAGCCCGAGCGCGTGGCGGGCCGCATCCTCGGCATGGGCGACATCGTGGCCCTTGTCGAGCGCGCGCAGGAGACGATCGAGCGCGACCAGGCCGAGCGGATGCTCAAGCGCTTTCAGAAGGGTCAGTTCAACATGAACGACCTGCGGATGCAGCTTGACCAGATGCTGAAGATGGGCGGGATGCAGGGCGTCATGGGGATGCTGCCGGGCATGGGCAAGGCCGCCAAGGCCGCCGAGGCGGCGGGCCTCGATGACCGGATGCTGCGCCGGCAGATCGCGCTCATCCAGTCGATGACGAAAAAGGAACGCGCCAACCCAGACCTGTTGCAGGCCAGCCGCAAGCGGCGGATCGCGGCGGGGGCGGGGCTCGATGTCGCCGAGCTTAACCGGCTGCTCAAGATGCACCGGCAGATGGCCGACATGATGAAGAAGATGGGCAAGGGCGGGATGCTCAAGGCCGCGGTGCAGCAGATGTTCGGCAAGGGGGGCGCGCCCGATGCGGCCGACCCGGCGGCGCTGCAGGCGGCGGCGAAGTCGCTTGGCGCCAAGCTGCCGACCGGCGGGCTGCCCGGCGGAATGCCCGGGCCCGCTGGCGGGGCGGGCGGGCTGCCGGGGGGCCTCTCGGGCCTCGGCCGCAGCCTCGGCCTGCCCGCGGGCCTCTCGGGTTTCGGTTCGGGAAAGAAGAAATGACCGACGACACCGCCCGCGCCGCGGCGCTTCTGGCCGAGCATCGTGCCGCGATCGACCGGCTCGACGCGATCCTCGTCTATACGCTGGCCGAGCGGTTCAAGCGCACGCAGGCGGTCGGGCGGCTCAAGGCCGAGCATGCGCTGCCGCCCTCGGACCCCGCGCGCGAGGCAACTCAGATCGCGCGGCTCGAGCGGCTGGCGGCCGAGGCCGACCTCGACCCGGGTTTTGCCCGCGAATTCCTTGGCTTCATCATCCGCGAAGTCATCCGCCACCACGAAAAGATGCAGAACTGACAGGCACCCGCCTGCAACCCACGAAGGAGAACGACATGTCCGTTAAGATCCGTCTTGCCCGCGGCGGCACCAAGAAGCGGCCCCATTATTCGATCGTGGTGGCCGACAGCCGCATGCCGCGCGATGGCCGCTTCCTCGAGAAGATCGGGACCTATGACCCGCTCCTGCCCAAGGACAACGAGAACCGCATCCGCATGGATCTCGAGCGCATCCGCCACTGGCTCTCGCATGGGGCCGAGCCGACCGACCGCATCTCGCGCTTTCTCGAGGCGGCGGGCGTCGTGCCGGCCAAGGCCCGCTCGAACCCCAAGCGCGCCGTGCCGGGCAAGGCGATGGCCGAGCGCGCCGCCGCCAAGGCCAAGAAGGCCGCGGCCGCCGCGGCCGAATAAGGCCATGGCGGGCCCGCGGGTCTGCGTCGGCGCCATTGCGGGCGCCTTCGGCGTGCGGGGCGAGGTGCGGCTGAAGAGCTTCTGCGCCGACCCCGCCGCTGTCGCAGGCTACGGCCCGCTCGCGACCGAGGACGGCGCGCGGCAGTTCGCCGTCACCCTGACCGGCACCGTCCCGCAGGGGTTTTCCGCGCGCCTCTCGGGGGTCTCGAGCCGCGAGGCGGCCGAGGCGCTGCGCGGTGTGCGGCTCTATGCCGACCGCGACCGCCTGCCCGCGACCGCCGAGGACGAATACTATCACGCCGACCTCATCGGCCTGCCGGTGCAGGACACGGGCGGCGCGCCGCTCGGCCGGGTGCGGGCGGTGCTGAACCACGGCGCGTCGGACATCCTCGAGGTCGAGGGGGCGGGGGGTGTCATGCTCCTGCCCTTTACCCATACGGTCGTGCCGACGGTCGATCTGGCGCGCGGCGTCATCGTCGCCGACCCGCCGGCCGAGGTCGAGGGCGCCGAGGTCGAGGGCCCCGGCGGCGAGGGGCGGCCATGACGGGCGATGGCCCCGGGCGCTCGCACGGGCGGCTGACGATCTCGGCCTCCATGAGGCCGCGCAGCCTGATGGACGAGCCGCCGCGCGTGCGCGGCGCCTGGCGCGCGAAGGTCATCACGCTTTTCCCCGAGGCATTTCCCGGCACGCTCGGGCTGTCGCTGACGGGGCGCGCGCTCGAACTCGGGCTCTGGGCGCTCGAGACGATCGACCTGCGCCCCTTCGGCGAGGGGCGCCACCGCAACGTCGACGACACGCCCGCGGGCGGGGGCGCGGGGATGGTGCTGCGCGCCGACATCCTCGACCGCGCAATCGCCGCCGCGGCCGAGGGCACCCCGCCCGACCGCGCCGCCTGGCCGGTGATCGCGCTCTCGCCCCGCGGGCGGCCGTTCGATCAGGCGATGGCGCGGCGGCTCGCGGCCGGGGCGGGCGTCACGCTCATCTGCGGGCGGTTCGAGGGGATCGACCAGCGCGTGCTCGACCATCACGCGATCGAGGAGGTGAGCCTCGGCGACTTCGTCCTGACGGGAGGCGAGATCGCGGCACAGGCCTTGATCGATGCGACCGTGCGGCTTATACCCCGCGTGCTCGGGAATCAGGCGTCGACCGAAGAGGAAAGCTTTTCGGCCGGCTTGCTCGAATTTCCGCAGTATACGAAACCCGCCGTCTGGAACGGCCGCGCCATCCCCGAGGTTCTTCTCTCGGGCCACCATGCGCGGATCGCCGACTGGCGGCGGGACATGGCCGAAAGGCTGACCAAGGAACGCAGGCCTGATCTCTGGCGGGCTTATTGCGCGGCGCGCGATAGGGACCCGGTTGAAGACCGAGAGCTCTGAGGCGGCACACACTCTGCGGCATACCGCAGGCATCAAGGAGAGACCGCGATGAACCTTATCGCGCAGATCGAGGCCGAGCAGATCGCCGCCCTCGGCAAGAAGATCCCCGACTTCAAGGCCGGCGACACCGTGCGCGTCGGCTACAAGGTCACCGAAGGCACGCGGTCGCGCGTGCAGAACTACGAAGGCGTCTGCATCGGGCGCAGCGGGGGCATGACGCTCGCCGCCTCGTTCACGGTGCGCAAGATCTCCTTCGGCGAAGGGGTGGAGCGCTGCTTCCCCCTCTATTCGACGAACATCGATTCGATCGAGGTCGTCCGCCGCGGCCGCGTCCGCCGGGCGAAGCTCTACTATCTGCGCTCGCGCCGCGGCAAATCGGCCCGCATCGCCGAGCTCACGACCACGAAATCCGCCGACGGCGCCAAGGGCTGAGGGTTCGAGAGATGAAACAGGGCATTCACCCCGAATACCACATGATCACCGTCAGGATGACCGACGGGAGCACCTTCCAGACCCGCTCGACCTGGGGCAAGGAGGGCGATCAGATGTCGCTCGAGATCGACCCGCTCGCGCATCCCGCCTGGACGGGCGGCTCGGCCAAGCTGATGGATACCGGCGGGCGCGTCTCGAAGTTCAAGAACAAATACGCGGGCCTCGGCTTCTGATCGCCGGGCTTTCGCGACCGATCACGGCGCGCCCCGCGGCGTGCCGTTTTCGTTTGCGCGCGATCAGGTGACGGGCGGCGCGAGCGGCGCCCGCCGCATCCCCGTCAGCGCATTGAGCGCGACCGCACCGAGCACCGCCACCCCGCCATAGAGGGTGGCGACGCTCGCCGTCTCGCCGAGGATCAGCCACACCCAGATCGGCGCCAGCATCGCCTCGATCATGGTGATCAGCGCCAGCTCGGCCGCCGGCACCGCCTGGCTGCCGAGCGTATAGAGGACCATCCCCGCGGCAAGGATCACCGCCCCCATGGCGAGCGCGACCGCGATCTCGGCGGCGGGCACCATCAGGAGCGCCCCCGTCGCCGCCAGCACGACCGCGGCAAGCAGCATCGACATCATGCCGCCGATCACCACCGCGGGCATCATGTCGCCAAGCCGGCCGCGCCGCAGCGTGACGGTAAAGACCGCGAACCCCGCCGCCGAGGCCAGCGCCGCGAGGTTGCCGTCAAGCGCCCCGAGCGCGAGCCCCTCGCGCACCATCACCGCCATCCCCACAAGCGCGAGCGCCATCGCCCCCCAGGTCGCGGGGCGGACCGCCTCGCCCAGCACGATCCGGCCAAGGGCGGCGGTCAGAAAGGGGCTCGCGGCAAAGAGGAACACGGCATTGGCAACGGTCGTGGCCTGAATGGCATAGATCGCCCCCGAAAAGGCCAGGACCAACCCCGCCCCGCCCGCGACCCCGGTCCAGCCGGTCGCCCGCAGACGCGCGAACGCCCGCCCGCCCGAGCGCCAGGCGATGAAGGCCACCAGCACCGGGATCATCCCGGCCGAGCGCCAGAAGAGGACGGCCCAGGTGTCGGCGACCTCGATCTGGCGGATCGCAAGGCCCATGAGCGACCAGAGCGCCGAGGCCACAGCCACCAGCACGACCCCCGTTGCATAGCGCATTCCCGCCTACCCCCGCGATTTCGCGGCGATCCTCTCAGCCCGGCGGGGGGTCGTCTGTTCCGTTCGCGACGCGCGCTTCGCCTCAGCGGCGCGGCAGCAGCGGATACCACGCCCAGTCGGGCAGGAACTGCCCGAGGCGGAAGAAGGCCGCGAAGGCGGCCGGAAAGCTCGTCTTGAAATGGCGCGTGCCCATGTGCTCGAACATCCGCCGCGCGGCCTCGTCGGGGTCCATGAGGAAGGGCATCGAGAAATCGTTCTGCGCTGTCAGGCGCGTGCGGATGAAGCCGGGGTTCACGACCTGCACCTCGACCCCGCTGCCGCGCAGATCGGCATGGAGCGATTCCGCCAGCGCCATGATCGCGGCCTTCGAGGCGGCATAGCCCGCCGCCCCCGGCAGGCCGCGAAACCCCGCGAGCGACCCCGTCAGCACGACATGCCCCCGGTCGCGCGCGACCATCGCGGGCAGCACATGGCCAAGCACCCGCGCCGCGCCGGTAAAGTTCACATCGCACATCGCCTCGATGCGCGGGGCGTCCCAATCCTGCGCGCGCATCGGCCAGTAGAGCCCCGCGAGATAGACGACCCCGTCGATCTCGCCCGCTTCTGCCGCGGCCTGCGCGACCGAGGCGGGATCGGCGACGTCGCAGGCGACGGCGCGCGCAGGCCCGGGCAGTTCGGCCACGAGGTCCGCGAGCCGCTCGGCGTTGCGCGCCGACAGCACGAGGTCGACGCCCGCACGGCTCATCACCTGCGCGAGGTCGCGGCCGAGCCCCTCGCTCGCGCCGACAAGCCAATAGCGCCGGCCGACCCAGTCGCGCATCCCGCCCGCCCCCTCAGGCCGCGACGGGGCGCATCGTCGCCACCAGCTCGGCCACCTTGATGCCGAACTTGCGGAACTGGCTGCGGTTCATGATGGTGCCGTTCTCCATCAGATACATCCAGTCGGTGACGTCGAGCGTGTGGCCGCCCGCCTCGCGCGGCAGGCGGATCGTGTAGTCGAGCCGCACCGCATTGCCCGATTGCACGCCGCGCCCCGCGCCTATGATGTCAGGCGCGGTCGCGCGGATGGTGCCGTCATTGGCAAGGCTCAGCCGCCATTCGCGCGCCTGGGTGCGGCCGCTGTCATAGCGGAAATCCTCGGTCAACACGCCCTCGGTCCCAGACCATCGGCCGTTCATGTCGGCAATGAAGCGCGAACTGACCCGGCCAGTCGGTCCATAGACGATCCCCTCGCACAGGATCGGACCGGCGAGGTGGCGCCGGACGTCGAAGACCGGAAGGTTCGCGGCGTAATCGACGCTCGCCTGCGCGCGAAAGCCCATGTAGCGGGCGTGGAGCGCGAACGCCCCGAGCGTCAGCGCCGCGCCGAACAGAAAGGCCAGAACCGTTGTCATGGCTTTGCCTCATCCTCGATCGGAGTTGTCATCAAGACCGCCACCGCCAGAACCTTGAGGGCACAGGGCAGCACGGCATAGAGCAGTGCAAGCATATCTAGCGCGGCTTGCGGATTTTCGAGTCCCGGCGCGAAACCGCGCGCCTCGAGCAGCGGCAGGAGTGCGACCGCCGCAAACGCAAGCGTGAATTTCGACACGAACGACCACAGCCCGAAGGCCGCCCCCGCGCCCGGCGCGATCACCGCGAGGCGGCGGGCGAAGATCGCGGGCATCAGCGTCATGTCGGCCCCGAGTGCCGCACCCGAGAGCGCGCAGATGACCGCAAACGCCCCGACATCGCCCGCCCCGAGGACCGCCGCCCAGCCGAATGAGAGGATGGCGAGGATCATCCCGGCTGCGAGCATCCGCCGCACCCCGAAACGCGCCGCCCCCCGCCCCCAGAGCGGCACCGACACCGCCGCCGAAAGGAAAAAGAGGAGCAGAAGTGGCCCCTCCCACCCCGGCGCGGCAAGGCCGCTCTCGACATAGTAGAGAAAGAGGGTCGAGGTCACCGCGACCGGCGCATCGGCAGCGCCGGCCGATGCCGCGGCCGCGTCCCATCGCGCGAGGATCTCGCGGAAGGGCGTGGGCGGCATCGCGGCCCCGACAGGCCCCACCCACTCGCGCCGCATCGCAAGGACAGCGATGAGCGCAAGTGCGGCAAAGATGCCCGCAAAGACCGCGAAGGGCACAGTCGTCACGACCCCGAGCGCCGCCGGCGCGACGGCCGCAAGGCAGATGCCGCCAAGCGCGCCGGCCTCGCGCCAGGTCGCAAGGCGCAGATGCCCCCCCGGCCCAAGCTGCCCGGCCTTGGCGACGCCCTGCGCGTAGAACACGATGGTCAGATAGCTGAAGGCGGAAAAGACGACCGCAAGCGTCAGCGCGAACCACGCAAGCGGCGCGATCGGCGGGGTCGGCAGGAAGAGGCCCACCATCCCGGCGGCCATCAGCGCAGCCGCGAGCGCGACACTCGCGCCGCGCCGGGCGCGCGCCCGCTCGGCCAGCCAGCCGAGCGCGGGGTCCTGCACGAAATCGAGAAGCCGCAAGCCAAAGAGCGCAGCCCCCAGCGCCCCGAGGCCGACCCCGTGCAGATCGGCATAGGCCTTGGGCGCGTGGATGTAGATGGGCAGCCCCGCCGCCGCGATCAGCCCCGCAAAGAGCGACCAGGCCGGCAGCCCCTCTCGCCTCACCGCGAGACCTCGGAGGCGGGCGGGGCGGGCCGGGGGCGATAGCGCGCGCCCTTGAACCACAGGACCAGCGCCTGCCAGTGGATGAGCGCGAGCACCCGGCGCGACCCGAACGGCCGGCGCAGCGCGGCCCGCAAGAGGCCCCATGTCCCGAGCGGCCGCCGCCGCCCGGTCAGCGTCGCATAAAGCCCGCCGCCCTCGCGGTCATAGTCGATCCAGATGCCGATGCGGTCGGGCGCGATGTCGAAGCGGAAGCGATACCCCCCCTCGAGCGGCTGGAAGGGCGAGACATGCATGAGCTTGCGCGCCGCGACGATGTCCGAGCGTGTGATCGGCCCGAGATCGTCGCGGTGGCAGAGATAGCAATGCCGGTCGCCGAAGGTATTCGTGACCTCGGCGATGACGACGCGCAGCGCGCCGGCCGCATCCTCGCACAGCCAGAAAGAGACGGGGTTGAACACATGCCCGAGCACGCGCGGCTGCGCGAGCAGAAGGGCGCGCGCCGTCGCCGGCAGGCCATGCGCGGCCAGAACCTCGCGCACCCACGCCACACCGCGCCCCGCGCCGGGCGGGCCGCCGTGGTCGGCGTCATGGACCGCGACGAACGCCCCGCGATTGCGCCCGAAGAGGCGCGGAAACGGGCCCTGCGCCTCGGGGTCGATCAGCACATAGTCGATGCCATAGCGAAAGCGGTTGCCGACCGCCCCCTTGCGACCGTGAAAGGTCGTGCCCGAAACGAGGTCGAGCGTCGCAGCCATCACGCGGCGATGAGCGGGGCCGGGCGGGTACGGAGCGCATCCACGACATCGACCGCGCTCGCAAAGCCGTCCTCGTGAAAGCCGTTCTTCATCCACGCCCCGCAGAACCAGGTGCCGCGCGTCCCGTTCAGGCCGCGCACCTCGGCCTGACCCTGCAACGCACCAAGATCATAGACCGGATGGCGGAACGTGACCACGTCATGGATCAAGCGCTCATCGATCGGGCGGGTGGTGTTGAGGGTGACGAACAGCGGATCATCCTTCGGGATGGGCTGAAGCGAGTTCATCCAGTAGGTCAGATCGATCTTCGCCGAGCGCTTGTCCGCCGCCTCGCAATAGACCCAGCTCGCCCAGGCCTTGCGGTTGCGCGGCATCAGGGCCGGATCGGCGTGCAGCACCGCCTGATTGGGCTGATAGCGGATCTTGCCGAGTGCCGCGCGTTCGGCCGGCGAGGGGTCGGCCAGAAGGCGCAGCGCATCGTCCGAATGCGTCGCGAGGACGACCTGATCGAAGCTCTCCCAAACGCCGCCCGCGGGCCGCACCTCGACCCCGCCCGCCAGCGGACGGCGCACCGCAGCGACCGGGGCGCCGGTGCGGATCTCGACCCCCGCCCGGCGCAGCGCACCCTCGAGCCGGCGCACATATTGCACCGACCCGCCCCGCACGGTGAACCACTGGTGCTGCCCCGTGGCCGAGAGAAGGGCGTGGTTCTCGAAAAAGCGGATCATCGCCGCGGCCGGAAAGTCGAGGATGTTCTCGACCGGCGTCGACCAGATCGCGCCCGAGAGCGGCAGCAGGTAGTAGTCGCGAAACCACGCCCCCGACCCCAGCGCGCGCAGGAAGTCGCGCACCGTCATCGCCGGATCGCGCGCGATCTCGACCGCGCGCGCGTTGAAGCGCAGCACGTCGATCAGCATCCGCAGAAAGCGCGGATTGAGCGCGTTGCGCCGCTGGGTGAAGATCGCATCGAGATTGCGCAGCGCATATTCGATCCGCCCGCCATCGAGCGAGGCGCCAAAGCTCATGTCGCTGTCGGCGACGGGGACATCGAGCTGCTCGAAGAGCTTGACGAGATGGGGATAGTTCACGCGGTTGAAGACGATGAAGCCGGTATCGACCGGCTGATCGCCGCGCTTGCCGGCAAGGACGGTGCGCGCATGGCCGCCGAGCCGCGGCTCGGCCTCAAGTAGGGTGACGGCGTGATGGGCCGACAGGAGCCGGGCCGCGGCCATCCCCGATATGCCCCCCCCGATCACGGCGATGCGCTGGCGGGCGGCGGCGGGGGTCTCGAAGGGCATGGGCTGTCCAGTTCTGGCTTGCCGGCGGTCGAAGGGTGATACGCATCACACCCGGTGGTGGATCAAGGTGTCGCAGGCGGCATCGGCGCGTGCGGCGCTATTATCGTGATCCGGATGCAATGACACGGCGTAATACCCGCCATGATGATGTTTCTCGCCAGCAACTCTGCGTTTTCGGATGCTTGCATCCGGCCGGTCGCCTATGTTTTTTCTGCACCTGCGAAGATTCGCGTGCAGGAAGGGCTGGGCGTGGTCGAGGACGCCGCATCGGACGACTGGACGAGGGCGCTCCTGCGGGTGCGCGACGGGCGGGACCGCGAGGCCTTCGCCCGGCTGTTTCGTCATTTCGCCCCGCGGATCAAGGCGTTCCTGCGCCGCGGCGGCATGGGCGACGCCCAGGCCGAGGATTGCGTGCAGGATGTGATGGCGACGCTCTGGCACAAGGCGCATCTTTACGATCCGACGCGCGCCACCGTCGCGACATGGGTGTTCACCATCGCCCGCAACCGGCGCATCGACATGCTGCGCCGCGTCCGGCCCGAGCCCGAGGACCTGCCCTGGGGCCCCGAACCCGAACCGGATCAGGCTGACGCGCTGGCCCTGCGCCAAGAGGCCGAGCGCCTCGGCGTCGCCATCGCGCAACTGCCCGATGCGCAGCGCAGCCTGATCGAGCGCGCCTTTTTCGGCGATGTCTCGCACAGCGAAATCGCGGCCGAGACGGGGCTCCCGCTCGGCACCATAAAATCCCGCATCCGTCTGGCGCTTGAGCGTCTGCGCCAGCGGCTGAGTTGAGGCCCGAGATGACGATCACCCACCACCTGACCGACCAGATCCTGCTTGCCCACGCCGGCGGCGCGCTCTCCGAGGCGTTCGGCCTCGTCGTCGCGGCGCATCTGTCGATGTGCGACGACTGCCGCGCCCGCCTCGGGGCCTTCGAGGCCGTGGGCGGCGCCATCCTCGAGACCTGCGGGACGGTGCCGGTCGATGACGGCGGCCTTGCGGCGACCTTCGCGCGGATCGACGCGGCCGACCGCCGCACCGCCCCCGCCCCGCGGCGCGCGCGCGGCCCGCTGCCCGGCCCGATCGCCGACTACATCGGCGGGGGCCTCGATGACGTGCGCTGGAAGCCCGCCGGCATGGGCGTGCGTCAGGCGGTGCTCTGCACCGCCGAGGGCGCGACGGCGCGGCTCTTGCACATCCCCGCGGGCGTGGCCGTGCCCGATCACGGGCATCGCGGCCTCGAGATGACGCTCGTGCTCCGGGGTGCCTTCCGCGACGAGGGGATGCGCTTCGGCCCGGGCGATGTCGAGATCGCCGACGCCGCGACCGAGCACACGCCGGTGGCCGAGCATGGCGCCGATTGCATCTGCCTTGCCGCGACCGACGCGCCGCTGCGCTTCAACGCCTTCCTGCCGCGCATCGCGCAATCGTTCCTGCGGATCTGATCAGCCGTCGGTCTCGGGCGCGTCGTCCCCGGCCGAGGCGATGCGGCGCGGCGCCGTCTCGACCGCGCCGGGCGCCTCGATCTCGGCGCCCGCGGGCACGACGCCCAGCGCATCGAACCGGCGCGCCGAGGGCAGGATGCGCCCCTCGAACGATCCCACGGCGGCGTTATAGGATTTCGCCGCGCGCTCGAGCCCCTTGCCCACATCCGACAGATGCCCGCCGAAGACGCGCAGCCGCTCGTGCAATTCCTTGCCGAGGCGCTGCACCTCCGCGGCGTTCGCGGCCATCCTCTCCTGCTGCCAGCCATAGGCGATGGCCTTGACCAGCGCCATCAGCGTCGTCGGCGTCGCGATCAGCACCTTGCGCTCGAATGCATATTCGAAAAGGCCCCGGTCGGCCTCGACCGCAGCGGCGACAAAGGTCTCGCCCGGGATGAACATCACGACGAAATCGGGCGTGCCGCCGACAGCATCCTGATAGGATTTCGAGGCAAGCAGCTTCACATGTTCGCGCACCTGCGCCGAATGGCGCGCGAGCGCCTGCGCCTGCACCTCGGGCGCCTCGGCCTCGAGCGCGTCGAGATAGGCCTCGAGCGGGGTCTTGGCGTCGATGACGATGCGCTTGCCGCCCGGGATGCGCACGATGGCGTCGGGGCGCAGCGCGCCGCCGTCGGTGGCGTGATGGGCCTCGAGCGTGAAATCGACATGCTCGGCCATGCCCGCGAGATCAAAGACGCGGCGCAGCTGCATCTCGCCCCAGCGGCCGCGGGTCTTGGGCGCGCGCAGCGCCTGCACGAGCTTGCGCGTCTCGAGCCCGAGGCTCGCCTGCCCGTCGGCCAGCGCCTTCACCTGCTCGTTGATCTTGACATAGGCCTCCTGCCGGGCGGCCTCGATCTCGCGCACATGGGTCTTGAATTCGGCGAGCTTCTCGTCGAGCGGGCGCACCAGCGCCTCGATCGCGGTGCGGCGCTTGTCGATCTCTTCGGCCGAGACTGTCTCATGCGTGCGATAGCGTTCGGTCAAGAGATCGAGAAAGGATTTCGCGTTGCGGTCGAGGACCTGCGCCGCGAGGCTCTCGAAGCGGGTGGCGAGTTCCTCCTTGGCGCGGCGCAGTTCATCGAGCCGCGCGGCGTGTTCGTCGCGCAGCGCCGCCAGTTCGCGCCCGAGACCGGCCGCGCGCAATTCGGCCTCGTGGCGCGCGGCGCGCTCGGCGCCCAGCGCGTCCTCGGCGGGCCCCAGCCGGTCGGCCGTCGCGCGCGCGACCGCGAGCCCCTCGCGCAGCGCCGCGAGGTCGGCGCGCGCCGCCCCAAGGTCGCGCCGCGCCGCCCGCAGCAAGAGCGCAAGCGCCACCGCCGCCACCGCCAGCCCGACCTGCCAGAGCGCACCCTCCATCCCGCCTATCTCCGCCCGAAGAGCCGCTCGATATCCTGAAGTGCGAGTTCCACATGCGTGGGCCGGCCGTGGTTGCACTGGCCCGAATTGGGCGTGGCCTCCATCCGGCGCAGGAGGGCGTCCATCTCCTCGAGCCGCAGCGCCCGCCCCGCCCGGACCGAGCCGTGGCAGGCCATGCGCGAGAGGATCGCATCGATCCGCCCGCCAAGGCCCGCCGTGGCCGCGCCATCCTCGTCGAGGGCGTCGAGCACATCGGCCAGAAGCCGCGCCGGATC
>JAUREX010000045.1 GCA_030834485.1 Gemmobacter sp.
AAGCGCGGGGAGAGATGGGGCATGTCTCGGGCGCGCGCGGGGTGAATGCCATCGAGGTGATGGCCGATGCCATCCTTGCGCTGCGGGGTCTGTCGCTGGACCTACCCGGTCATCCGCTCTTGTCGCCGCCTTCGATCGCGGTGGGTCGCATTCAGGGCGGCAGTGCCGTGAACGTGACGCCCGACCGCTGCACGGCCGAGATCGACGTGCGTTTCGGGCCGGGGATCGACCCGGGGCAAGTCATGGCCCAGATCGCCGCCGTGCTGCCGCCGCGGGTGAGCCTGCGCATGACGGATTTCAAGCCGGCGGTCGAGGAAAGCCCTGACAGCCCCTTCATCGCGACCTGCGCCAATGCCGTGGCAGCACGCACCGGCCGGAAGCCGACGATCAAGGGCGTCTCCTACTACAGCGACGGCGCGATCCTGCTTGACGGCACCAATGTCCCCTTCGCCATCCTCGGACCTGGAGATCTGGGGATGAGCGGCCAGCCGGATGAAACCGCCAGCGCTGACGCCATCCGCGCCTGCACCGACATCTATGTGAAGATCGCCGAGGACTGGCTGGCGTGAGGCCACTAATCGGCATTTCACCCCCCATCTTCGACAGTTCGGGGGCTGATTTTGACGGCCAGACTTTTCCCAGCGTCGTTTCTTCAATGGGTTAGGTGTTTGATCCCACGGTTTGATGGTGCGATCCTTTCTCAGGAATGGAAGGAAGCACTATGGGACAAGTTCGTCACGGGAGCGCCACGACCACGCACGCCGTCACGGCCTTCTGCTCAACCCGATCTACGCCGGCCGCCTGATCTGGAACCGGGTGCGGATGGTGCGCGACCCGGACACGGGGCGGCGCGTTAGTCGACCGAACCCGGAAAGCGAATGGCAGACCGCAGACGTCCCCGAGCTTGCCATCGTCGACGCCGAGACCTGGTAGGCCGCGCAGGACCACAAGCTCGCGCGGCAGCTCCCGAGGCACCCGACGGCGCGCACGGAGCGCGCACGCAAGGGCATCCTCTCGGGGCTGCTTCGGTGCGGCAAATGCGGAGGCGGCATGTCGCGGCACGGCGCCTCCAGTGGCGTCGCCCGTGTGAAGTGCTCGACGCATACCGAAAGCCGGACATGCGACAACGGTCGGCGCTACCGCCTTGACCGGATCGAGACGGCAACGATCTCTGCCGTGCGCGACAAGCTCGACCGGCCCGAAGGATTAGTCCGTTGGCTGGACGCCTGGCAGGCCGACCGCAGGGCGGAGGGCGCGGCGCGCGCACGGCTCATGACGAAACTGGCGGCGCGGAAGGCGGCGCCCGACCGGCTGAGCTCTCGGCTCATTTACGAGCGGATCACCGAAGAATTCTTCGACCGAGAGGCGCCGCAGCTCAAGGAGCAGATCGCCGGGTTGGAGGCGCGCCTTTCGGTTGCGCCGCCGCCGAGGGTCGTGACGATCCACCCGGCCGCGCTCGCTGCCTATCAGGCCGGCATGAAGCACCTTGCCGAGGTGCTGCGCGGCGCTGATCCGGACGAGGACCGGGAACTGATCGACAGCTTTCGCGCGCTGATCGACCGGGTGATCGTGCACGACGGCGAGGACGGCAAGTATGTCATCGAGATCGTTGGTGTCCTCGCGCCCCTCGTCGGCGCGGACGCCGACGTGTTGGGGGGGAAGGTGGTAGCGGAGGAGGGATTTGAACCCCCGACACACGGATTATGATTCCGCCGCTCTAACCAGCTGAGCTACTCCGCCACGGCGCCCGAACTAGGCAAGAACGGCGCGCGCGTCAAGCGTCCTCGCCGACCCGTGACAGCATCCGCCGGGGCTGGTATGCGAGGGGCGCGCAAGTGACCGGAGGCCAGCATGCCCGACAATCCCTTCCAGACGCTTCCTGCCCGCCGCGGACGTGCGGCCCGGCTGCACGCCGGCCAGGCGATCGAGATCGTCAACACCCATGGCCAGCAGGTCGTCGATACCTGGTGCTTTTCGGCCGAGGACCACTCGGAGTTCATGTCGATGGAGCACACCCGCCCCACGATCGGCACGATCTTTCCGACCAAGGGCCACAAGCTCTACACCAACCGCCGCCGCCCGATCCTGATCTTCGAGGAGGACACCTCGCCCGGCGTCCACGACACCGTGATCGCCGCCTGCGATCTCGACCGCTACCGCCAGCTCGGCTGCAAGTCCTACCACGACAACTGCACCGACAACCTGCATGCGGGGCTCTCGCAGATCGGGTTGCGCGCGCCTGAGGTGCCGAGTCCGCTGAACCTGTGGATGAACATTCCCGTCGCCGCCGATGGCCGCACCGCCTGGGGCGAGCCGCTGTCGAAGCCGGGCGACCGGGTGGTGCTGCGCGCGGTGCTCGACTGCATCGTGGCGATGTCGGCCTGCCCGCAGGACATCCTGCCCATCAACGGCGCGGCGCTGCAGCCGACCGAGGCGCATTTCCGCGTGATCGACTGACGCGCGGCGCGCGCGTCAGGGCGCGGCGTGGCGCCGGCGCAGCCGCGCCGGGCGGCCCGGGACGCTCAGCGTCGCCTCGGCGCGCGGCGTCTCGGCCACGACGCGGCCGCGCGCGATCACGGTGAGTCGCGTGGCCCGCAGCCGCAGCGCCTCGACCGGATCGCCCGCATCGAGCACCACGAGCGAGGCGACCGCCCCCGGGCGGAGGCCGTAGCCCTCGAGGCCCATTATCCGGGCGGGCACCTCTGTGACCATGTCGAAGCAGGCGCGCATCTCCTCGGGGTGGGTCATCTGCGCGACATGGAGCCCCATGAAGGCGACATCGAGCATGTCGGCCGTGCCGAGCGGATACCACGGGTCGCGCACGCAATCCTGCCCCCAGGCGACCGGGATGCCGAGGGCGCGCATCTCGCGCACCCGCGTCAGGCCGCGGCGCTTTGGAAAGCTGTCGTGCCGGCCCTGGATCACGATGTTGATGAGGGGGTTGGCGATCGCTGCCACCCCCGCCTCGGCGATCAGCGGCAGGAGCTTCGAGACGTAATAATTGTCCATCGAATGCATCGAGGTAAGATGCGACCCCGCCACGCGCCCCTGCAGCCCCAGCCGCAGCGTCTCGGCGGCCAGCGTCTCGATGTGGCGGCTCTGGGGGTCGTCGGTCTCGTCGCAATGGAGATCGACGCGCAGGCCGCGCTCGGCCGCGATCTCGCACAGCGCGCGGACCGAGGCCGCGCCATCGGCCATCGTGCGCTCGAAATGCGGGATGCCGCCCACGACATCCACCCCCATGTCGAGCGCGCGCAGCGTCTGCGCAAGCGCGCCGGGGTCGCGATAGAGGCCGTCCTGCGGAAAGGCCACGAGCTGGAGGTCGATGCGGTCGCGCACCGCCGCTCGCACGTCAAGGAGCGCCTGCACGCCCTTGAGGTCGGGGTCGCAGGTATCGACATGGCTGCGGATCGCAAGCAGCCCCATCGACACCGCCCAGTCGCAATAGTCGAGCGCGCGCGCCTTCATCTCGTCGATCGTCGCGATGGCCTTGAGCTCGCCCCAGAGCGCGATCCCCTCAAGCAGCGTGCCCGAGGCGTTGATGCGCGGCTGCCCGTAGGAAAGCGTCGCATCCATGTGGAAATGCGCATCCGCAAAGGGCGGTGCGACCAGATCGCCCGCCGCGTCGATGATGCGCCCGGCTTGCGTGCCTTCGGGCAGCCGCTCAACCGCCAGGATGCGCCCGTCGCGGATGCCGATGTCGGCCACGCGCCCGTCGGGCAGCGTTCCGCCCCGCACGATCAGATCGAACATCACCTCTCTCCCTTTCTCCACGGCATCATCAGCGCGGCCGGCACCGAGGCGCGCCGCGACATGACCACAAGCGCAAGGATCGACAGCGCGAAGGGCAGCATCAGGAACAGCTGATAGGGCAGCCCCTCGCCGATCGCGGTCTGCTGCAGGCGGATCTGAAAGGCATCGAACGCCGCAAACAAGAGCGCCCCGAGCAGCGCCTTGCCCGGCCGCCACGCCCCGAAGACCACGAGCGCGATGCAGATCCAGCCGCGCCCGTTGACCATCTCGAAGAAGAAGGACGAGAACGCCGACATCGTCAGGAACGCCCCCCCCACCGCCATCAGCCCCGATCCCGCGATCACCGCCCCCATGCGCAGCCCCGTCACCGACAGGCCCTGCGCCGCGACGGCGGCCGGGTTCTCGCCCGCAGCGCGCAGCGCAAGGCCAAGCGGCGTGCGGTAGAGGACCCACGCCACCACCCCGACCACCCCGAAGGCCAGATAGGTCAGCGGCGTCTGGGCAAAGAGCGCGGGCCCGAGGATCGGGATGTCGGACAGGACCGGCAGGGCCAGCGGCTCGAACGGCGCGATGCGCGGCGGGCTCGTGACCTCGGGCAGGGCCAGCCGATAGGCGAAATAGGTCGATGAGGTCGCAAACAGCGTTACCCCCAGCCCCACGACATGCTGCGAGAGGCCAAAGACGACCGTCAGCACCCCATGCAGCGCCCCGAACGCCATCCCCGCGACCGCCGCCACCGCAACCCCTGTCCAGAGATCCGTCCCCGTATAGACCGCCATCCAGCCGGCGAAGGCCCCGACCACCATGATCCCCTCGATCCCGAGGTTCAGAACGCCCGCCCGCTCGCAGATGAGTTCGCCCATCGTCGCGAAGATCAGGGGCGAGGCGATCCGCACGACCGCCGCCCAGAAGCTTGCCGACAGGAGGATCTCGAGGATCTCCATCTCAGTCCCGCCGGATCCGGTAGCGCGTGAGCATGAGCGCGAGCACCATCGTCAGAAGTGCGGTCGCCAGCATGATGTCGGCGATGTAGCTCGGCACATCGGCCGCGCGGCTCATGCTGTCGGCGCCGACGAAGACGCCCGCCACGAAGATGCCCGCCACCACCACCCCGAGCGGGTGGAGCGCGGCGAGCATCGCCACGATGATCCCCGTATAGCCGAAGCCCGGGCTCAGGTCGCGCGTCAGCGCCCCCTTGAGGCCCGCGACCTCGGAAAACCCCGCCAGCGCTGCAAGCCCGCCGGAGATCAGCGCCGTCTGCGCGATCACGCGGTTCACCGGGATGCCGGCAAAGGCGGCCGCGCGCGCATTCTCGCCGACCGCGCGCATCGCAAGCCCCAGCGTCGTGCGCGTCTGCACGATCCAGACGCCCACCGCGAGCACGACCGCCAGCCCGAAGCCCCAGTGCAGCCGGACCCCCTCGATCATGCGCGGCAGGCGCAGCGGGTCGGGCAGCCGCTCGGATTTGGGCCACCCCATCCCCATCGGGTCCTTCATCGGCCCCTCGATCAGATAGGAGACGAAGAGGATCGCGATGAAGTTGAACAGCAGCGTCGTCACGACCTCGTCGACGCCCATCCGCGTCTTGAGGAGGGCAGGCACCAGCAGCGCGAGCGCGCCCGCGATCACCGCCCCCCCCGCCATCATCGGCAGGACCACCGCCGCCGGCAGCCCGAGGCCCGCGGTCCCGATCGCGACTGTCGCGACCGCGCCGAGGTAAAGCTGCGCCTCGGCCCCGATGTTCCACAGCCGCGCGCGGAACGCCACCGCCACCGCCAGCCCCGTGAAGATGAGCGGCGTCGCCCGGTTGAGCGTCTCGAGCAGTGCAAAGCGCGACCCGACCGCCCCCTTCACGACCAGCCCGAGCGTTGCGAGCGGATCGGCCCCCGCGATCAGCGCCAGAAGCGACCCCGCAAGGACGGTCGCCGCCAGCGCCGCCGCCGGCAGCCCCGCGAGGCGCCAGAGAGAGGGCGCCGCGATCGGTTCAAGCCGCATCGGCAAAGCCCCCGCCCGCCATCCAGACGCCAAGCTCTGCCGCCGTCTTCGTGCCGCGCGCAAACCCCGGCGAGAGGCGGCCGGCCGAGATGACATGGATCACATCCGCCAGCCCCATGATCTCGTCAAGGTCCTCGGAGATGAGCAGGATCGCCGCCCCCCGCGCGCGCGCCGCGAGCAGTTCGGCATGAACGAAGCCGATCGCGCCCACATCGAGCCCCCGCACCGGCTGGTTGGCCAGGATCACCCCCGGATCGCCCGAAAGCGCGCGCCCGAGGATGAGCTTTTGCATGTTCCCGCCCGAGAGCAGCCGGATGCGCGCATCCGGCCCCGGGCAGCGCACGTCGTGGCGCGCGATGAGCCCTTCGGCAAAGCGCCGCGCCGCACCCCGGTCGAGCCAGCCGCGCCGGCTGAAGGGGGGCCGGGTAAAGCGCTCGAGGATCGCGTTCTCGGTCAGGCTCAGATCGGCGATGCTGCCGGTGCCGTGGCGATCCTCGGGGATGCGCGCGATGCCCGCATCGAGGGCCGCGCGCGCCGACCATCCGCGCCCTGCCTCGCGCCCGTCGATCTCGATCGAGCCCGCCTCGGGCCGCGCAAGGCCCGAGATCAGCGCCGCAATCGCGCCCTGCCCGTTGCCCGACACCCCCGCAAGCCCGGTGATCTGCCCGCCCGCGAGCGTCAGGTCGATGCCCCGCAGCCCCGGGCGCGCGCCCTCGTTCGGCGTCGTCACGCCGCGCAGCCGCAGCCGGGCGGGCCCGGCGGGTGCGGGGGCGATCTGCGCCGGCGCCGGCGCCGCCCCGACCATCAGCGCGGCAAGGGCCGCGGGCGTCGTGTCGGCCACCGCCACCTCGCCCGCGATCCGCCCCTGCCGCAGCACCACGACCCGCGAGGCAAGTGCCATCACCTCGTGAAGCTTGTGCGAGATGAAGATGACCGACAGCCCCTGCGCGACCATCCGGCGCAGCGTTGCAAAAAGCGCCTCGGCCTCCTGCGGGGTCAGCACCGCGGTCGGCTCGTCGAGCACGAGGATGCGCGCGTCGCGATAGAGCGCCTTGAGGATCTCGACCCGCTGCCGCTCGCCCACGCTCAGGCTCGCGACGACCGCCTCGGGGTCGACCGCCAGCCCGAAGTCGCGCGACAGGGCCGCGATGCGCGCGCGCGCCGCCCCGCGGCCTGCGCGCAGCCGCCAGAGCGGCTCGGTCCCGATCAGGATGTTGTCGACGACCGAGAGGTTCTCGGCGAGGGTGAAGTGCTGGTGCACCATCCCCACCCCGGCCGCGATCGCCGCGCGCGGCGCGCCCGGGGGCAGGGGGAGGCCCCCGACCTCGACGACCCCCTCATCGGCCGAGTAATGGCCGAAGAGGATGTTCATCAGCGTGGTCTTGCCGGCCCCGTTCTCGCCCAGCAGCGCGACGACCTCACCGGCCCCCAGCGACAGGCTGACCGCGTCATTGGCGGTCAGCGTGCCGAAGCGCTTGGTGATCCCCTCGAGCCGCAGCACGACGGGCGCTGCGGTCGCGGGCGCCATTCACGAGGATTTCGGCTCGGAATCGTCGATCGTCACCGTCATCGCGCCGCTGCGGATCGCGGCCTCGCGCTCGGCCACCTTGGCCATGATGTCGGCCGGCACCTTGCCCTCGAAGGTCCCGAGCGGCGCGAGCGAGCAGCCGCCGTGCTTCATGAAGGAATAGAGGCCGTAATCGGCCGCGACGAACTGCCCGCCCTTCACCGCCGCGATCGCGGCATCCATCGTCGGCTCGAAATGCCAGATCGCCGAAGCCACGACCGTGTCGGGATAATCCGCCTGCGTGTCGATGACGTTGCCGATCGCGAGCACGCCGCGTTCCTTCGCGGCGTCCGAGACGCCGAAGCGCTCGGCATACATCACATCCGCGCCCGCCTCGATCATGCCGAACGCCGTCTCCTTGGCCTTGGGCGGATCGAACCACGAGCCGATGAAGCTCACCTGAAAGCGCGCATCCGCCCGCACTTCGCGCACGCCCGCCATGAAGGCGTTCATCAGCCGGTTCACCTCGGGGATCGGATAGCCCCCGACCATCCCGATGTTGCCCGATTGCGTCATCGCCCCGGCGATCAGCCCCGAGAGATAGGCGGCATCCTGGATGTAGTTGTCGAAGACCGCGAAATTCGCGAGCGCCGGGTCTTCCTTGAACGACGACCCCATCAGGAAGGCGACGTTGGGATAATCGGCCGCGACCTCGCGCGCCTCCTGCTCGACGCCGAACACTTCGCCGACGATGAGGTTCGCACCGGCTTCGGCATATTCGCGCATGACGCGCGGATAGTCGGTGTTCGAGGTGTTCTCGGAATACTGATAGGCGATGTCGCCGCGCGCGACGGCGGCCTCGGCGGCCTTGTGGATGCGGCTCACCCACTGCTGCTCGACGGGGACGGTGTAGATGCCCGCGACCGACAGCGGCGACTGCGCGAGCGCGCGCCCGCCGAGCCCGAGCGAGGCGAGTGCGGAGGCACCGGCGGAGGCCTGAAGCAGGCGGCGACGGCTCAGGACGGAGAGGGGAGTTCTGTTCATGTGCGCGACCTCGGTTTTGTCATGATTCCTTCACTTATACTCGCACGCACCTGCGACGATTGGAAGCGCCCCGCCCCGCCCCGTTCCGCGGCCGTGGTGTAAGGGCGATCACGGCAGGGGCGGGCGTGCTGCGTCAATCTCGGCCCCGCAACGCAGCGCAGGATCGCATCATGGACGCATTGAGGGATCGAGGCCCCGGGGCATCGCGCGGGGCCGCGGCAGGTCCACCGCGCCTGCGCCCATCGGCCCGCGCCATCGCGCCCGGGCCTGAGTTCTCGGCAAGATGGAAACGTGGTGACATGATGCGCGCGACGCGATAGGACCGGCGCATCGCCGCGGCCGCATTGCCCGAGGGGGATTTCCGCGATGGGCGTTTTGCCAGTCCAGGCGCCGGGCACTGCCCGAGACGCGCTCTTGCGGGTTGCGGCCCTCGAAAAGACCTATCGCGCGGGCGCGTTCGCGGTGCACGCGCTCCGCGGGGTCGATTTCATTGCCGCGCGGGGCGAGTTCATCGTGATCCTGGGGCCCTCGGGGTCGGGCAAGTCGACCATCGGGCGGCTTCTCTTCCGCTTTTATGATGTCACCGGCGGGTCGATCCGCATCGACGGGCAGGACCTGCGCGCGGTGACGCAGGACAGCCTGCGCGCAGCGATCGGGGTCGTGCCGCAGGATACCGTCCTCTTTAATGACACGATCCTCTACAACATCGCCTATGGCCGCCCCGGCGCGACCCAGGCCGAGATCGAGGCCGCCGCGCGCGCCGCGCGCATCCATGATTTCGTCGCCTCGCTGCCCGAGGGCTATCAGACCAAGGTCGGCGAGCGGGGGCTGAAGCTCTCGGGCGGCGAGAAGCAGCGCGTGGGTATCGCGCGCACGCTCCTCAAGGATCCGCCGATCCTCTTGCTCGACGAGGCCACGAGCGCGCTCGATTCCCAGACCGAGCGGGACATCCAGGACGCCCTCCAGGAGATGGGCCGCGGGCGCAGCGTCATCGTGATCGCGCACCGCCTCTCGACCATCGCCGAGGCCGACCGCATCGTCGTGCTCGAGGCCGGCCGGATCGTCGAGGAGGGCACGCATGAGGCGCTGCTCGCGCGCGAGGGGCGCTATGCGGCGATGTGGGCGCGCCAGTCGGCCGAAGAGGAAGTCGCCGCCTGATCCCCCTTGGCGGCGCCGGGCCGGGCGGGCTATTTTGCGGCATGGCCAAGCTCTACTTCCACTTCTCGACCATGAACGCGGGCAAGTCCGCGATCCTCCTGCAGGCGGCGCACAACTATCGCGAACGCGGGATGGAGGTGCTGCTCTTGACCGCCCGGCTCGATGATCGGGCCGGGGCAGGGCGCATCGCCTCGCGCATCGGGATCGAGGCGGGCGCCGAGACCTTCGCGCCGGGCGACGATCTCTTTGCGCGCATCGGGGCGCGCCTGGCCGAGGGGCCTTGCGCCTGCGTCTTTGTCGATGAGGCGCAGTTCCTGTCGCGCGAACAGGTCTGGCAACTCGCGCGCGCGGCCGACGACCTCGAGGTGCCGGTGATGTGCTACGGGTTGAGGGTCGATTTCCGGGGCGAGCTTTTCCCCGGTTCGGCCGCACTCCTCGCCTGGGCCGACGATCTGCGCGAGGTCCGCACGATCTGCCATTGCGGCCGCAAGGCGACGATGGTCGTCCGCCTCGGCCCCGACGGCCAGCCCGAGCGCGATGGCGCGCAGGTCGTCATCGGCGGGAACGACACCTATGTCTCGCTCTGCCGGCGCCACTGGCGCGAGGCGGTCGGCCGCTAGGGCTGCCAGCGCAGGAAGTTGGCGATCATCCGCAGCCCGGTGGACTGGCTCTTTTCGGGGTGGAACTGCGTGCCGACGATGTTGTCGCGCGCGATCACCGCCGCGATCTCGGCCCCGTGCTGCGCCGTCGCGAGCAGATCGGCCCGCTGCGCGACCTCGAAGCGGTAGGAGTGGACGAAATAGACGTGATCCCCCGTCGCCACCCCCTCGAGGATCGGGTGCGGCTGCTCGATCCTGAGGTCGTTCCAGCCCATGTGCGGGATCTTGAGCGTGGGGTCATCGGGCCGGATGCGCCGCACCGTGCCGCCGATCCAGCCGAGGCCGGCCGTCTCGACCCCTTCCTCGCCGCGATCGGCAAGCATCTGCATCCCGACGCAGATGCCGAGAAAGGGCACGCGTCGCCCGATCACCGCCGAGCGCAGCGCCGCCATCAGCCCCGGCCGGGCCTCGAGCGCCGCGCGGCAGGCGGCAAAGGCGCCATCCCCCGGCAGCACGATGCGCGCGGCCGCTGCGACTGTGTCGGGGTCGCCGCTGACGACGACCGCGCCCGCCCGCGTCTCGGCCGCCATGCGCTGGAACGCCTTTTCGGCCGAGTGCAGGTTGCCCGCCTCGTAATCGACCAGAACCGTCGTCATCGCGCTCAGAGCGTCCCCTTGGTCGAGGGGATGGCGCCCGCGCCCCTCGGGTCGGGCTCGACCGCCATGCGCAGCGCGCGCGCCACCGCCTTGAAGGCGGCCTCGGCGATGTGATGGGCGTTGATGCCCGCGGCCTTGGTCACATGCAGCGTGATGCCTCCGTGGCTGGCGAAGGCCTGGAAGAACTCGCGCACGAGTTCGGTGTCGAAGCTGCCGATCTTCGGCGCGGCGAACGAGCAATCCCACACCAGATAGGGCCGCCCCGAGAGGTCGAGTGCCGCCTCGATGCGCGCATCATCCATCGGCAGCACGGAATGGCCATAGCGGCGGATGCCGCGCTTGTCGCCCAATGCCTGCGCCAGCGCCTGGCCGAGCGCGATGCCGCAATCCTCGACCGTGTGGTGGTCGTCGATATGGGTGTCGCCCTTCGCGGCAAGCTCGATGTCGATCAGCGCATGGCGCGCGAGTTGCGCGAGCATGTGGTCGAAAAAACCGACCCCCGTCGCGATCCGATGCGCGCCCGTCCCGTCGAGGTCGATGGTCAGGCGGATGTCGGTCTCGGACGTCTTGCGGACGATCTCGGCCTTGCGCATGGGGCAGCCTCCGGCTGGTCGCGGGGGTCAGCCGCGGCGATAGAGACCCTCGTAGACCGGTTGCAGCGTCTCGGCCTCGAAGAGCGAGGAAACCGAGGTGCCGTTCCAGATGTTCATGATCGCCTGCGCGAAGATCGGCGCGGTCGGCACCACGCGGATGTTCGGCGCGGCGCGCACGCGGCCGTTGGGCTCGATCGTGTCGGTGGTGACGAAGGATTTCATCACCGACCCCGTGATCCGCTCGATCGCGGGGCCCGAGAGGACGCCATGCGTGATATAGGCGTGCACCTCGGTCGCGCCCGCCTCCGAGAGCACCTCGGCCGCCTTGCAGAGCGTGCCGGCCGTGTCGCAGATGTCGTCGACCATGATGCAGGTCTGGCCGCGTACATCGCCGATGACCGTCATCTCGGCGATCTCGCCCGCCTTCTCGCGCCGCTTGTCGACGATCGCGAGCGCGCAGCCGAGCCGCTTGGCCAGTTCGCGCGCGCGGCTGACGCCGCCCACATCGGGCGAGACGATGGTGAGGTTCTCCATCCGGCCGCGAAAGTGATGCTCGACATCCATCGCGAAGATCGGCGCGGCATAGAGGTTGTCGACAGGAATGTCGAAGAAGCCCTGGATCTGGGCCGCGTGCAGATCCATCGTCAGCACCCGCTCGATCCCGGCCTCGACGATGAGGTTCGCCACCAGCTTGGCCGAGATGGGCGTGCGCGCCTTGCTGCGCCGGTCCTGCCGGGCATAGCCGAAATAGGGGATCACGGCCGTGATGCGCGCCGCCGAGGACCGGCGCAGCGCATCGGCGATGATGAGCAGCTCCATCAGGTTGTCGTTTGCGGGGTTCGAGGTCGGCTGGATGATGAACATGTCCTCGCCGCGGACGTTCTCGTAGACCTCGACGAAGATTTCCTGATCGTTGAACCGCTCCACCCGCGCATCGACGAGCCCGACCGACATGCCCCGGTGCATCGACATCCGCCGCGCGATGGCGTTGGCGAGGGGCCGGTTGGCGTTGCCCGAGATGAGCTTCGGTTCGGTCATCACCGGCATCGGCGCCTCCGTTCGGGTGAGTGCAAAGGAATCGTGACGTTGACACGCCTTAGCACCCGGCTAGGGTCTTGCAAACAGGTCCGGGCACCAAAGGGGGCGGCACATGCGCATCGATTATTACCTCTCGGCGATTTCGCCCTGGTGCTATCTGGCCGGGCAGCGGCTCGAGGAGATCGCGGCGCGCGCCGGGGCGGAGATCTGCTACATCCCGGTCGATCCGGTGCAACTCTTTGCCCGCACCGGCGGCGTTGCGCTCGCGGACCGGCACGAGAACCGCAAGGCCTACCGGCTGCAGGAACTGCGCCGTCATTCGGCGCATCTGGGGCTGCCGCTGACGCTCAGGCCCGCGCATTTCCCGACGAACGCGGCGCCGGCGGCCTATGCCATCATCGCCGCGCAGGCGGCCGGCGGGGGCGATCTGGGCGGGCTCGTGCACGCGCTGATGCGCGCCTGCTGGGCCGAAGAGAAGAACATCGCCGAGGATGACGTCATCCGCGCCGCGCTCGAGGCGCATGGCTTCGACCCGGGCCTTGCCGACCGGGGCCTTTTCGTCGGGGCCGAGACCTATGGCCGCAACCTCGAGGATGCGGTCGCGGCCGGTGTCTTCGGCGTGCCCTTCTACATCGTGGGCGATGAGCGCTTCTGGGGGCAGGACCGGCTCGATTTCCTCGCCCGCCACCTCGGCGTGAGCGCTTGAGCGCGGCCGCCCCGCGCGCGGTTCTGGCGGTTCACGCGGCGCTGGCCTCGGCGGGGGCATGGGCGGGGCTTGCGCGCGAGCTCGGCCCGGATGCGGCGATCCGCAGTTTCGATCTGCCCGGCCACGGCCGCAACGCCGACGCCGCCCCCGAGGGGCATGCGATGCGCGCCATCGACCTCTGCCGGGCCGAACTCGCGGCGATGGCGGGCCCATGCGATCTGGTCGGGCATTCCTTCGGCGCGCTGGTCGCGCTCTGGCTCGCGCTCGAACGGCCCCAAGCGATCCGCACGCTCTGCCTGATCGAGCCTGTCCTCTTTGCCGCCGCCCGCCGCACGCCCGAACACGCGGACCATCTGCGCGCCCACGCGCCCTTCGCGAGCGCCCTCGCCGAGGGCCGGCGCGAGGAGGCCGCGCGCGACTTTCTCGCGATCTGGGGCAGCGGCGCCCCGTGGGAGGGGCTCGCACCCGCGCAGCGGGCGGGGCTCGCGCGACGCATCGACCTCATCCCCGCGGGCGCCCTGCTGACAGAGGACCGGACCGGCACGCTCCTGCGCCCCGGCGGGCTCGAATCGCTCGACCTGCCCGTCCTCCTTGTCGATGGCGCGGCCTCGCCGCCGGTGATCGGGGCGATCCTGCGCGCGCTCGGGGCACGGCTGCCGGATGCGCGCCGGGCGACAATCCCCGGGGCGGGGCACATGCTGCCGCTCAGCCATCCGGGCGACCTCGCGGGGGTGCTGCGCGCCTTCTGGTCCTAGGTGGCCGCGACGGCGGCGGCGATGCCGCGCGCGAAGGCCGCGTGCAGTGCCTCGGGCTCTTCTATCCCGACCGAGACGCGAAAGAACCCCTCCGAGAGGCCGAGTGCTGCCCGCCCCTCGGGCGTCAGCGCGCGGTGCGAGGATGTCGCGGGATGCGACAGCGTCGTTGCCACATCGCCGAGCGTCGGGGCAAAGGCGACCTCGGGCATGGCGGCCACGAGGGCGTTCGCCGCCGCCCGCCCGCCCGCGACCTCGAAGGAAAAGAGCGCCCCGCCCCGCCCGCCGAACAGCGCCTCGGCGCGCGCGTGGTCGGGATGATCGGGCCTGCCCGGATAGAGGACGCGCACGACCCCCGCCATGCCCGCCACCGCATCGGCAAGCATCCGCGCCGTCGCCTCGGCCCGGTCGTGGCGGAGCGCGAAGGTCAGAAGCCCCCGCTCGGCCAGCCAGCAATCGAAGGGCGAGGGCGTCAGCCCGAGGGTGACGGCCAGCGCCCGCATCGGCGCGATCCGGGCCGGATCGCGCAGGCCGACATAGCCGAGCGTCACATCCGAATGCCCCGCCATGAGCTTCGTCACCGATTGCACCACCACATCCGCGCCGCGCCCGAGCACCCGGATCGCGCGCGGCGTCGAGAAGGTCGCATCGACGATGAGGGCGGCACCCGCCTTGCGCGCAGCAGCGGCGATGGGGTCAAGGTCGGCCACCCGCAGATCGGGGTTCGAGACCGTCTCGATCAGGATCGCGCGCGTCCCGGGGCGGAGCGCGGCGGCGAACGCATCGCCCTGCGTCGCATCGGCGCGGTCGACGGCGATGCCCATGCCCGGCAGCACCTCGGCCAGAAGGCGCATCGAGCGGCCATAGAGCCGCTCGGCGGCAAGAAGCCGGTCGCCGGCGCGCAGCGTCCCCAGGAGCGCGAGCGTGACGGCCGCCATGCCCGAGCCGGTGACGATCCCGCCCGCCGCCCCCTCGAGCGCATCGATCCGCGCGCCCAGCGCATCGGCGTTGGGGTGCCCCTCGCGCGCATAGGTATAGCCCGACCCCTCGGCATAGAGCGCATCGAGATCATCGGGCCCCGCCGCCTTCCAGACGACCGAAGGCAAGAGCGGCGAGACGAGCGGCGCCGAGCGCCCGGTGGCAAAGGGCAGGCGTCCGAGCGGGTCGGCGGGCGGGCGGGTCATGGCGGTCTCCGGCTTGTGGTCGGACACTGATTGCACGCGCCGATGCCCGAGGCTAGCCTCCGTCCCGGTCCGAAGGGGGGCGACATGGCAGGGCAGGCGGTTCTGGCGGGGCAGCGGGCGCTGGTGACGGGGGCATCCTCCGGCCTCGGGCTGCATTTCGCGCGCCTGCTCGCTGCCGAGGGCGCCGAGGTCGTGCTGGGCGCGCGCCGCGTCGGGGCCTGCGCCGAGGCGGCCGCCGCGATCCGGGCGGGCGGCGGGCGGGCGCGCGCGGTCGCGCTCGATGTCACCGATGCGGCCTCGGTCGCGGCCGCCTTCGCCGAGGTCGGCCCCTGCGCGATAATCATCAACAACGCAGGCATCGCGGGCGGGGGCCGCGCGCTCGAGACGGCGGCCGAGGATTGGGCGCGCGTCATCGACACCGACCTCTCGGGCGTCTTTCGCGTCGCGCAGGCGGGCGCGCAGGCGCTGGTCGCGGCCGACACGCTCGC
>JAUREX010000046.1 GCA_030834485.1 Gemmobacter sp.
GCCGCCTGCACCGCGTGATAGGAAAGCGCCGCGCGGCTCCGCATCAGGCCGCGCACGAAGCGGTGGCCGCGCTTGCGCCCCTCGGCGTCGATGGTCATGCAGACCGCCACGCAGGGCCGGTCCACCCCTTCGTGGAGCGAGCAGAGATCGCCCGAGAGCGCCTCGGGCAGCATCGGCACCACCCGGTCGGGGAAATAGGTCGAATTGCCGCGCAGCCGCGCCTCGCGGTCGAGTGCCGATTGCGGGCGGACGTAATGGGCGACATCGGCGATCGCGACCCAGAGGAGATGCCCGCCGGGATTGGCCGGGTCGGTGTCGGGCAGCGCGAGCACCGCATCGTCGCGGTCGCGCGCGTCATGCGGGTCGATCGTGACGAAGGGCAGCGCGCGCAGATCCTCGCGCCGCCCGAGCGCGCAAGGTTCAGCCGCCTCGGCCTCGGCCAGCGCCGCATCCGAAAAGACGTCCGGGATCGCGTGCTGGTGGATCGCGATGAGCGAGACCGCCTTCGGCGCCGACGGATCGCCCAGCCGCGCCGTCACCGAGGCGCGCGGCAGGCCGATGCGCGCGCGCGACCCGATCGCCTCGGCCTCGACCAGCTCGCCGTCGCGCGCGCCCATGCTCGCGCCGCGCGCCACCAGCCATTCGAGGTCGGCGCCCTTGTCGATGGGCTGGATGCGCCCGCCCTCGCCGCTCGTGCGATAGATCCCGAGGACGCGCAGCCGCGAGGGCTGAAGCCGCCGGATCAGTCGCCCGACCACCCCCTCGGCGCCCCCCTCGGCCGGGATGATCCGCAGCAGGACGCGGTCGCCCGCCCCAAGCGCGGGATCGCCTGCGCGCGCGACGATCTGCACGGCCGGCGCGTCGCCCTCGCCCTTCCACGGCACGGGGCGCGCGAAGATGTCGCCCGAGCGGTCCGGGGCCGTCACCTCGAAGACGCCGACCGGTGGCAGATCGCCCGCCTGCCCCGCCCCCTCGGATGCGGTGCGGCGGCGGCCGCGCGCGGCGGGGCCTGCGCCCTCTTCCTCGGCGATCTCGGCCAGAAGGGCGCGCAACTCGGCCTTGAGCGCGCCGCGAATGCCGAAGGCGCGCGCGATGTCGCGCCGCGTCGCGCTCGGGTTCTCGGCCAGAAAGGCGCTGAGGGCGGCCTTGTCGGGTAAGGGTGTCATGCGCGCGCCCTAGCACGCCTCCGGCGCGCGCGCCATGGCGCAGAGCAGGGCCCCGAGGGCCTTGCCCCGCCCGCCCCGACCTGCGAGCCTGCGGCCCCGAACACGCCCAGACAGCCGAGACATCCGATGCCCCCTGCCGCCCATCCGCCCCTGCCCGAGAATTGCGTCGTGCTCCTTGGCACCAAGGGGGGGCCCGCGATCCGGCCGGGATCGACCAACCCGACCGCGACGCTCCTGCGCCTCGGGGGTGAGGAGATCGTGGTGGACTGCGGCCTCGGGGTCACGCGGGCGCTTGTGGATCAGGGTGTCGCGCTCGAGCGGCTGACGCGGATCTTCATCACGCATCTGCATTCGGATCATTACCTCGAACTCGGGCCGCTCTTGCACACGGCGTGGACGGCGGGCCTGAGGCATCCGGTCGATCTCTGGGGGCCGCCGGGCCTCGGGGCCTATTGGGCGGCGTTCCTGCAGGCGATGGCGGCCGACATCGCCGTGCGCATCGACGACGAGGGGCGGCCCGACCTCGGGCCCATGCTGCGCATCCACGAGATCCGGCCGGGGGTGTTTCTGCGCGCCGAGGGGCTCGAGGTCGCGGCGCTGCGGGTGCCGCATCCGCCGATCGACGATGCCTTCGCCCTTTCGTTCCGCACCGGGTCGCATCATGTCGTGCTCTCGGGCGATACCGCGCCGCTGCCGCGGCTGGCCGATTTCGCGCGGGGCGCCGATCTGCTCGTGCATGAGGCGATGCTCGAGGCCGCGCTGCCGGCGCTGGTGGCGCGGGTCGGGAATGCGGGGCCGCGGCTGATGGCGCATCTGACGCGCAGCCACACGCCCGCGGCCGAGGCCGCGCGCATCGCGGCCGCCGCCGGGGTCGGGCACCTCGCGCTCCATCACCTGATCCCCTCGGACGATCCGGCCTTCGGGCCTGCCGACTGGCAGGCCGCCGTCGCGCCGCACTGGCAGGGCCCCCTCAGCATCGGGCGCGACGGGCTCAGGATCGACCTCGGGCCGGGCAGGGCTGCGTAGGGTCGGGCTGCGTCAGGGGGTCCGGCTTGACTCGACCGGGCGCGGTTCGCATATCGGAGTGAACAGGGGGATCTTGCGATGTTCATCCAGACTGAATCGACACCCAATCCCGCGACGCTCAAGTTCATCCCCGGCGAGGCGGTGATGCCCGCGGGCACGGCCGATTTCACCTCGGCCGAGGCGGCCGCGGCAAGCCCGCTCGCCACGCGCATCTTCGCGGTCGAGGGGGTGACGGGGGTGTTCCTCGGCTCGGACTTCGTGACGGTGACGAAATCGGCCGAGGCGGGGTGGGAGCATCTCAAGCCTGCGATCCTCGGGGCGGTGATGGATCACTACCAGTCGGGCGCGCCGGTGATCGAGGGTGCGGCGCAATCGGGCCACAAGGCCCATGCGGCCGAGGATGGCGCCATCGTGCGCCAGATCACGGAACTCCTTGATACCCGCGTGCGGCCGGCCGTCGCGCAGGACGGGGGCGACATCACCTTTCACGGCTTCGACCGCGGCGTGGTCTATCTGCACATGAAGGGCGCCTGCGCGGGCTGCCCGTCCTCGACCCTGACCCTCAAGATGGGGATCGAGAACCTCTTGCGCCACTACATCCCCGAGGTGACCGAGGTCCGGCCGGTCACCGTCTGAAGGTGCCCCCATGGCGCCCGACGGGCCGCTGATCCTCGGCTTTGACACCTCGGGCCCGTGGTGCTGCGCAGCACTGGTCGCCGGGCCGCGCGTGCTCGCCTCGGCGCATGAGGAGATCGCGATCGGCCAGGCCGAGCGGCTGATGCCGATGCTCGAGGCCGTGCTGGCCGAGGGCGGCGCGAATTGGCGCGACCTCGCGGCGGTCGGGGTCGGGACGGGGCCCGGTAATTTCACCGGCGTGCGCATCGCGGTCGCGGCGGCGCGGGGCATCGCGCTCGGCCTCGGCGTGCCGGCGATCGGGGTGGGCCTGCTCGAGGCGCGCGCCGAGGGGCTCGCGCGGCCGCTCGCGGTGATCGAGGATGCGCGGCGCGGCGAGGTCTATCTTCAGGAATTCGGGCTGGGCGCGGATGAGGGCCCGCGGCTTTGCGACCTTTCGGATCTCGCACCCCTGCTCGGGGCGGTGGCGCTTGCGGGGTCGGCGGCCGGGGCGGCGGCGGCGCTGACGGGCGGCGCGGTGCTGCCCCCTGCCCTGCCGCTTGGCGTCGCGGTCGCGCGGATCGCCGCGGCGCGCCTCGGCACGAACCAGCCGCGCCCCGCACCCCTCTATCTGCGCGCCCCCGACGCGCGCCCGCAGCCGGCCGGGGCATGAGCCCAAAGATGAGCCCCGAGATGAGCCCTGCGGCACTCGCCGCACTCCATGCGCGCGCGATCGCCGTGCCGCGGCCCTGGACGGCAGCGGAATTCGCGGACCTTCTCGGCGCGCGCGGCGTCTTCCTGATCGCCGATCCCGCCGGGCGGGGCTTTGCGCTCGGCCGCGTCGCGGGGCCCGAGGCCGAGCTTCTGACGCTGGTCGTGGCACCCGAGGCGCGGCGGCAGGGCATCGCGCGCGACCTGCTCGGGCGTTTTGCCGCGGCGGCGCGCGCGCAGAGCGCGACGGCGGGCTTTCTCGAGGTCGCGGCCTCGAACGGGGCGGCGCGCGCGCTTTATGCGGCCGCGGGCTGGCGCGAGACCGGGCGGCGGCGGGGCTATTACGCCACGCCCGCAGGCGCGGCCGAGGATGCGGTGGTGATGGCGCACGATCCGCTCTGAAAGGGGTTGACCGCCGTCACGCGCTTGGGCCTATTCTGATCCATCGGCCCAAGCGGGCGCGCCCTCGGACGCGACCAGACCCTTCGCACCCCATCTACCGGAGTATATCATGACCTTCATGCACAAACTGGCCTCCACCGCCGCCGCGCTTGCCCTGACGGCGGGCGCCGCCCTCGCCGAACCCGCGCTGATCTTCGATCTCGGCGGCAAGTTCGACAAGTCGTTCAACGAGGCCGCCTATGAGGGCGCCAAGCGCTGGGCCGGGGAAACCGGCGGCAGCTACAAGGAAATCGAGATGCAGTCCGAGGCCCAGCGCGAACAGGCGCTGCGCCGTCTGGCCGAATCGGGCGCGAACCCGGTCGTGATGACGGGCTTTGCCTTCGGCGATGTGCTCAACCAGGTGGCACCCGACTTTCCGGGCACGAAATTCGCCATCATCGACATGGTGGTCGACCAGCCCAACGTCCGCTCGGTCGTCTTCACCGAGCATGAGGGCTCCTACCTCGTCGGCATGATGGCGGCGAAGGCGTCGAAGACGGGCACGGTGGGCTTCATCGGCGGGATGGACATCCCCCTCATCCGCCGCTTCGGCTGCGGCTATGCGCAGGGCGTCAAGGCCGTGAACCCCAATGCCGTCATCATCCAGAACATGACCGGCACGACGCCCGCCGCCTGGAACGACCCGGTCAAGGGCGCCGAGCTTGCCCGCAGCCAGAAGGCGCAGGGCGCGGATGTGATCTATGCAGCGGCCGGCGGCACCGGCATCGGCGTGCTGCAGGCGGCGGCTGATGAGGGGATCCTCTCGGTCGGGGTCGATTCGAACCAGAACTACATGCACCCGGGCAAGGTGCTGACCTCGATGCTCAAGCGCGTCGACAACGCCGTCTACGAGGCGTTCAAGATGGGCACCGACCTTCAGACCGGCGTGCAGGTGATGAACCTCGCCTCGGGCGGGGTCGGCTATGCGATGGACGACAACAACGCGAGCCTCGTCTCGGCCGATATGCAGGCCGCGGTCGATGCGGCGGCTGCCGAGATCATCGCGGGTACGCGCGCGGTGCATGACTACATGTCCGACAACAGCTGCCCGGTGAACTGAGCGGCCGCGACCGCCCGGGCGCGCCCATGTCGCGCGAGAACCACTCGGGGCAGCCGGCGACGGCTGCCCCTTTGCCGCAGGTGCCCGCGATCGAGCTGCGCGGCATCTCGAAGGCATTCGGGCCAGTGCAGGCCAACCGCGACATCGATCTCTCGGTCGCGCGCGGCACGATCCACGGCATCGTCGGCGAGAATGGCGCGGGCAAATCCACGCTGATGTCGATCCTCTACGGCTTCTACCGCGCCGACCGGGGCGAGATCCTGATCAGCGGTGCACGCGCCGAGATCGCCGACAGCCGCGCCGCGATCCGCGCGGGCATCGGCATGGTGTTCCAGCATTTCAAGCTGGTGCCGAACTTCACCGTGCTCGAGAACGTCATCCTCGGCGCCGAGGAGGGCGCGCGGCTCGCCCCCTCGCTTGCGCGTGCGCGCGCCGAGCTTGGCCGGCTTGCGCGCGACTACGAGCTCGAGGTCGACCCCGATGCGGTGGTCGAGACGCTCTCGGTCGGACATCAGCAGCGGGTCGAGATCCTCAAGGCGCTCTACCGGCAGGCCGACATTCTGATCCTCGACGAGCCGACGGGCGTCCTGACCCCGGCCGAGGCGGACCATCTCTTTCGCATCCTCAAGGGCCTCGCGCGGCAGGGCAAGACGGTGATCCTCATCACCCACAAGCTGCGCGAGATCATGGAGGTGACCGAGCGCGTGAGCGTCATGCGCCGGGGCGAGATGGTCGCGACCCTGACCACGGCCGAAACCTCGCCCGAAAAGATCGCCGAGCTGATGGTCGGGCGCAAGGTGCTGCTCCGGGTCGAGAAGGCGCCCGCCCGCCCGGGCGCGGTCGCGCTTGCGGCCGAGGGGCTGCAGGTCGTCGATCCGGGCGGGGTCGAGCGGCTGCGCGGCGTCTCCTTCGCGCTGCGGGCGGGCGAGATCCTCGGCATCGCAGGCGTGGCGGGCAACGGGCAGTCCGAACTCCTCGAGGTGCTCGCGGGCATCCGGCCGGCCGAGGGGCGGCTTTCGATCGCGGGGGCGCCCGTGGCGCTCGGCGGGCCCGGCGCCGACGGGCAGGCGCGGCGCGCCGCGGGCCTTGCCCATGTGCCCGAGGACCGCCAGAACCTCGGCCTCATCATGGATTTCGCCGCGTGGGAGAATGTCGCGCTCGGCTATCACCACGCGGCCGAATATCAGGCGAATGCGCTTTTCATGGCGAACGGGGCGCTCAGGGCCGATACGGCCGACAAGATGGCGCGCTTCGATGTCCGCCCGCCCAACCCCGACCTGCCGGCGCGCGCCTTTTCGGGCGGCAACCAGCAAAAGATCGTCGTCGCGCGCGAGATCGACCGCGCGCCGAAGGTGCTGATCGTCGGCCAGCCCACGCGCGGGGTCGACATCGGCGCGATCGAGTTCATCCACCAGCGCATCGTCGCGCTGCGCGACGCCGGCAGCGCGATCCTGCTGGTGAGTGTCGAGCTCGACGAAATCCTCTCGCTCGCCGACCGCATCCTCGTGATGTTCGACGGCCGCATCATGGGCGAGCGCGCGGCCGGCGCGACCGACGAACGCGACCTCGGCCTGATGATGGCGGGTGTCGCATGAGCGCGCGCCGCCCCCTGCCGCCGCTCCTCGACGCGCTGGTCGTGCCGCTCGCGAGCCTCGTCATCGCCTTTGCGATCTCGGGCCTCGTCATCCTCGCGATCGGCGAGGATCCGGTCGCGGCGATGAAGCTCATGGTCGAGGGCGCGCTGGGCTCGACCTATGGCTGGGGCTATACGCTCTATTACGCGACGAACTTCATGTTCACGGGGCTCGCGGTCGCGGTCGCCTTCCACGCCGGCCTCTTCAACATCGGGGGCGAGGGGCAGGCGACGCTTGGCGGCCTCGGGGTCGCGCTCGTCTGCCTGATGCTGCCCTGGCCGCACTGGTCGGTGGCGTTCCTGGCCGCGACCGTCTCGGCCGCGGCCTTCGGCGCGGCCTGGGCGGCGCTGCCCGCCTGGCTTCAGGCCCGGCGCGGCAGTCACATCGTGATCACCACGATCATGTTCAACTTCATTGCCGCGTCGCTCCTGAACTATCTGCTCAGCAACGTGCTGCGCCCGGCGGGCTCGATGGATCCCGCCAGCGCGCGCTTTGCCGAAGGGCTGCAACTGCCGCGCCTCGGCGCGGTGCTCGAGCCGCTCGGCATCGCCTTTTCCGACCGCACGCCCGCGAATGTGACGCTCTTTGTCGCGATCCTCGCGGGTGTTGCGGTCTGGGCGCTGATCTGGCGCACCCGCATCGGCTATCAGATCCGCGCCTTCGGCAAATCCGAGCGCGCCGCCGTCTATGCCGGCATCAGCCCCGTGCGCGTCACGATCATCGCGATGCTGATCTCGGGGGCGCTGGCGGGGATGATGGCCGTCAACACCGTGATGGGCGAGGCGCAGCGCCTCCTCCTGAACTCGGTCGAGGGGGCGGGCTTCATCGGCATCGCGGTGGCGCTGATGGGCCGGTCGCATCCTGCGGGGGTGGCGCTGGCGGCGCTGCTCTTTGGCTTTCTCTATCAGGGGGGGGCCGAGCTTGCGCTCTGGACGAAGATCCCGCGCGAACTCATCACCGTGATCCAGGCGCTGGTGATCCTCTTTACCGGCGCGCTCGACAACATGGTGCGGATGCCGGCCGAATGGCTCTGGGCGCGCATCTCGGGCGGGCGGGGGCGGTGATGGATCTTGCAACCCTGATCCAGATCCTCGATTCGACGCTGCGCCTCGCGACGCCGCTGCTGCTGGCCTGCCTCGCGGGGCTCTTTTCCGAACGCGCGGGCGTCTTCGACATCGGGCTCGAGGGCAAGATGCTGATCGCGGCCTTCGCGGCCGGGGCGGCGGCGGCGGTGACGGGGTCGGTGTGGCTGGGCCTCATTGCCGGGATCGGGGCGTCGCTCGCGCTCTCGGCGGTGCATGGGGTGGCCTCGATCGGCTTTCGCGGCAATCAGCTGATCTCGGGGGTGGCGATCAACTTCCTTGCGGCCGGGCTCACGGGGCTGATCGGGCAGCGCTGGTTCGGCCTCGGGGGGCGGACGCCGCAACTGCCCGAGGGGGCGCGCTTCGGCCCGATCACGCTCCCCTTCGCCGAGACGCTCGCGGGCGTGCCGGTGCTGGGGCCCGTCTGGGCCGAGCTCATCTCGGGCCACACGCTCCTTGTCTATGTCGCGCTCGCGGCGGTGCCGGCGTCGTGGTGGGTGCTCTATCGCACCCGCTTCGGGCTGCGGCTCCGGGCGGTGGGCGAGAACCCGGCCGCCGTCGACACGGCGGGCATTTCGGTCGCGCGGCTGCGCTTTGGCGCGATCCTGATTGCGGGGCTCTTGTGCGGCATCGCGGGGGCCTATCTCGCGACGGGGCTGGTTGCGGGCTTCGTCAAGGACATGACGGCCGGGCGCGGCTTCATCGCGCTCGCCGCACTCGTCTTTGCCAAATGGCGGCCGTGGCAGGCGCTTGGCGCGTGCCTCTTGTTCGGCCTCTTGGAGGCGGTGGCGAACCGCTATCAGAACATCGAGATCGGCGATTTCATCGTGCCCGTGCAGGTGATGCAGGCCGCCCCCTATGTGCTGACGGTGGTGATCCTCGCGGGCTTCGTCGGGCGCGCCATCCCGCCGCGCGCGGGCGGCGAGCCCTATGTCAAGGAACGCTAGTATTTCCGCGGCACATAGAGCTCGGCCGGCAGGGCGCTGCGTTCGTAGTCGGGGTTGAAGACGCGCTCGGGCAGGGTCACCTCGGTGTGGGGCACCGCCTCATAGGGGATGAGGCCGAGCAGGTGGTCGATGCAATTGAGGCGCGCGCGCTTCTTGTCGTTGGCCTCGACGATGTGCCAGGGCGCCTCGGGGATGTTCGTGCGCATCAGCATCTCTTCCTTGGCCTTGGTGTAATCCTCCCAGCGCACGCGGCTCTGGAGGTCCATGGGCGAGAGCTTCCATTGCTTGAGCGGGTCTTTGATCCGCATGGTGAAGCGAACGTGCTGCTCCTCGTCGGAAATCGAGAACCAGTATTTGATCAGGGTGATGCCGGAACGCACGAGCATGCGCTCGAACTCGGGGCAGGAGCGGTAGAATTCCTCGACCTCGTCGGGCGTGCAGAATCCCATCACGCGTTCGACGCCGGCCCGGTTGTACCAGCTGCGGTCGAAGAGGACGATCTCGCCCCCTGCCGGCAGATGGGGGACGTAGCGCTGGAAATACCATTGCGTCCGCTCGCGATCCGACGGCGCGGGCAGCGCGACGGTGCGCACCACGCGCGGGTTGAGGCGCTGCGTGATGCGCTTGATGACGCCGCCCTTGCCGGCGCTGTCGCGCCCCTCGAAGATGACGACAACCTTTTCGCGCCGATGCGCGACCCAGTCCTGCAACTTGATGAGTTCCGCCTGAAGCCGCAGGAGCGTGCGCAGATAGGTGGCGCGGTCGATCGTGTCGGGATGGGCGGTCTTGTAGACGCGCGCGATCTCGCGCGAGAGGATTGCGTCATCGAGGTCGACCTCGAAGTCCTCGTCGAGATCGTCCGCCAGTTCCTCGCGCAGCCACGCTTCGGCCGCGCGCGCGATATCATCCTTCGGATCAGCCGTCATGCCCGCCCCCTGCCCTGCGCGCGTCTTTGATCACGCGAAGATGACAGCCATGTGGCAGGCGTCAGCCGATCGGCCGCACCTCGGGGTTCATCCGCCAGACGGTGAAGTTGAGCGCGCCCGCCACGCTCACCCAGGCGACATAGGGCAGCATCAGAAGCCCCGCGATCAGGTCGAGCCGGAAGAAGGAAACCGCCGTCGCCGCGACCGCGAGCCAGAGCAGCACCAGCACCCCGAAGCCGTCGCGCATCCGCCTGAGGCCAAAGAAAACGGGCGTCCAGAGGGTGTTGAGCGCGATCTGGAGCGCCCAGAACGCCAGCCCCTGCCCGCTGCCGGGCAGCGGCGCGACTCGCATCGCGGCGAAGGACATCGAGAGATAAAGCGTCGTCCACGCCACCGGAAAGAGCCAGTTGGGCGGGGTCCAGGACGGCTTGGCGAGGCTGTCGTACCAGGCGCCGGGCTTGAAGACGGCGCCTGTTGCACCGGCCGCGAAGCACGCCGCCAGAAACGTCGCAAAGAGCCCGTAATCCATCGCCCTGCCTCCTGCCGGTTTGTCCCCTTCAGGTAGGGTCGCCGAGCCCCTGCGCCAACCCCTGCGCGCCGCGCCCCGCGCGGTCGCGCGCCTCGAGTTGCGCCAGCACCGAGATCAGCGCCTCGCTGCGCGAGCCGCGCGGTGATCCGCGCGCGGCGGCCGAGACGAGAAAGGCAACCTCGGGCAGCGGTGCCGCATGCAGCCGCGCCGATTGCGGCGTGACGCCCGAGGCCGCCGCGCGCAAACCGGCAAGCGCGATCCAGCCGAGCTTCTGGCGCCCCGTGGTGCGGGCGCGGCGCGTCACGCTGTCGTGCCCCGCGCGCGCGACCTCGGACCCGATCGCGCCATAGATGAGGCGCGCGGCATGGATCCCCGGCCTGCACGACATCGGGAGCGCCGATATCCCGGCCTCGGCCCTGAGATAGAGGTCATCGGCAACCGAGAGGAGCCGCGCCACCACCCCGGCTAGCGCCGGCGAGGGGCGCGGATCGACAAGGAAGGCCTCGGCGTCGATCCCCGCCTCCGCCAGCCAGTCAAGCGGCAGATAGAGCCTGCCCGCGCGCGCATCCTCGCCCACGTCGCGCGCGATGTTCGTCAGCTGCATCGCCACCCCGAGGTCGCAGGCGCGCGCCAGCGTGTCGGGCGCGCGCGCCTCCATAAGCACGCACATCATCGCGCCCACCGCCGCCGCGACGCGCGCCGAATAGGCGCAGACCTCCGAGATCGTCGCATAGCGCCGCCCCTCGGCATCCCAGGCGAGCCCCTCGAGCAGCGCCTCGGGCAGCGCGCGCGGCATCTCGTGCGTGCGCACCATCGCGGCAAAGGCGCGGTCGGCGGCGGCCTCGCGCGGGTGCCCGGCATAGGCGGCATCGAGCCGGTCGCGCAGCCGCAGCACCGCGCGCACCTTGTCGGCGCCCTCGTCCACCGCATCGTCGGCGAGCCGGCAGAAGGCATAGAGCACCAGCGCCGGATCGCGCACCCGCGCTGGCAAAAGCCGCGATGCCGCGTGGAAGGAATAGGACCCGGTGCGGATCGCCGCCCGGCAGGCCTCGAGGTCGGCGGGCGCGGTCATGCCTATTCCGCCGCCATCCGCCGGGCCGCGCGGCTGGGCGCGTCGGGCACGAGGGTCGCGAGCACCTCGGCCGAGGCGACGACGCCCGGCAGACCCGCGCCGGGGTGCGTTCCGGCCCCGGCGAGGTAGAGGCCCGGCAATTCCTCCGAGACGTTGTGCGGCCTGAACCAGGCCGACTGGAAGATCCGCGGCTCGATCGAGAAGCCCGCGCCATGGGGGCTGAGGTAGCGCGTCGCGAAATCGGCGGGCGTGAGCATCATCTGCGGCCCGAGATGCGCGCCAAGCCCCGGCAGCGCCTGTTCCTCGAGCACCGCCTGCACGCGGGCGCGATAGGGCTCTGCCATCTCGGCCCAGTCGACCGCGCCATCATGGCCAAGATGCGGAACGGGCGAGAGCGCGTAGAAGGTATCATCGCCCGCGGGCGCGGCCGTGGGGTCGGTGACGCTCGGCCGATGCAGATAGAGGCTCATGTCGGGGGCAAGCTTGCCGCGGATGAAGATGTCGCGCACGAGGCCCCGATAGCGCGGACCGTTGAGGATCGTGTGCTGGCCCACGTCGGGCCAGAGCTCGCGCGTGCCCTTCGTGCCGAAATACCACACGAACAGGCCCATCGACCAGCGCGACCGCGCAAGCCGCCGCGTCGTCCAGCGCCGGCGCGGCACATCGCGCAGGAGCCGGTCATAGGTGTGCCCGGCATCGGCGTTCGAGACCACGACCTCGGCCGCGACGCGCCGACCGGAGGTGAGTTCCACCCCCGCCACGCGCCCGCCCTCGACCAGCACGCGGTCGACCTCGGCGCCCTGCACCACCGCCCCACCCTGCGCCTCGATCACCCGCACCATCGCGTCGGCGATGGCCTGCACCCCGCCGACCGCGCAATGGACGCCGAATTCCTTCTCGAGGTGGCTCACCAGAATATACATCGAGGTGACGTTGAACGGATCGCCGCCGATGAAGAGCGGGTGGAAGGAAAACGCCATCCTGAGCCGCGGATCGGCAAAGCGGCGCGCCGCATGGGCATGGACCGAGCGGTCGGCGCGCAGCCAGACGAAGCGGTGGATGACCTTCAGCAGATCCGCGAAGCGGTGCATCGAGCGCCGCCCGAGATCCTCGAAGCCGAAGGCATAGCGCGCCTCGCTGTCCTTCAGGAACCGCTCATACCCCGCCAGATCGCCGGGGGAGAGGCGCGCGACCTCGGCCCGCATCGCCTCGGTCGACTGGCGCGCGGCAAAGCGGCTGCCGTCGGGCCAGCGGATCTCGTAAAAGGGATCGAGTGCGCGCAGATCGACATCTGCATCGAAATCGCGCCCGCAGGCCGCCCAGAGGTCGCGAAAGACCTTCGGCACCGTCACGATCGTGGGGCCGAGGTCAAAGCGGTGGCCCTCGCGCATCACCGAGGATCCGCGCCCGCCCGCCCGGTCGAGCCGGTCATAGACGCTGACGCGCCAGCCCTTGGCGCCGAGCCGCATCGCCGAGGCGAGCCCGCCAAGCCCCGCCCCCACCACGACGGCATGGCCCGCGCCATCGCGGGCGGCATCGGCGAGGGTCGGGGCGAAGGGGTGCAGAACGGTCATGGTGGCATGATAGACTGTCCAGTCAGATTTACAACCGCCGACAATGCCGCAGCTTCAACAGGTTGCGCTCTGCCCGCGAAAGCCTTACTGTCAGCCCTGATTGACAGACCACAGGCCGCCGTCGCCATGCCGCAATGCGTCAGCCTCAGCCTCTTTCGCTTCGGGCCGGCCTCGGCGCGGCTGTGGGTGCTCGGGCAGATGGCGCTGGCGCGGCTCGATTTCGCGCGCATGCCCGAGGCCGAATTCGTCAAGCTCTGCGGTTCGGGCACGGGCGAGGGCTTCACCCCGCGCCCCAACACCGCCGTCTGGGCGATCCTCGCGGGCTGGGCGGATGAGGCGACGGCGCGGCGCATGACCGCGCACGCGCCCGTCTTTCGCCGCTGGCGCGACCATGCGGCCGAGGCCTGGACGCTCTATCTCGCGCCCGTCTCGGCGCGCGGCCGCTGGGCGGGGCGCGAGCCCTTCCGCGCCGAACCGGCCGAGGGCGAGGGGCCGCTCGCGGTGCTGACGCGGGCAAGCGTGCGGCCGTCGAAGGCGCTGCGCTTCTGGGGCCGCGTGCCCGACATCTCGGGCGTGATCGGGTCGGACCCGCATGTCCTCTTCAAGATCGGCATCGGCGAGGTGCCGCTCCTCCATCAGGTCACCTTCTCGGTCTGGCCCGACGCCGCCGCGATGGCGCGCTTTGCCCGCGGCGACGGCCCCCACGGCCGCGCCATCCGCGCCGTGCGCGAGGGGGGCTGGTTTTCCGAGGAACTCTATGCGCGCTTTCGCGTCCTCGGCCAGGCCGGGACATGGGGCGGGCAGGACCCGCTCGACAGCGCGAAGGACGCCGCATGAGACAACCCTTCCCCTTCTCGGCCATCGTCGGACAGGACGAGATGAAGGAGGCCATGATCCTGACCGCGATCGACCAGGGCCTCGGCGGCGTGCTGGTGTTCGGCGATCGCGGCACCGGAAAATCGACCGCCGTGCGCGCGCTCGCGGCCCTTCTACCCGAGATCCGCGCGGTCGCGGGCTGCCCCGTCAACTCGGCACGGCCCGAGGATGTGCCCGACTGGGCCGCACCCGGCGACCGGCGCATCGTCGTGCGCCCGACGCCGGTCGTGGACCTGCCGCTCGGCGCGACCGAGGACCGGGTGACCGGCGCGCTCGACATCGAGCGGGCGCTCACGCGCGGCGAAAAGGCGTTCGAGCCCGGCCTTCTGGCCCGCGCCAACCGCGGCTATCTCTATATCGACGAGGTGAACCTTCTTGAGGATCACCTCGTCGATCTCTTGCTCGATGTCGCGCAATCGGGCGAAAATGTGGTCGAGCGCGAGGGCCTCTCGATCCGGCACCCGGCGCGCTTCGTCCTCGTGGGCTCGGGCAACCCCGAAGAGGGCGAGCTGCGCCCGCAACTCCTCGACCGCTTCGGCCTCTCGGTCGAGGTCGCAAGCCCGCGCGACGTCGCGACAAGGGTCGAGGTCGTCCGCCGCCGCGACGCCTATGAAAACGACCACGACGCCTTCATGCGCAAGTGGCGGCGCAAGGATGCAGCACTGCGCAACGCGATCCTTGCCGCGCGCGCCGCCCTGCCGGGGCTAAAGACGCCCAACACGGTGCTGCATGATTGCGCCGCAGTTTGCATCGCGCTCGGCTCGGACGGGCTCAGGGGGGAACTGACGCTCTTGCGCGCGGCGCGGGCGCGCGCGGCCTTCGAGGGCGCCGAGGCGGTCGGGCGGGGGCATCTGCGCGCGGTGGCGCCGATGGCGCTGCGCCACCGGCTGCGGCGCGACCCGCTCGATGAGGCGGGCTCGACCGCGCGCGTGGCCCGCGTCGTGGCCGAGGTGCTGCCCTGACCCCGCCCCCGATCGCCCTGCCCGAGACACCCTGGGACAGCGCGCGGGCCGCTGCCGCACTGATCGCGGCCGACCCGGCGGGGATGGGGGGGCTGTGGCTACGCGCGCGCGCGGGGCCGGTGCGCGAGCGGCTGCTCGGGGCGCTGGTGGCGGGGCTCGCGGCGCGCGGCCTGCCGGTCCGGCGCATTCACCCCGACACGCCCGACGGCGCGCTGGCGGGGGGGCTCGACCTCGCCGCGACGCTCGCGGCGGGGCGGCCGGTGATGGCGCCCGGTCTGCTCGAGCCGCCCGGGGCAATCATCCTCGCGATGGCAGAGCGCTGCCCGCCGGGGCTTGCCGCGCGGCTAGGCGCGGCGCTCGACCGGGGCGGCATCTGCCTTGTGGCACTCGATGAGGGCGCGGGGCCCGATGAGGGGCTGCCGTCCGCGCTGACCGACCGGCTGGGGCTTTTCGTCGATCTCGAGGGTGTGGCGTGGTCCGACACCGACCCCCTGCCCCCGCCCGCCCCGATCCCCGACGGCCCCGCGCCTGCCCTGCCGCCGCGTGCCGCGCGCGCGCTGGCGACCGCCGCCGCGGAGCTCGGGATCGAGAGCCTGCGCGCGCCGCTTGGTTTGATGGAACTGGCGGGAAAGCCGAAACCGGCCCGCCGCGCCACTGCGGCCAGCACGCCGATCAAGGCGAGCACGAAGATGAGCGCGAGCGCGAAACGGAAATACTCTGAGATATCCATCAGACACCTCCTTCTGAGCCGTCGCCGGGGCCGCGATCGGTTCCATATGCCGACCGTGCGGCAGCCTCCAGACCGGCACCCGATAAGGCTCGGCGATG
>JAUREX010000047.1 GCA_030834485.1 Gemmobacter sp.
CGCGGCGCGCGGGCGCGATGCCGAGGGCGCTTCGCCCGAGAGCGCCGAGGATCTCTGCGCCCATGTCGGGCAGGGTTGGGGCGGGATGCTCTGGCTCGGGGCGCGCGCGCTCGGGGCGGGCGAGGCGGCGCGGGGCGTCGGCGGGATCGCGCAGCCCCTGCCAGCGGTTGGCGGCGATCCAGCCGGGCGCGGGCATGCGGCCGCGCGTCTGATGCGCCGGATCGCGGCGCGGCAGATCGCCCGCCGTCACCATCGCGATCCCCTCCCGGTCGGCGAGCACGAGGTTGAGGACCGGCGCCGAGATCGCGCGCACCGCCGAGGCCGCCTCGGCCACGCTCTGCGCGCGGTTGAGTGCAAGGAGCGCCGAGAGGGTCGTGTCATCCGCCCGCAGCCCGGTCCACAGCAGCGTCGCGACATGGCCGGGCGGGGTCACCGCCGCAAGGCCAAGATCGGCACCCGTCAGCACCGGCCCGTTGCCGGTCCGGCGCAGCGTCAGCGTGACGGGCTCGGCGCCGCGGACGTTGACGATGCTCGAACGCGCCGCGAAGGGCACCCAGCCCGCGGCATCGAGGTATTCCTCGGGGTTGTCGGGGTTGAGCTTCTCGATCAGCACGTCCTGATCGTCGGCATGCGCGGCCGCGATCCCCCAGCCGAGCGCGGCAGACCGCCCCGCCAGCACCGCCGGCACGCCGGGCAGCGTCGCGCCGATGACGCCCCCGGTGCTGAGCTCGATCCGCGCGAGATACCACCTGCCCGGCGCGCTCAGCGGGCCGTGGAGGTCGTTGGCCAGAAGCGGCCCGCCCGCGACCGCGCGCGGCCCGATCGCGGCCCAGGCGTTCGAGGCCGCAGCAAGGGGGGCGGCCGCCGCACCGCCACGCCCGGGCGCGAGGGCAGCGAAATCCGAGATCTCGGCGCCTGCAGGCCCGGAATCCTCGGGCAGGATGTCGGCGAGGCGCCGCTCGGGCAGGATCTGGGCAAGCTGGCCGCGCAGCACCTCGGCGCGGGCATGCCCCGTCGCCTCGAAGGCGAAGAGCTTGAGGAGCGCGAGCGAATCGGCAGGCTGCCAGACCGCGACCTCGGCGTCTAAGGCGAAGAACTCGGGCGCGCCGCGCCCGCGCGCGCCCGCGTTCACCTCGGCGATCCAGGCGTTGACGCCCGCCGCATAGGCCTCGAGTGCTGCGCGCGTCGGCGCATCCTGCGCCTCGAACGCGGCCACCGCGAGGCCGTAGAGGTCGAGCCGGCGCATCAGCGCATCCGATTGCAGCCGCGCCGGCCCCAGCACCTCGGCCAGCCTGCCCTGCGCGGTGCGCCGCAGCATCGTCATCTGCCAGAGGCGGTCCTGCGCATGCGCGAATCCGAGGCCGAACATCACGTCGCGATCGCTCCGGCCGAAGATGTGGGGGATGTCGTGGGTGGTCCGCACGATCTCGACCTCGGCCCCGAGGCCGGGGACGGCAAAGGCCTCGTCATAATCGGGCAGCGAGCGGGCGACGAAGGCATAGCCGAGCACGAGGACGAGAAGCCCCGCGCCGATCAGCGCGACCGACAGCAGCTTGAGCACGCGCAGGAGGGTCAGCATCGCGGGCCTTGTGCTTGACGGCGGGGGTGCGCGGGGTATGTGTCGGCACTCTAATCGGTTTGCAAGGCGGGGGAAAGAATGGCCGGAACGACGGGGCGCAAGGTGGCCTTTCTGGGCCTTGGTGTTATGGGTTTCCCGATGGCGGGGCATCTGGTGCGGGCGGGGCATGCGGTGACGGTCTGGAACCGCACCCAGGCCAAGGCCGCGGCCTGGGGCGCGGCGCATGCCGGCACCATTGCGCCGACGGCGGCCGAGGCCGCGCGGGGCGCCGATTTCGTCATGGCCTGCGTCGGCAATGACGACGATCTGCGCGCGGTCTGCCGCGGCCCCGAGGGCGCCTTTGCCGGCATGCGCCCGGGCGCGGTCTTCGTCGATCACACCACCGTCTCGGCGCAGGTCACGCGCGAGCTTGCGGCCGAGGCGGCGGGCCTTGGCCTCGGCTTTGTCGATGCGCCGGTCTCGGGCGGGCAGGCGGGGGCGCAGAACGGCGTGCTGTCGGTCATGTGCGGGGGCGATGAGGGGCATTACGCCGCCGCCGAGCCCGTGATTGCGGCCTATGCCCGTGTCTGCCGGCGTCTGGGTCCGAGCGGGTCGGGCCAGATCGCCAAGATGATGAACCAGATCGCGATCGCGGGCCTCGTGCAGGGGCTGGCCGAGGCGCTGCGCTTTGGCGAGAAGGCGGGCCTCGACGGCAAGGCGGTGGTCGAGGTCATCAGCCAGGGCGCGGCCGGGTCGTGGCAGATGGCCAACCGCCACGCCACCATGCTCGAGAACCGCTTCGACTTCGGCTTTGCGGTCGACTGGATGCGCAAGGATCTGGGCATCTGCCTTGCCACCGCCGATCAGATCGGCGCGCCGCTGCCGGTCACGGCGCTGGTCGATCAGTTCTACAAGGACGTTCAGGCGATGGGCGGCGGTCGGTGGGATACCTCGTCGCTGATCGCGCGGCTGCGCGCCTTCGACGGGGCGCGCTGATGGCGCGCAAGATCATCATCGACACCGACCCCGGGCAGGATGATGCGGTCGCGATTCTGCTCGCGCTCGCAAGTCCCGACGAGATCGACTTGCTCGGCATCACGGCGGTCGCGGGCAATGTGCCGCTCGCGCTCACGCAGAAGAATGCGCGCATCGTGTGCGAACTGGCGCGCCGGCGCGACGTGCGGGTGTTCGCGGGCTGCGACGCGCCGCTTGCGCGCCCGCTGGTGACGGCCGAGCATGTCCATGGCAAGACCGGCCTCGACGGCCCGCAACTGCCCGATCCGACGATGCCGCTCGCCGATGGCCACGCGGTCGACTTCCTGATCGAGACGCTGAGGCGCGAGCCTTCGGGCAGCGTCACGCTGGTGCCGATCGGGCCCCTGACGAACATCGCCGCGGCCTTTCGTGCCGCGCCCGACATCATCCCCCGCGTGGGGCAGGTCGTACTGATGGGCGGGGCCTATTTCGAGGTCGGCAACATCACGCCCGCGGCCGAGTTCAACATCTATGTCGACCCCGAGGCGGCCGACATCGTCTTTCGCTCGGGCGTCGATCTGGTGGTGATGCCGCTCGATGTCACGCACAAGGCGCTGACAAGCCGCTCCCGCGTCGCGGCCTTTCGCGGCATGGGCACCGAGGTCGGGCGCATGGTCGCCGAATGGACCGATTTCTTCGAGCGTTTCGACAAGGAGAAATACGGCGCCGAGGGCGCGCCGCTCCATGATCCCTGCACCATCGCCTGGCTGATCCGGCCCGAGCTCTTCACCGGCCGGCACATCAATGTCGAGATCGAGCTCGAGGGCCGCCACACCACCGGCATGACGGTTGCCGACTGGTGGCGCGTGTCGGGGCGGGGGGCGAACGCGCTCTTCATGGGCGGGGTGGATGATGCGGGGTTCTATGCGCTCCTGACCGAACGTCTCGCGCGGCTCTGAGCGGCGCGCGCCCCCGGCCGCGATCCGAGGGGGATTGACGGGCGGGTGCGGCGGGTGCAGGCACCGTCGCAGCAGGCAAGGCGCAGGCCCGGAGACCCCTCGGATGGATGGCGCAGCGGCGGCACGCGGGCGGGGGGTCTGGGCGCTCGCGCTCGGGCAGACGCTCTCCTATGCCGCGCTCTTTTACATCTTCGCGGCACTGGTGCGGCCCTGGCAGCAGGCGCTCGGCTGGGACAAGGCGGCGATGGCGGCGGGGCCGACGCTTGCGCTTCTGATCGCGGCGGGGCTTGCGCCCCTTGCGGGGCGGCTCGTGGATCGCGGGCGCGGGCCCGAGGCGATGGTGCTGGGCGCGGCGCTGGGGGGCTGCGCGCTGATCTGGCTCTCGCGGGTCGAGGGGCATGCGGCCTATCTCGGCGCCTGGGCGCTGATCGGGGTCGCGAATGCGGCGGCGCTCTATGAGGTGTGCTTTGCCTTTCTGATCCGCCGGCTCGGGCCCCATGCGCGGCCCGCGATCGTGCGGGTGACGCTGGTGGCGGGCTTTGCCTCGACGCTCGCCTTTCCGGCCGGTGCGCTGCTCGAGGCCGCCTTTGGCTGGCGCGCCGCGGTCGCGATCGCGGGCGGGGTGATGCTGGGCGCGGTGGTCCCGCTCCATGCCTGGGGCGGGCGCGAGATCCGCCGCCTGACCGCCGCCCCCGCCACAGGGCCGGCGCGCGCGGCCGGGCCGGGCGGGTTTGCGCGCGCGATGCGCGCGCCGGGCTTCTGGCTGCTCGCCGCGATCTTCGCGATCGTCGGCCTCAATCACTGGATGGTCATCGCCTTTCTGGTTCCGATCTTCGTCGAGCAGGGGGTGGCGCCGGCCAAGGCGGTGCTCGCGGCTTCGACCGTCGGACCGGCGCAGGTCGCGGGGCGGCTCGTGCTCATGCGGCTCGAGAACCGGATCGGCAATGCGGCGGCGACCTGGGCCACGCTTGGCGCGATGGCGGTTGCGGCGGGGGTGCTGGGGGCGATCGGGCTCTCGCCCTGGCTCGTCTTTGCCTACACGGTGCTGCAGGGCGCCGCGATGGGGGTGATGACGATCCTGCGGCCGGTCCTGATCGCGGATGCGCTCGGGCCCGAGGATTACGGCGCGGTTGCCGGCGCGATCCAGATGCCCGGCCTCGTGGCCTCGGCGCTTGCGCCGACGCTTGCGGCACTGATCCTCGAAGGGGCGGGGCTGTCGGGGCTGGTGGCGGCCAGCCTTGGCCTCAGCGCGGCCGCGCTGATCGCGCATGGCCTTCTGGGGCGGCGCGCGCGGCTCGGCTGAGGGTGGGGCCGGGGTCAGCCCGGCGGGGCGACGGCGAAGACGCGCACCGTCTGGCCGCGCGCCGCGAGCCCGACCTCGCCCTTGCACAGGCGCAGCGCGTCGGCGCCGAAGACCTCGGCCCGCCAGCCCGCCAGCGCCGCGACATCGCGCCGGCCGGCCGCGATCGCATCGAGATCCGCCGCCGACGCGATGAGCCGCGCCGCCACCCCCGATTCGTCGCTGCGCGCCTTGAGGAGGACGCGCAGCAGATCGGCAAGTGCGGGGTTGACCTGCGGGCCGTCGCGCTCGGCCTCATCGGCGCGCGGCAGCGCCTCGGCCGGCAGCGCCTGCGCGATCCGCACCGCCGCGAGCAGCCCCTCGGCCACCTCGCCGCGCCGCGCCTCGCGCAGGAGGAGCCGCGCGCGAGAGAGATCCTCGAGCGTCGCGGGCTTGAGCGAGGCGACCTCGAGCAGCGCATCATCCTTGATGACGCGGGTGCGGGGGATGTTGCGCGACTGGGCGTAGCTTTCGCGGAACTTCGCCAGCTCGCGCACGGTCGCAAGAAAGCGCGGCGCGCCCGAGCGGGTGCGGATGCGCAGCCATGCCTCGTCGGGAAGCGTGCGATAGGTCGCGGGATCGCCGAGTGTCGCGAGCTCGTCGGCGACCCAGTCGGCGCGGCCGGTGCTGCCGAGGCGCGCCGCGAGATGTTCGTAGATCACGCGCAGATGCGTCACATCGGCGAGCGCGTAGTCGAGCTGCGCCCGCGTCAGCGGCCGGCGCGACCAGTCGGTAAAGCGCGAGGTCTTGTCGAGGCTCGCCTTGGCGATGCGGCGCACCAGCGTCTCATAGGCCGCCTGCTCGCCGAAGCCGCAGACCATTGCGGCCACCTGCGTGTCGAAGATCGGCGCCGGCATGACGCCACCCTCGACGAAGAAGATCTCGATATCCTGCCGCGCGGCGTGAAAGACCTTGACCGTGCCCGGATGCGCGAGCAGCGCATAGAGCGGCTCGAGCGACATCCCCTCGCCCGCGATCGGATCGACGAGGGCGGCGGGGCCGTCGGTCGTGCCGTCCTCGGCCGGCAGCGCCATCTGCACGAGGCAGAGCTTGGACCAATAGGTGCGCTCGCGCAGGAACTCGGTGTCGATCGTCACATAAGGGGCCGCCATGGCGCGCGCGCAGAAGGCCGCAAGCGCCTCGGTCGTCGTGATCATCTCCATCGGGGCCTCGCTCGCCGGCGCATGTTGCGGGGGCTATAGGTGCGCGCGCCCCGATTGAAAAGCCCCGCCCCTCAGACCGGCAGGAGCGCGGCCGCGATCCGCCGACCCTCGGCGAGGCAGACGTTGTGGCTGCGGCAGGCGGCGGGGGTGTTCATGATCTCGACCCCCACCCCCGCGGCCTCGAGCGGGGCGCGGAATTCGGCCGGGATGGGCGCGATCTCGGGCCCCGTGCCGACAAAGAGGACATCGATCTGCCCCGCAAGCCCGAGCACCCCGACCGTGTCGTCGAACCCGCCCCAGCCCAGCACCCCTTCGGGCGCGATCAGCACCGCGCCGCGGTGGACCGCGCCCGCGATGCGGAAGAAGCCCGGCCCGTAGCCCTCAATCGGCAGGCCGCGCCCGAAGGTGACCTCGGTCAGTTTCACGCGCCGTTGCCGTCCTTGCCGGCAAAGCGGGTGCCCGACGGCCCCTCGGCCGCGCCGCCCTTGGACCAGTCGCGCTTGACGCCCAGAAAGACGAGGATCTGGCTTGCGACGAAGACCGACGAATAGGTGCCGACGACGATGCCCCAGGTCATCGCAAAGACGAAGCCGCGGATCACGTCGCCCCCGAGCACGAGCATGATGATGAGCGCGAGCAGCGTCGTGCCCGAGGTCATCAGCGTGCGCGACATCGTGTCGTTGATCGAGAGGTTCAGCACCTCGGTCAGCGCGCGCTGCTTGAAGCGGATGAGGTTCTCGCGCACGCGGTCGAAGACGACGACCGTGTCGTTGATCGAATAGCCCACGATGGTCAGAAGTGCCGCGATGATCGCCAGATCGAAGCGGATCTGAAAGAGCGAGAAGATCCCGATCGTCAGCACCACGTCATGGATCAGCGCGACGACCGCGCCGACCGCGAACTGCCATTCGAAGCGCACCCAGATATAGGCCATCACCCCGAGGAGCGAGAGCCCGACCGCGATCAGCGCCGAGGTCACGAGCTCGCCCGAGACCTTGGGCCCGACGCTCTCGACCGCGGGGAAGGTGATGGTCGGGTCGACGCCGCGCAGCGCCGTCTCGATCGCGGCGATCATCTCGGGCGAGGTCGCCTCGACGCCCTCCTGCGCCTGCACGCGCACCATCGCGACATGGCGCGTCGCATCGAAGCCCGGATCGAACACCTCGGTGATCGAGACATCGCCAAGCCCGAGTGGCGCGATGGCGGCCCGCCAGGCGGCAAGGTCGATCTCGGCCGCGCCATCGGTGCGGATCGTGGTGCCGCCGCGAAAGTCGATGCCGAAGTTCAGCCCCTGCACCGCGAAGATCAGGACCGAGGCGATCACCGCGAGGGTGGACGCCCCGAAGGTGACCTTCCAGAAGCGGAAGAAGTCGAACGAGGTCTTTTCGCGCACCAGTCGCAGCCGCATCGCGCCCTCCTAGACAGTCAGCGTCTTGGGTCGCCGACGCTCGAACCAGCTCACGATCATGAGGCGCGTGACGAAGACGGCGGTGAAGACCGAGGTGATGATCCCGAGCCCGAGCGTGACCGAAAAGCCCCGCACCGGCCCCGAGCCGAAGGCAAAGAGGATCACCGCGATCAGGAAGGTCGTGATGTTGGCGTCGATGATCGAGGAGAGCGCCTTTTCATAGCCAAGCTCGATCGCGCGCGCCGGGCCCCGCGCGGTCTTGAGTTCCTCGCGGATGCGTTCGAATACCAGCACATTGGCATCGACCGCCATGCCGATCGTCAGCACGATCCCCGCGATCCCCGGCAGCGTCAGCGTCGCGCCGATGGCCGAGAGGAGCCCGAACAGGAGCCCGACGTTGAGCATGAGCGCAAGATTGGCGAGCACGCCGAACCAGCCATAGCTTGCCACCATGAAGACGATGACCGCCGTGAAGGCGACGATCGCGGCGATGCGACCCGCGTCGATGCTGTCCTGCCCGAGTTCGGGGCCGATCGTGCGTTCCTCAAGAAACTCCATCCGCGCCGGCAGCGCGCCCGCCCGCAGCAGCACCGCAAGCTGGGTCGATTCCTCGACCGTGAAGCTGCCGGTGATGATGCCCGACCCGCCGGGGATGTGCGACTGGATGACGGGGGCCGAGATCACCTCGTCGTCGAGCACGATGGCGAAGGGCTGGCCGATGTTGGCGGCCGTGTAGTCGCCGAACTTGCGCGCCCCGGTCGGGTTGAAGCGGAAGTTGACGGCCGGGCGGTTGTTCTGATCGAAGGCGGGCTGGGCGTCGACGAGTTCCTCGCCCGTCACGACCGGGTTCGGCTCGAGGATGTAGATCACGCCGTCGCGCTCGGACGAGGGCAGCACCAGCGCGTCGCCCCCGCCCTCGGGCGCGGTCGCCGCGGTCGCGGTGCGCGTGACGGGGTGGAAGGTCAGCCTGCGTCGGGCTGGCCGATCTTGGCCTTGAGTTCGGCCGCCGATCCGATGCCCGGCACCTGGATCAGGATGCGGTCGGCGCCCTGGCGCATGATGGTGGGTTCGCGAGTGCCCACCTCATCGACGCGCCGGCGGATGATCTCGAGGCTCTGGCGCATGGTGCGGTCGTCGGTGGCGGCGCGCTCGGCCTCGGAAAGCGTCACGATGATCTCGGCGCCCTCGGCGCGCACCTCGAGATCGTCGCCCGCCGGCCCCAGCAGCGACACGACCGGCCGCGCGAGCCCCTGCACGATCTCGAGCGCGCGCGCGGTCCCCTCGGGGTTCGAGAGGGCGATCCGAAGCGTGCCGGGGGCGGTATCGTTCCGGCGGAAGCTGCCGATCGCGTCGCGCTCGGCGCGCAGCGCGTCGCGGACCTCGGGCCAGATGCCGTCCATCCGGCCGGCGTAGACATCGCCGAGCTGCACCTCGGCCAGCAGATGCGCGCCGCCGCGCAGGTCAAGCCCGAGATTGACGAGCGTGCCGGGCAGGACCTCGGGCCAGCGCCCGAGCGCCTCGGCCTCGGCCGGGGTCGGATCGCCGCCGCGCGCCGCGACGGCCGCCGCGGCATCGTTGTGCCCCTCGACCCGGCTGTAGAAGAGGTTGGGCATCGCCGCGAGGACGCCCGCCGCGCAGACCGCCCAGATCAGCACGCGCTTCCATGTCGCGATCTGCAGCACGGCGCGCCCCTCAGGACGCGGCCGGTTCGGACTTCGACATCACCTGTGCGATGGTGGCGCGCATCACCCGCACCCGCACGCCCTCGGCGATCTCGACCTCGATCTCGCCGTCCTCCTTGACCTTCGAGACCTTGCCGATGATGCCGCCCTGCGTCAGCACCTGATCGCCCCGCCGCAGCGCCTCGACCATGGCCTTGTGTTCCTTGGCGCGCTTTTGCTGGGGGCGGATCAGCAGGAAATACATGATGACGAAGATGAGGATCAGCGGCACGAAGCTCATGAAGGCCTCGGTGCCGCCGCCGGCGGCTTGGGCGAATGCGGGGGTTGCGAACATCTCGGCCTCCTGAACGCGGGGCGCAGGGGCCCCCGAATGACGCGCGGAACCTAGCCCCCGGGGTGCCCGAAGGCAAGGCGCGACGGCCGCGGCCGGCGCCCCGCGGCCCGCCGGCCCTGAGGCGAGGGACGATTTTGCGGATCGCTCGCCAGAGGGGGCTTTCGCGCAACAAGTGAAAAGATTTTCAGCCCCCCTGCGACATAAAATGCCGAAATTGCCGGTTGACGCCCCCGGCCCACCACCCTAGTGTCCGCCGCACCGCAGCGGGAAAAGAAGCAAGGCGACCATGTCAGGACGGATCGCGATCATGGGACGAGGGCGACGCACGGGCATGTGATCGCCCGCGATCGAGCCCCCAGCGCCCCCGACCCGCCGCGGGGGCTTTTTGTTGCGAGAACGCAGGAGCAGAAGATGACGCAGACGATGACCGGCGCGAAGATGGTCGTTCAGGCCCTGAAGGATCAGGGCGTCGAGGTGGTGTTCGGCTATCCGGGCGGCGCGGTGCTGCCCATCTATGACGAGCTCTTCCTTCAGAACGACATCCGCCACATCCTCGTGCGCCACGAACAGGGCGCGGTCCACATGGCCGAGGGCTATGCGCGCTCGACCGGCAAGCCGGGCGTCGTCCTCGTCACCTCGGGGCCGGGCGCGACCAATGCCGTCACGGGTATCGTCGATGCGCTGATGGATTCGATCCCGCTTGTCGTGCTGACCGGGCAGGTGCCGACCTTCATGATCGGCACCGACGGCTTTCAGGAGGCCGACACCATCGGCATCACCCGCCCCTGCACCAAGATGAACTGGCTGGTGAAGGATACCGCGCGGCTTTCCGAAACGCTCCACCAGGCCTTCCATGTCGCGACCTCGGGCCGGCCGGGGCCGGTGCTCGTCGACATCCCCAAGGACGTGCAGTTCGCGACTGCCGACTATACCCCGCCCGGGCGCGCGCGCACCGACCATTACCGCCCCAAGCGCGAGGGCGACCCCGCGCAGATCCTGCGCCTTGTCGAGATGATCGAGACGGCCGAGCGGCCGATCTTCTACACCGGCGGCGGCGTCATCAATGCGGGCCCCGAGGCGAGCCGGACCTTGCGCGAGCTGGTCGATGCGACGGGCTTTCCCTGCACCTCGACGCTGATGGGGCTCGGCGCCTACCCGGCCTCGGGGGCGAACTGGATCGGCATGCTCGGGATGCACGGGCTCTATGAGGCGAACCTCGCGATGCATGGCTGCGACGTGATGGTGAACGTCGGCGCGCGTTTCGACGACCGCATCACGGGGCGGATCAAGGATTTCTCGCCCCATTCGCGCAAGGCGCATATCGACATCGACCCCTCGTCGATCAACAAGGTGATCCGCACCGAGGTGCCGATCGTGGGCGATGCGGGCCATGTGCTGCGCGCGGTGCTCGCGCTCTGGACCGAGCGGGGGCGGCGCACCAACCGCGAGGCGGTGGCGGGCTGGTGGGCGCGCATCCGCGAATGGCGCGCGGTCGACTGCCTCGCCTTCCGCCCCTCGGAACGCACGATCAAGCCCCAGCACGCGGTCGCGCGCCTCGAGGCGCTGACGCGGGGGATGGACCGCTACATCACGACCGAGGTCGGCCAGCACCAGATGTGGGCCGCGCAGTTCCTGCATTTCGACGAGCCCAACCGCTGGATGACCTCGGGCGGGCTCGGGACCATGGGATACGGCTTTCCGGCCTCGATCGGGGTGCAGATCGCGCATCCCGATGCGCTCGTGATCAATGTCGCGGGCGAGGCGTCCTGGCTCATGAACATGCAGGAGATGGGCACCGCGATCCAGTATCGGCTGCCCGTGAAGCAGTTCATCCTCAACAACGAGCGCCTCGGCATGGTGCGCCAGTGGCAGGAACTCCTGCATGGCGAGCGCTACAGCCACTCCTGGTCCGAGGCGCTGCCCGATTTCGTCAAGCTCGCCGAGGCCTTCGGGGCCAAGGGCATCCATTGCCGCGACCCGCGCGATCTCGACGACGCGATCATGGAGATGATCCGCCACGACGGGCCGGTGATCTTCGACTGCCTCGTCGAGAAGCACGAGAACTGCTTCCCGATGATCCCCTCGGGCAAGCCGCACAACGAGATGCTGCTGGGCGAGGCCGATACGCAAGGGGTGATCGACGCGAAGGGTTCGGTGCTGGTCTGAGGCAGGCCGGGGGCGCCGCCCCCGGACCCCCGGGGGTATTTGGGCCAAGATGAGAAGGTGAGGGGAATGTCGGCATTGAACATCCGCAGGGGGGCCTCGAGCCAGTCGGCCTATGACCTGCGCGATCCGAATGCGCCGGTGACGGGGAGCCATACGCTCGCGGTCATCGTCGAGAACGAGCCCGGGGTGCTGGCGCGGGTGATCGGGCTTTTTTCGGGGCGGGGCTACAATATCGAGAGCCTGACGGTGGCGGAGGTCGATCATGCCGGGCACCGCTCGCGCATCACGATCGTGACCACGGGGACGCCGCAGGTGATCGAGCAGATCAAGGCACAGCTCGAGCGGATGGTGCCGGTGCATATGGTGCGCGACCTGACGGTGGACGGGCCGGCGGTGCAGCGCGAGCTGGGGTTGCTCAAGGTCGCGGGCCGGGGCGAGGCGCGCATCGAGGCGCTGCGGCTTGCCGAGATCTTTCGCGCCAATGTGGTCGATTCGACGCTCGAGAGCTTCGTCTTCGAGATCACGGGCACGCCCGAGAAGATCGACGCCTTTGCCGACCTCATGCGCCCGCTCGGGCTGTGCGAGATGGCGCGCACCGGGGTTGCGGCGCTCGCGCGCGGGGCGTGATGGAGCGGCGCGGCTTTCTTGCCGCGGCGCTCGCTGCGGCGCTGGTGCCGCGGGGGGTCGCGCTGGCTGCGGGCGGGGGCGCGGTTTTGCGGGTGCTGAGCGCGGGGGCGCCCAATGCGGCCGACAGCTTTTCGCCGGGGCTGAACCGCGAATCGATCCAGATCAGCTGGAACGTCTATGACCGGCTGGTGCGCTTTGCCCCGGCGCCGGCGGGCGCGGGGATCGAGGGGTTCGATCCGGGCCGGATCGAGGGCGAGGCGGCGGAGGCCTTCGAGGTCGAGCGCGGCGGGCGGGCGCTGCGCTTCGTGCTGCGGGGGGGTGCGGTCTTTCACGACGGGCGGCCGGTGACGGCGGCGGATGTGAAATTCTCGCTCGACCGGGTGCTCGCGAGCCCGATCGGGCGGGCGCAGTTCGCGACGGGCTCGATGCGCGATCCGGCGCAATTCGTGATCGAGGACGACCGCACGATCCGGATCGACCTGCCCGAGGCCGACCGGCTGGCGTTGCCCAATCTGGCGCTGACCTATCCGGTCATCGTGAACGCCGAGGCCGCGCGCGCGCAGGCGACCGCGGACGACCCCTTTGCGGCCGAGTGGCTGCGCCTCAACCCCGCAGGCGGCGGGGCGTTCCGTCTGGACGCGTGGGAGGCGGGCGGGATGGTGCGGCTGACGCGGTTCGAGGGGTGGCGGTCGGGGCCGCGGCCGGGGTTCGAGGCGGTCGAATGGCGCAGCGTGCCCGAGGCCGAGACGCGGCTTGCGGCGCTGCGGCGGGGCGATTGCGACATCATGCAGGATCTGGGGCCGCGCGACGTGGCGCGCGTCGCGGCCGAGCCGGGACTGCGGGTTGCGGGGATGCCGACGGGTTCGTTTCACCTCATCGGGATGAACGGGGCGATGGCGCCCTTTGACGATGCGCGCGTGCGCAGGGCGGTGGCGGCGGCGCTGCCCTATGAGGCGATGTTCGAGGCCGCACTCAAGGGACGGGGCGTGCCGCTCTGGGGCGGGTCGGCGGTGGCGGAGGGGACGGCCTTTCCCCAGCCGATGGGCTATCGCACCGACCCTGATCTCGCGCGCGCGCTTCTGGCCGAGGCGGGGCTTGCGCAGGGGTTCGAGACGCGCTTTGCCTTCGACATGGCGCAGGCGGCTGTGGCCGAGCCGCTCGCGGTGCTGCTGGCCGAGGCGCTGGGGCGGGTGGGGATCCGGGTCGCGATCGAGCGCATCCCCGCAGGCCGGATCGGCGGGCTGCTGCAGGAGCGCGCGCTGCCCTTCTATTTCGAGGGGTCGACTGCGCTGCTGTCGGATCCGGACTATTTCCTGCGCGTCTTCTTCACCGGGCCGACGCGGTGGAACTTCGGCGCCTATGCCGATCCGGCGTTCGAAGCGCTGGCGGCGCGGGCGCGGTTCGAGGGCGATCCCGCGCGCTATGCGGCCGATGTCGCGGCGATGATCGGGATGGTCAAGCGCGACGTGCCGGTGATCCTGCTGTGGAAGCCGTTCCTCGATGTCGCGATGCGCGCCGATGTGGCGGGCTATCGGCTGGCGGTGCACCGCATGCTCGACCTGCGCCCGTTGCGGCGGGGCTGAGGGATCAGGGCGGGGGGCTCAGGGGCCGAGGCTGCGGGTGCCGGCGCGGGTCTCGACCGCGATGCGGGCGCCTTCGCGCGCGGCGTCGGGGATGAAGACGGCCGCGACGATGCGCTGCGTGGCGCCGCCCGGCGGTTGCCAGCCGACCAGCCGATAGGCGAGCACCCCCTCGGGCGCGTCCGGCACCGGCAGGAGGGCCACATCCCATGTCCCGGCGGGGGCGCGCGCGGTGGCGCGCAGGATGATGCCGCCCGGCGTCGGATCGGCCGCAAGGGCCGCGACCTCGGGCAGGAGGGGGCGCGGATCGGCGGGCACGGGGGGCAGCACCGTGGTTTCCTCAGCCGCATCGCCGCCGCCCCAGTTCGCGGGGTTGAGGCGCGATTGCGCGATCGTGGCGCATCCCCCGAGGGCAAGGGCCGCGAGTATTGCGCAAGGTGCCGCCATCCGGTGCAGGTTCATGCCATCCCTCCGCTGTCGCCGCGCGCAGGATAGCGCAGTGCGCGCGCCGCGAAAACCCTGCGCGCATCTCTGGACCTCGGGCCGGCCAGTCCCTAGGTGAGGGGCAAGGGAGACGCCCATGACGACCGCAGCCTTCGCCGAGCTTGCCGAGACGATGGAGTTCCTCGAGGATTGGGAGGATCGCTATCGCCATATCGTCGAGCTCGGGCGCACGCTCGCGCCGATGGCCGATGCCCTCAAGACCCCGGCGACGAAGGTCGAGGGCTGCGCGAGCCAGGTCTGGATCCAGCCGATGATCGCGGGAAGCGGGCCGGGGGCGCGGTTCGACTTCGTGGGCGACAGCGACGCGCTGATCGTGCGGGGGCTGATCGGGGTGATGCACGCGCTTTATGCCGGGCTGACGGTGGCTGAGGTCGCGGCGGTCGATGCGCAGGCGGCGCTGGCGCGGCTCGGGCTCGACAGCCACCTCTCGGCGCAGCGCTCGAACGGGGTGCGGGCGATGGTGGGGCGGATCCGCGCGCTGGCCGCGGCGGCGGCGGCGGGCTGATCGGGCGCCTTGCCGCGCGGGCGGTTTGGGCCTATCGCTCTGGCATCCGCTGATCCGAGGTTTCCCGATGTCCCACCCGTTCGACGATGCGCTCGACCGTCTTGGCCTGACGCTGCCTGCGGCCCCTGCCCCGGCCGCGAACTATGTTCCCTTCGTGATCGCGGGGGGCATGCTCTATGTCTCGGGCCAGATCTCGCAGTCGGGCGGCGCGCTGATCCGCGGCCGGCTCGGGGCGGACATGGACGTCGAGGCGGGCGCGGCGGCGGCGCGGGCCTGCGCGCTCTCGATCCTTGCGCAGGCGCGGGCGGCCTGCGGGGGCGATTTCGGGCGCATCGCGCGGCTCGTGAAGCTCACGGGGTTTGTCGCCTCGACGCCCGAATTCATCGACCAGCCCAAGGTCATCAACGGGGCCTCGGACCTTTTCGTCGCGGTCATGGGCGAGGTCGGGCGGCATGCGCGCTCGGCCGTCTCGGCGCCGTCGCTGCCGCTTGGCGTCGCGGTCGAGATCGAGGCGATCTTCGAGCTGGCGTGACGGG
>JAUREX010000048.1 GCA_030834485.1 Gemmobacter sp.
GGTCGGTCCGCATCCCCGGAAAGGGTGCGGGCGCCGCCGTCAGGGCCGCGAGCGCCTCGGGCGCGATCTCGGCCGCCGCGACGATGCGGGGCGGGGCGTCGCGCGCGAGCACCTCGACCCGCTCGAACCAGCACCAGCCGCCCGCGAGGGTCTGCGCCCCCGCGGGCCGCGCGGGGCCGGTCTGCGGGATCGGGCGGAGGACCTCCATCGCGGGCGGGCCTCAGGCGCGCTCAACCGGGACGCGGCTGCCCGCGGGGGGCAGGGTCGCGCCGTGGACGATCAGCCGCTCGGCCGCGAGCTGTTCGGCCAGCCAGAGCGCGAGCGTCACGGGCGTTCCGGTCGCGCCGCGCGGGCTGTCGTGGCTGTCGAGGATCAGTTTCGCCGGCGCCCAGACGACGGTGCGTCCCTGCCGGATCGCGTGGTCAAGCTCGGTCCGGCTCGCGACCACGAGGCAGCGCCGGTCGCGCCCGGCCAGAACCCACGCCATCTGCTCGATCGCCAGCAGGTCGATGCGCTGCTGCACCAGCGCGGCGGTGGCGGCGGGCCGCGCGGCCTCGGGCAGCCCGACCGTCAGCACCAGCGGCCGGCCGCGCGCGATCAGGCGATCGAGCCGCGCGCCAAGGTCGGGCGCCATCACCGCCGCGGCATCGAGATGCGCCACGACGGGGTGCAGAGCCTCGCCCGGCCCGACCGAGCGCAGCGGCGCCGAGGCGCGCGCGCGCACGATCTCGACCCCGAGCGCGCCCGGGCCGCGGTCGAGCTTTTCGACCCTGACGAAGACGCGCAGCGCCGGCGGCTCGGCCAGGATGCGCTCGGCCACCCGCTCGGCCAGCGTCTCGAGGAGGTTCAGCCGGTCGCCCGCCAGTTCCGCCGCCACCGCCTCGGTCAGTCGGTCGTAGGAGAGGATGCGGTCCACATCATCGGCGATGGGCGCATCCGCCGGGCGCACCTCGACCACGATGTTGAAGCGCAGGCGCTGCGGGCGGCCGCGCTCGGTCTGGAACGCCCCGATATCGGCCGAGACGACATGATCGCGCAGGCTGATGCGGTCGCGCGGATTGTCGGGCGACGTCGCCGCGGCGCGATCCTCGGGATGGGCGAAGGCAAGGCGGATGTCGCTGGGCATGGGCCGTCCGGTCGGTGATCCTGCGCAATCTGCACGCCACCGCGGCCCTGCCTTGCCTGTGCGCGTCAGTCAAGCCTCTGCCGGCGACACGGCGGCGCGCATTGCGCCACCGTCAGAGGCGATAGAAGTGATGGCTGCCGATCCGGGTCGTGCGGGCCAGGACGCGCGACCATCCGGGCTTCACCGCGCCGGCGTGGAAATGCGTCGCGCCATGGGTCAGCGTGCGCGCCCCGCCGCGCAGCAGATAATCCGCGATGCGCCCGGCCAGATCATAGGCCTCGGCATCGCGCGGCCGGTCGGGCTTGCCGTCGCAGGCGAAGGAGAACTGGCAGGCGTGCCGGCGCGCGCTGCCCTGGTTCACGACCTCGCAGACCGTTTGCGGATAGTCCGCCGCATCGACCCGGTTCAGGATCACCTCGGCCACCGCCGCCTGACCCTGGAACGTTTCGCCCCGCGCCTCGAAATAGATGGCCTTGGCGAGGCACTCCCACTCGGCGGTGCGCTCGGGTGTGGGGCGCGCGAGCAGCCAGGCGCGGCTGTAGATCGGTGCCTCGCCATCGAGCGGTTCGACATTGCCGTCGAGGATCGCGCCGATGCGGCCAGTCGGTGCGCTGGTGATCGCGGCGCGCTCGCTCTGCATCAGCGCGGTGATCGGCACGCCGACGCCGCCGCGCGGATCGGTCGAGGTGCTGACCGTGACATCGGCCGCCGCCCCCGAGGGCGCCTGAATGCCCAAGAGCAGCGCCAGCGCGCAGGCGGTCGCAAAGCTCGTCCGTGGTGTCATTCCGGCCTCCGTCGCGGTGCCTGCGCCGCACGCGGTCCTTTGCGCGCTAAGGCCCCGGTCGACCCTTCTGTGCGGGGCAGATCGGGTCGGCTGTCCTCGTCCGTCGCGGCCCTGAGCGGTCCACAAGGACGACTCGCTAGCCCCTCGCGGGTGGCGCGGTCGAGTCCTTGCGGCAGATCAAGCCGCCATGACGGCGGATTCCTGCCGATCACACAGCACGGTGCGGCCGCAAGATGATGATATCAGGATGTTTTCTCTGCGCGCTCGGCCAGCGCAAGATGCGCCGCCGCAAGGCGCGCGAGCGGCACGCGATAGGGCGAGCACGAGACGTAATCGAAACCCGCGCGCCGGCAGAAGGCAATCGATTCGGGATTGCCGCCATGTTCGCCGCAGATCGAGAGGGTCAGATCGGGCCGCGTCCGGCGGCCGCGCTCGGCCCCGATCAGCAGCAACTCGCCCACGCCCTCGAGGTCGAGCGTCTGGAACGGATCCTCGGGAAAGACGCCGAGATTGACATAGGCCGACATGAAGCGCCCCGCATCGTCGCGCGACAGGCCATAGGTCATCTGCGTGAGGTCGTTCGTCCCGAACGACAGAAACGCCGCATGCCGCGCGATGTCGCCCGCCCTGAGGCTCGCGCGCGGGGTCTCGACCATGACGCCGAGGCGATAGTCGAAATCGCGCCCGAGCGCGGTGCGGACCGCCGCCGCCACCGCCTCGATCCGCGTCTTGATGAGTTCGACCTCGCGCATCGCCGAGACGAGCGGGATCATGATCTCGGGCACGACCGGCGCGCCGCGCCCGGCCGCGATCAGCGTCGCCTCGAAGATCGCGCGCGCCTGCATCTCGTAGATCTCGGGCATCGCGACGCCAAGCCGCACGCCGCGCATCCCGAGCATCGGGTTGGCTTCGGCCAGTGCCTCGGCCCGGCGGGTGATGTCCGAGAGCGGCCGGTCGAGCGCCTCGGCCAGCTCGCGCAGCCCCTCGCGCGTCTGGGGCAGGAATTCGTGCAGCGGCGGATCAAAGAGGCGGATGGTGACGGGCAGGCCCTGCATGATCTCGAAGAGCCGCGCGAAATCCTCGCGCTGCATCGGCAGCAGGCGCTCGAGCGCCGAGGCCCGGTCGGCGGGCGTGTTGGCGAAGATCATCTCGCGCATCACGATCAGCCGCTCGGGCTCGAAGAACATGTGCTCGGTCCGGCACAGGCCGATCCCCTCGGCCGCGAAATCACGCGCCGTCTGGGCGTCGGCGGGGGTGTCGGCGTTGGCGCGCACCCCGATGTCGCGAAACCCGTCCGCCCAGCCCAGAAGCGTGCGGAAATCCTCGTCGAGCGCAGGCGCCAGCATCTCGGCCGCGCCCGCGAGCGCCTCGCCTGCCGTGCCGTCGAGCGTGATGATGTCGCCCTCGCGAAAGACGCGCCCCTCGGCCGTCTGCAACCGCCGGTCGCGCGCGTCGATCCGCAGGGCGGATGCCCCGACGACGCAGGGCAGCCCGAGGCCGCGCGCGATCACGGCGGCGTGGCTCGTCATGCCGCCGCGCTCGGTCAGGACGCCCGAGGCCGCGTGCATGCCGCGGATATCCTCGGGCGCGGTCTCGCGGCGCACGAGGATGCAAGGCTCGTCGCGCGCCGCACTCGCCTGTGCCGCGGCGGCGGAAAAGACGATGCGCCCGACGGCGGCGCCGGGGCTTGCCGCGATGCCGCGGGCAAAGGCATCGCGCGCCGCGCGCGGATCGACCTGCGGGTGGAGGAGTTCCGAGAGCGCGCGCGGCTCGATCCGGCGCACGGCCTCGGCGGTCGAGATGATCGCATCCTGCGCAAGCGCCACGGCGATGCGTAGCTCTGCCCGCGCGCCCCGCGCGGTGCGGACCGCGTCGATCACCGACAGCCGCCCGTCCGCGAGGGTGAATTCGAGCTGCATTTCCTCGCGCAGCCGCGCCCGGCAGGCGGCGCCATAGGCCACGAGGTCGGCGAATACCCCGGGTGCGAGATCCTGCAACGCGCCGCCCGTGCCGTCCGAGGCGACGGGGGTCGATCCGTTCGCGATCGCGCCGTCAGGGCCGAGGCTTTGGGCAACAAAGCGCCCCGTCACCCCCGCCGTCCCCGTCACCGGGTCGACGAACTGCACATTGCCCGTGCCCGAAACCCCCGCCCCAATCCCCGGCACCATCTGCTGCACGATGAGGCCGAGCCCCGCCTCGGCCGGCGCGCCCTTTGCCTGGCGCAAGAGGCGCGCGGTCGTCCCCTCCCACGCGCGCGCCATCGAGCGCAGCGCCGCGCCGAGCTGCTGGGCGGGATCTTGCGGAAATGGCTCGTCGGTCTCGTCCTCATAGGCGCGCAGCGCGGCCTTCAGCGCCTCGGCCGAGGGGGCGCGCGCCTCGAACATGTCGGGGTCGAGCCGCGCGACATGCACCGCATAGGCCTGCACGAAGCGCAGATAGAGCGCATCGGCCGCCCCCTGCCCGAGCCTCTCGGCAAGCGCGCGGTGGCGGGCGTCATTGAGCCCGACGTTGAGGATCGTCGCCGGCCCGCCCCATTCGGGGTTGCGCGGCGAGGGGCGCACCGAGACGAGCGCCTCGGCCCGAAGCCGGCAAGGATCGCGCGCGCGTCGGGCGCGTGCCCGGCCGCGACCGCGCGCACCGCCTTGAACGACAGCACCGCCGTCTGCGGCACCGGCAGCTCGAGCCGGATGAGCCGCTGGAGGCATTTCGCGCGCCAGCCATGCGTCGCCGTCGCGATCGCCGCCGCGGGCATGACGGGGGTGAAGTCTCTGGCGTCCTCGGGTCTGGGCACTGGGGCGTCCGGGCTATGTCGCGGCGCAGCATAACCCCTTGTCGGCCCTGCGCAAGCGCGCCCTAGCCCTCGATCCGCCCGAGATCGGCCACACCCGCGCAGACCGCCCGGATCCGGTGCAGGAGGTTGAGGCGGTTGCGCCGCACCACCGCGTTGTCGGTGTTGATCTGCACCGCCTCGAAAAAGGCATCGACCGGAGCGCGCAGCGCGGCCATCGCGCGCATCGCGGCGGCGAAATCCTCGGCCGCCATCGCGGGTGCGATCGCCGCCTCGGCGGCGTCGAGCGCGGCAAAGAGCGCGGCCTCCTCGGGCACCTGCGCAAGGCGCGCATCGGGGCCGAAGGAATATTCGACGCCATCCTTCGCCTCGGCCTGGGTCAGGATGTTGTTGGCGCGCCGGAAGCCCTGCACGAGGTTCCCGCCGTCCTCGGTTCCGAGGAACGCGCCAAGCGCGCCCGCGCGCGCCACCACGAGCGCGAGGTCGTCGCTGCCGGGCAGCGCCAGCACCGCATCGATCACGTCATGGCGCACGCCCTGTTCGCGCAGATGCACCTTCAGCCGGTCGTGGAAGAAGGCGAGGAGGTCATCGCCCCGCCCGGCCCCGACGATCTGGCGCAGCCCCAGCCGCACCCCGTTCGCGAGCACGATGCGGATGACGCCGAGCGCGGCGCGGCGCAGCGCGAAGGGGTCCTTGGAGCCCGTGGGCGTCTCGCCGATCGACCAGAAGCCCGTGAGCGTGTCGAGCCGGTCGGCAAGCGCCATCGCCACCGACACGGGCGCCGTCGGCACCGCATCCTCGGCGCCGCGCGGGGCCCAGTGGTCGCGGGCGGCATCGGCGATCTCGGCGGGCTCGCCGGCGGCAAGGGCGTAATAGCGCCCCATCACGCCCTGAAGCTCGGGAAACTCGCCCACCATCGCCGAGCGCAGGTCGAGCTTGGCGATGCGTGCCGCGTGCTCGGCCGCGGCCGGGTCGGCACCGACCATCGGCGCGATCTGGGCGGCGAGCTTCGCGATCCGCCCCACCCGGTCGGCCTGCGAGCCGAGCAGGTTGTGGAATGTCACCGCCCCGAGCCCCTCGGCCCACTCCGCCATCCCGGTCTTTGCGACGCGCAGGTCCTTTTCCCAGAAGAAGCGCGCATCCGACAGCCGCGCCGCCAGCACGCGGGCGTTGCCGGCAAGGATCGGCGCGCCGCGGTCCTCGGTCTCGACATTGGCGACGGTCACGAAATGGGTGATCCGCCCCGATGCGTCGCGGGCCGAAAAGAACTTCTGATGCTCGCGCATCGAGGTCTGGAGCACCTCGGGCGGCAGGTCGAGGAACTCGGGCGCGATCGCCCCCATGAGGACGACCGGCCATTCGACGAGCCCCGCCACCTCGGCCAGAAGGGCGGCATCGGGCACGACCGCAAGGCCGCGCGCAAAGGCCATCGTCTCGGCGTCCGCCGCGATCTGACCCGCGCGCCGGTCGTGGTCGAGCACGACCTTCGCGGCCGCGAGCTTGCGGGCGTAATCCTCGAACCCCGCCACGCGAAAGCGCGCGGGCGCCATGAAGCGGTGCCCCGCGGTCGTGTCGCCCGCGGCGATGCCCTCGACCACGACGGGCACGATCTCGGCGCCCGCGGGCCCCGAGAGGATGCACAGGATCGTGTGCAGCGGGCGCACCCAGCGCAGCGTCCCCGCCCCCCAGCGCATCGACTTGGGCCAGGGAAAGCCGCGCACGACCTCGGCCAGCACCTCGGCGACGATCTCGGCGGCGGGGCGCCCCGGCCGCTCGATCCGGGCGAAATAGACCTGCGCCTTCTTTTCGTCGCGTACGATCAGATCGGCGCGCGCAACGCCCGTGGCGCGCAAGAAGCCCTCGATCGCGGCCTCGGGGGCATCCGTGCGGGGGCCCTTGCGCTCCTCGATCAGGGTTGGCGACCGCTCGGCCACATCCCCGAGCACGAGCGCGAGCCGGCGCGGGGTCGAGAAGGCGGCCGCCTGCCCATAGGTCAGGCCGCGCGCGACAAGCCCGTCGGTGACGAGCCGGCGCAGATCCTCGCGCGCGCGCGGCTGCATCCGCGCCGGGATCTCTTCGGAGAAGAGCTCGATCAGGAGTTCGGCCATCTCAGTTCTCCAGCGTCCCGTTCAGCTGATGCCAGGCGACGGCGCGCCCGTCGGGCCAATAGGCGATGATCCGGTCCACCCCGCGCGCGACCTCGCGCACCGACAGGACCGCGCGCGCCTGCCCGGCCTCGAGCGCGCGGGTGATCTCGCCCGCGTCGAAACAGTCGAACCAGCCCGGCGCGACAAGGGGCGTCGGCCCCTCGACCGGCGCGGCATCGGCGAGTGCCGCGGGATCGGCCAGAACGAAGCAGGCGCGGTAGCGGATGGGCGAGCTTTGCGAATCGATCCCCGCGAAGTCGCGCACCGCCACCTCGCGCGCCGCGCCGTCGCCCCCGACGACCGCGACCGTCCCCTGCGGCCCGATGCGGTCGTAAAAGGCATGGACCTGAAGCCACCACATCGCGACCCCGGCAATGAGGGCCGAGACAACGATGACGATGACGAGGATGCGGCCGGTCATGCTGTGCCCCTCAGATCCAGTCGAGATTGACGCGCGAAGGCGGATGGCGCGCGGCGATCGCGGCACGCAGCGCGGCGAAGCGATCGGCAAGATGGGGCATCTGCACCTCATGCGTCTCGACCAGCGTGCAGCGGATCCGCCCGAGCAGCCCTGCGGCGTCGAGCGCGCCCAGCACCTCGATCTCGGCCCCCTCGATGTCGATCTTGAGGAGCGCGACCTCGGCCACGTCGCGCAGGATGACCTGAAGATCGGTCACGAGGTCGGCGATCTCGACCGTCACGGCGTTTTCGGGGTCGGCATAGGCGACCCCCTCGACAACGGTATTTCCAAGCGAGGCCGCGAGGGGGTTGCGCGCATGGCCCTTCGGCCGGCGCAGAACCGCCGTGCCCGCCTGCGCGCCCACCCCCTTTTCGATCAGCGTGACGTTCGCGAGCGCGCCGAGCCGGGCGCGGAGCAGGGCGAAAACCTCCGGGTCGGGCTCATAGGCGATGACGCGGGCGCCGGTGGCGGCGAGGCGGGCCGACACATCGCCCACATTCGCGCCGCAGTCGACGGCGACATCGCCGGGGCGCAGCGCCGCGCAAATCCCGTCGAGAAAGCCCCGCCCATAGGCGAGCCGCGCGGGATCCTTGAGCGCGCGCATGGCCTCTCGATGGGCCTCGCGCTCAGCCTGCCGGGCCCTGCGGGCCTGCCTCAGCGCGCGCCGGTCAGGGGCGGCCGCGTCGGTCACGCCGCCGCCCCGCCTGCGGTTGTGGTCAGGAAGGCGTCCGCGCAGGCTTTCGCGAGCGCGCGCACCCGCCCGATATACGCCTGCCGCTCGGTCACCGAGATGACGCCGCGCGCATCGAGCAGGTTGAAGAGGTGGCTGGCCTTGATGCACTGGTCATAGGCGGGATGCACCATCACGATGTGGCGCCCGGTGCGCGCATCGATCGCGGGTGCGGCCAGGAGGCGCGCGCATTCGGCCTCGGCGGCCTCGAAGTGGCGCAGGAGCATCGCTGTATCGGCCGCGTCGAAATTGTGGCGCGAATATTCCTCTTCGGTCTGGCGGAAGATGTCGCCATAGCGCAGCGGGATTGGCGTCTGGGGGTCGTTGAAGGGCATCTCCATGACGTGATCGACGCCCAGCACATACATCGCGAGCCGCTCAAGCCCATAGGTCAGCTCACCCGAGACGGGCGCGCAGTCATGCCCGCCGACCTGCTGGAAATAGGTGAACTGGCTCACCTCCATCCCGTCGCACCAGACCTCCCAGCCGAGCCCCCAGGCGCCGAGCGTCGGGCTCTCCCAATCGTCCTCGACAAAGCGGACGTCATGGCGGGCGGGGTCGAGCCCGATCGCGGCGAGGCTGCCCAGATAGAGCTCCTGCATGTCGGGGGGCGAGGGTTTGATGATGACCTGATACTGATAATAGTGCTGCAGGCGGTTGGGGTTGTCGCCATAGCGCCCGTCGGTCGGCCGGCGCGAGGGCTGGACAAAGGCCGCGGCCCAGGGCCGGGGCCCGAGCGCGCGCAGCGTCGTCGCCGGGTGAAAGGTGCCCGCCCCCACCTCCATGTCATAGGGTTGCAGGATCGCGCAGCCCTGCGCCGCCCAGTAGGACTGGAGCCGCAGGATCACCTCCTGAAAGCTGCGCGGCGCCTTTGCCGTGCCTGCGCCGTCTGCCGCCATGCCGCCGCCCCTTGAAAACCCGCGCCTGCATAGGCAGAAGGCCCGGCAGGGTCAATCCGGCCCGGGTGCGCCGGGGCGGCGCAGGGTCTCTCGCAAGGGGTGGCATGGGCAGGGTTCTGGGTCTCTGGGCGCTCGTCGCGGCGCTCTGGTGCTGGGCGCCGGGGTCGGGGGCGTTCGCCTCGACGAACTGGATCCAGCTCGAGGCCAAGCGGACGCTGCCCGAGGCGGTCGAGCGCGCGCGCGTCTGGGCCAACCGCGAGGCCGATGTGGGCGTGCTGCTGCTGCCCTCGGGGTGGTATGGCGTGGCGCTTGGCCCCGCGCCGGCGGGGGTCGCGGCGGCGCGGCTGCAGGTGCTGCGCGACGCGGGCCGCGTGCCGGCGGATGCCTATCTGGCCGAGGCGTCGGCCTATCTCGGGCAGGTCTGGCCGCCCGGCGCCGGCGAGGCGCCGCCCCAGACTGCCGCCGAGGCGCAGGCCGCGCGCGAGATCCAGCGCGCGCTGGCCTGGTTCGGTCATTACCGCGGGCCGATCGATGGCGACATCGGCCCCGCGAGCCGGCGCGCCAAGGCCGCCTGGCAGACCGCGCAGGGCCTGCCCGCCACCGGAGAGCTCGAGACCGCCGAGGCCGAGCGGCTGCTTGCCGCCTGGCGGGCCGAGCGCGACGCGGCCGGCATGGCCGAGATCACGGTTGCCGATGCGGGCGTGATCCTCGAGGCGCCGATGGCCTGGGTCGGCTTTGATCGCATCGCGCCGCCCCTTGTCCTCTATGCCCCGGCCGACGCGCGCGGCCTGACGCTGGCGGTGCTGAGCCTTGCCGACGGCCCCGGCGCCGATGCCCGCCTCGGGGCGGCGCTCGGGCAGCTCGGGGTTGTGCTGCCGACCGGCTGGCGGGCCGAGGCGGCCGAATGGGTGGCGCTTGGCGGTGGCAGCGACGGCCGGCGGGTGGTGGCGCGCCTCATGCTGCGCGAGGGGACGATCCGGGGCTTTGCGCTCGGCGGGCCCGAGGCGATGGCGGGCGATCTGGCGCGCGTGGCGCGCGCGATGCAGGCCAGCATGACGGTGATGGGCCGCCAGGTCCTGCCCGAAGCGGTGGTGCCGGTCGATTCCGCCTTGCGCGCGGCCCTCGGGGCGGATGGCACGGCCGCCGATCCCTTGCGGATCGGGGCGGGGGTGGTGGCCGGGTCCGGGGTGCTGACGCTTGCGCGCAACGTCCTCGGCTGCGGCCGGATCGAGCTTGGCGACGGGCGCGAGATGCGCGTCCGCGCCGCCGAGGGGGGGGCCGATCTCGCGCTCCTCGTGCCGGCGGCGGCGGGCGAGGGGGCGATCGCGCTGCCGCGCCTTGCCGCGCCGCCCGCGGCCGATGCGATCCTGCGGGTGGCGGGCTTTGGCCATGCGGGGCGCGATGCGCCCCCCCTCGGGATCGAGACCGCGATCGCCGCCGTTGCGCCCGACGGGCGCTGGATCCCCGCCGCCACGATGCTGCCGACCGACGGCGGCGCCGGGGTCAGCGATGCCGCGGGAGCCCTCGTCGCGATGGTCGATGGCGAGGGGCGGCTGATCCCCGCGGCCGAGATCGGGGCCTGGGTGCAGCGGATGGCGGGGCCGGCGACCGCCGCGGCGGGCCGACCCGAGACCCTGCGCGTCCTCTGCCTGCCCTGAGGATCAGCCGATCGCGACGGCGCGCACCTCGTCGTCGATGACGGCGACGTAGCGCGCGAAATTGTCCGCAAACATCCGCACGAGGCGCTGGGCCTGCGCGTCATAGGCCGCGCCATCGGCCCAGGTCGCGCGCGGATCGAGAAGCCCCGCATCCACGCCTGCGACCGCCAGCGGCACCTCGAAGCCGAAGTTCGGATCGCGCCGGAACGCGCCGCGCCCGAGGCTGCCGTCGAGGGCGGCGGCCAGCACCGCCCGCGTCGCCGCGATCGGCATCCGCCGGCCCGTGCCATAGGCCCCGCCCGTCCAGCCGGTGTTGACGAGCCAGCAGGTCGCGCCGTGCCGGGCGATGCGCTCTTGCAGCATCCGGCCGTAGACCTCGGGCGGGCGCGGCAGGAAAGGCGCGCCGAAGCAGGTCGAGAAGGTCGGCTCGGGGTCGGTGACGCCGCGCTCGGTGCCCGCGACCTTCGAGGTGAAGCCCGACAGGAAGTGATACATCGCCTGCGCCGGCGTCAGCCGCGCGATCGGCGGCAGCACCCCGAAGGCGTCGCAGGTCAGCATCACCACATGGCGCGGATGGCCGGCGCGCGCGCTGGCCGAGGCGTTCGAGATCGCCTCGAGCGGATAGGCCGCGCGCATGTTCTCGGTGAGGGAGGCATCCTCGAAATCGAGCGCGCGCGTCTCGGGATCGAACACCATGTTCTCGATCACGGTCGCGAAGCGGCGCGTCGTGGCGTGGATCTCGGGCTCGGCCTCGGCCGAGAGGTGGATCGTCTTGGCGTAGCAGCCGCCCTCGAAGTTGAAGAGGCCCGCATCCGACCACCCGTGCTCGTCATCGCCCAGCAGGACCCGCGCCGGGTCGGCCGAAAGCGTCGTCTTGCCGGTGCCCGACAGCCCGAAGAAGACCGCCGCATCATCGGGCGCGCCCGGGGCGTGGTTGGCCGAGCAATGCATCGGCAGGACGCCCCGCTCGGGCAGGAGGTAGTTGAGCAGCGTGAAGACGGCCTTCTTGTTCTCGCCCGCATAGGCGGTGTTGCAGATCAGGATCAGCCGGCGCTCGAAGCTGAAGGCGATGACGGTCTCGGACCGGCAGCCGTGGCGGGCGGGGTCGGCGCGAAAGCCCGGGCAGTTGAGGATCGTCCAGTCGACCTCGAACGCCGCAAGTTCCTCGCGCGTCGGCCGGCGGAGCAGATGGCGGATGAAGAGCGCGTGCCAGGCGAATTCGGTCACCACCCGGATGCCGAAGCGGTGCGCCGGATCGGCGCCGGCGTGCAGGTCCTGCACGAAGCCCTCGCGGCCCTGCATGTAGGCGCGCATGTCGGCCTCGAGCAGCGCGAAGGCCTCGGGCGTCATCGGGCGGTTGTTATCCCACCAGACGGTCGATGCGGTGGCGGGGCTTCGCACGATGTGCTTGTCCTTGGGCGAGCGTCCGGTATGCGCGCCCGTCGTCGCGACCACCGCACCGCCCTCGGCCAGCCGGACCTCGCCCCGCGCCACGGACATTTCGACCAGCGCGGCCTCGGTCTGGTTGCAATAGAGCGCGCCGAACCCGCCAAGACCCGATTCTTCAAGCGATGACCGAGGACCAACGAAGCCGTGCTGCATGATCAAACCTTTCGGGCGGCGGCGGGAATCGCGCCATGACGGGGCTATAACACGCGATTTCGCCGTGGAAACGGGTCCGATCACCCCGTTAGCGCTAGCAGCGACAGTTTAGCGCCAACATCGCGCCGGGCCGCGCGCGCTAACCTTTTCGTTGTCTTTGGCAGGTTGAAATGGGTGCCGAACGGTCGCTGATTCGGCCGCGGAACGGAGGGCGCCATGCAGCATCTGAGCGAGATCGATACCCCCGAGCTGGCCGAACCGGGCGATGATCCGGCCTCGGGGGCGCGCATCGCGCTGGTTGACGACGACCGCGCCGTGCTGACGGCGATGGCGCTGGCGCTGCGCCACGAGGGGCTCGAGATCGAGACCTTCACCGATGCGCGCCTCGCGCTCGATGCCTTTCGCAAGCGCGGCCCCGATCTCGCGATCCTCGATGTGCGGATGCCGCGGATGGACGGGCTCGAGATGCTGCGCCAGCTGCGGCGATTCTCGACGATGCCGGTGATCTTCCTCACCTCGCGCGATGAGGAACTCGACGAGGTGCTGGGGCTGCGGCTCGGGGCGGACGATTATCTGCGCAAGCCCTTCTCGCCCCGGCTGCTGGTTGAGCGGATCCGAGCCCATCTGCGCCGTCAGGCGATGTCGGCCGCCCCGCCCGCCGCCGCCCAGCAGGCCGCCCCGCCGATCGAGCGCGGCCCCCTGAGGATGGATCCGAACCGCCACGCCGTCACCTGGGCCGGCGCGCCGGTCGTTCTGACGGTGACGGAATTCCTGCTTCTTCAGGCGCTTGCCCAGCGGCCGGGCTTCGTCAAGACGCGCGATCAGCTGATGGATGTCGCCTATGACGAGGACACCTATGTCGATGATCGCACCATCGACAGCCACATCAAGCGGCTGCGCAAGAAGTTCCGCGCCGCGGATCCCGATTTCGCCGCGATCGAGACGCTCTATGGCATCGGCTATCGCTTTTCGCTGCCGGCGATGCCCGACGGTTGACAGCGCGCGCCCTGCCGCGTCAGGTGCCCCGAGTGTGCGCAGGGGCCCGACATGCCCGCCGATCCGATCCTTCTGCATGCAAGCTGCGTGGCCTTCGCCGGGCGGGGCGTGCTGATCCTCGGGCCGTCGGGGTCGGGGAAGTCGGGGCTTGCGCTCGGGCTCATCGCGCTCGGGGCGGGGCTGGTGGCGGATGATGCGGTGCTGATCGCGCCCGAGGGCGAGGGGGTGCGCGCCGCCCGCCCGCCCGGCCTGCCGCATCTGATCGAGGCGCGCGGCGTCGGCCTCTTGCGTGCCCGCGGCCCGGATTCGGCGCGCGTGATGCTGGCCGTCGATCTCGGCCGCGATGAGGTCGAGCGGCTTCCGCCGCGGCGCAGCATCGCGCTGGCGGGAATCGACGTGGATGTGATATGGAACACGCGTTCTGCCCATTTCCCTGCGGCGATCCGGCATTATGTGATGCACGGCCGCCACGATCCCTGACCGATGCCTCAGACCGCCGCCCCAGACCCCGCGCCTGCCGCCGCCGAGCCCGCCGAGGCCGGCGCCCAGCGGCTCGTGCTTGTCACCGGCCCCTCGGGGGCCGGGCGGTCGACCGCGATCCGCGCGCTTGAGGATCTGGGGTGGGAGACGATCGACAACCTGCCGCTGAGCCTCGTGCCGCGTCTGCTGGCGGGGCCGCGCCACGCCCGGCCGATCGCGCTTGGCATCGATGTGCGCAACCGCGATTTCAGCGCGACCGCCCTCATCACGCTGATCGAGCGGCTGACGCCCGACCCGGCGCTCGCGCTCGAGGTGCTGTTCGTCGATTGCGCGCCCGCCGTCCTCGTGCGGCGCTATTCCGAGACGCGCCGCCGCCACCCGATGGCGCCCGCCGAGGACCCCGCGACCGGCATCGCGCGCGAGATCGACCTGCTCGCGCCGGTGCGGGTGCGGGCGGATGTGCTGATCGACACGACCGACCTGCCGCCGCACGACCTGCGCGCCGAGATCGCGCGCTGGTTCGCGACCGGCACGGGGCAGCGGATGGCGGTGTCGGTGCAATCCTTTTCCTACAAGCGCGGTCTGCCGCGCGGGATCGACATGGTTTTCGACTGCCGATTCCTCAGCAACCCCTACTGGACGCCCGAATTGCGCCCCCTCGACGGGCGCGATCCGCGGGTCGCGGCGCATGTCGCGGCCGATCCGCGCTTTGCGCCCTTCTTCGACCGGCTCGGCGATCTGATCGGCCTGCTGCTGCCGGCCCATGTCGCCGAGGGGAAATCGCATCTCGCGATCGGGCTCGGTTGCACCGGCGGGCAGCACCGCTCGGTCGCGGTCGCCGAAAAACTCGGGGCGAGCCTTGCGCAGGCGGGGTGGGATGTGTCTATACGGCACCGCGAACTCGAACGGCAGACCCCCGCCCCCGCACCTGCGGCAGCGGGGTGACGACATGGCCGAGGGCATGGAAATCGGGGTGGTGATCGTGGCGCATGGCGGCCTCGCGCGAGAGTATCTCGCGGCGGTCGAACATGTGCTCGGACCCCAGAGCGGGATGCGCGCCGTCGCGATCGAGGCCGACCACAACCGCCTGAGCAAGACAGCCGAGATCCGCGCCGCGACCGAGGCGGTCGATTGCGGGGCAGGGGTCGTGCTGGTGACGGATCTGCACGGCGGATCGCCCTCGAACCTCTCGCAGATCGCCTGCGAGCGGCAGAACCGCCGCATCGTCTATGGCGCGAACCTGCCGATGCTGATCAAGCTTGCGCAGTCGCGCGACCTCGCGCTCTGCGATGCGGTCGCGGCGGCGATGGAGGCGGGGCGCAAATACATCGACAGCCGCGACCTGAGCGGCGCCTGACCCCCGATGCCCCGCCGCATGCTCGAGATCGAACGAAAAGGGGCTGCACGCGCGCGCCTCGGCCCGTTTCGTCGAGACGGTGGACCGCTTCGAGGCCGACGCCATCGTGCGGCGCGACGGCCTCGAGGTGTCGGGCGAATCGATCATGGGGCTCCTGA
>JAUREX010000049.1 GCA_030834485.1 Gemmobacter sp.
AAGCCCTACGGGGATGTCCTCGATCACCCGGCCGTGGCGCATCACCACGACATGATCGGCGATCTCGAACACCACGCGCAGGTCATGGGTGATGAGCAGGATCGCGATCCCCAGACGCTCGCGCAGGCGCATCATGCACGCGAGGATGTGCTTCTGGATCTGCACATCGACCGCCGAGAGCGGCTCATCGGCAATGAGCACGTCGGGTTCGAGCAGGAGGGCGCGCGCGATCACCACCCGCTGCGCCTCGCCGCCCGACAGGAAGGTGGGCCGCCGGTCAAGGACCGCGGCCGTGATCCCCACATCCTCGAGCACCGCCGCGATCCGTGCCGCGCGGGCGGCGCGGTCGCGCCAGCCGTGGACGCGCAGAACCTCATCGAGCTGATCGCCCACGCGCATCAGCGGATCGAGCGAGTCGCGCGGGTTCTGGAACACCATCTGCATCGAGGTCCGCCGACCCGGCGCGCGCGACGAGGGGTGCACCACGATCCGCCCCGAATCGGGCGTCTCGAGGCCCATCGCCATCTTCGCCGCCGTCGTCTTGCCCGAGCCGCTCTCGCCGATCAGCGCGACGATCTCGCCCTGGCGGACCTCGAAGGTCAGATCCTTGGCCGCAGCGATGCCGACGCCAGACCGCCGGCCGCCGCTGCCGAGGAAATAGGTCTTGTTGACGCCCTCGAAGCTCAGGCAGCGGGGGGCAGAGCGGGGGCGGGCCTCGGCGCGCGCGGGAAAGGCGATCTCGGAGGCCGCGAAGAGGGCGCGCGAATATGCCTGCTGCGGCGCGCGCACGAGGTCGTCCTTGGCGCCCTGCTCGACCATCCGCCCGTCGCGCAGGACGGCGATCTTGGTCGCGCGGTCGCGCACGATCCCGAGGTCATGCGTCACGAGCAGCACCGAGAGGTCGTTCTCGCGCCGGACCTCGTCGATGAGGTCGAGCACCTCGGCCTGCACCGACATGTCGAGGGCGGTTGTCGGCTCATCCGCGATCAGGAGCTTCGGCGACCCCATGAGGGCGAGCGCGATCATGATGCGTTGGTTGAGGCCGCCCGAAAGCTGGTGCGGATAGACGCCGAGCCGCGCGCCGGGTTCCGAGACATGCACGCGCCGGAGCGCCTCGATCGCGCGGTTGCGCAATTGCTCGGGGCCGTCCGCGGGGTGATGGAGGCGCAGCGTCTCGAGCATCTGCTCGCCGATGGTGCGCACCGGGTTCAGCGCGCCGAAGGGGTCCTGGAACACCATCCCGACCTTGGCGCGCCGAAAGGCCGCCATCTCGGCCGGCCGCAGCCCGAGGATGTCGCGCCCCTCGAACAGGATGCGCCCCGAGGCCGTCAGCCCCTGCGGCAGCAGGCGCATGATCGAATGGCAGGTCATGCTCTTGCCGCTGCCGCTCTCGCCGACGAGGGCGAAATAGTCGCCCGCATCGATCCGCAGCGAGATGCCATCGACCAGCGTCCGCGGGGGCCGTCCGTCGGCCCCCGCCAGTCTTACCGAGAGGTCCTCGACCGAGCAAAGCGCGCCCGAGCCGGCCTGTGGTGTCATCGCTTCGCCCCTTCGCCGTGATCGTCTGCGCAGGATGCGCCGCGAGGCCGATGTCAGCCGATGTCGGCCTTGCGGAAGTCGAGATAGACAGACGGGTAGGGCGTCCAGCTTACCGCTCTCCGCTTGCCATAGAACACCCCCATCGTGTGCAGGATGATCGCGGGCGGGTCGGTGTCGAAGATGTCGAGCATCGCCTGATAGACGGTGCGCCGCTCGGCCGGATCGAGGCTCGTCTCGAGGATGTCGCCGAGGCGATAGAACTCCTCGTTCGACCACACCGTCGCCTCGGAGCGGTTGTAGGAGCGCCACAGCCCGAAGAGCGGATCGTTGACGAGGATCGGGTCAACCCCGTTGCGCATCCCCGTGCCGGGGAATTCGAGCATCTGGCCGAAGTTCTCCTTGATCTGGAGGTCGACCTTGACGCCCACCGCCTCCCACATCGCGACGACGACCTGCGCGGTCGCAAGCTCGGGGCCATAGGCGGCGGCGCGGATGCGATAGGGGATGACCTCGCCGTTGTAGCCGCCCTCGGCCAGCAGGCGCTTGGCTTCTTCGGGGTCGTAGCGCAGCGCCGGGCGGTCGGGGTCGTAGAGCGGCCCGAACGAGGGCAGCTGATGGCCGTTCGGCACGCTCACGAGGCCGCCCCAGAGGGCGTTCACGATGGCCTCGCGGTCGATCGCGAGGCCGAGCGCCTGACGCACGCGCGCATCCTTCAGCGCATCGTTGCGGGTGTCGAACTTGATGACCCGGATCGAGGCGATCGGCCCGCCGACGATCTCGAGCTCGGCGTCGTTCTGGACCGGCGCGAACTGGTCGGCCGGCACGTCGCCGATCAGGTCGAAGTCGCGGCTCGCAAGGCCCGCGATGCGCGACGACAGTTCGGGCGCCGAGCGATAGATGATGCGGTCGATCGCGGGCTTGCCGCCCCAATAGTCGGCATGCGCCTCAAGCTCGATCGCATCGGCCGAAAAGCTCTTGACGCGGTAGGGGCCCGTGCCGACCGGCGCGGTCGCGAAACCCTGGAACCCGCCGGCGGCCTCGAAGGCGGCCTTGCTCACGATCTGGCTGCCCCAGGCGGTCAGCCGCAGTTCGAGCACCGGATCGGTCACGCTCGAGGTCACGCGCACGGTGCGGGCATCGACCGCCTCGACCGAGGCAATCGTCGACATGAACTGCTGCGCGGTGCCGAAGCCGGGCGACGCCGGATCGGTCCGCCGCACCTGCCCGAAGCTGAAGGCCACATCCTCGGCCGTCAGCACGCTGCCGTCGTGGAACTTGACGCCCTCGCGCAGGGTCAGATCGACCGTCTGGCCATCGACCCGCGTCCAGCTCTCGGCAAGCGCGGGCTGGAGCGCGCCGTCGCCGCCGTAGTTCACGGTCAGGAGCGAATCGTAGATGTTCTGCATGACCCGATAGCCCGGGTTCGTCTGATAGAGCAGCGGGTCGAGCTGTTTGGCGATCTCGTCGAGCGCGATCACCAGCGTCTTGGTGCCGTCCTGCGCCACGCTGAGCGATGGCGCCCCGACGAGCGCCATCCCGGCGGTCGCGCCGAGCATCTGGAGTGCCGTTCTTCTGTTCAGGTCCATCTGTCCCTCCCTTGGGCATAGACGATATGTTTGGCGCATCCGGCAAGCATTCCGCCCGGACCGCCCGCACGCTGACCTCGATGCCGGCCGCGCGACGGGTCGCAAGCGCGTCGGAACCTGGCTTGTGGCCGGTCATCCGCGCGGCATGCGCGAGGGACCGACGTCATCCGAAAGAACACTAGCGACCCCGGGCCGCGGGCGTCCAATTCGAAATCCGCGCGTTTTCATTTCCCCCAGATATGAAAGCGGCCGAGAACTCCGTTTCGCGCGTATAAGACAGGCACGCCGGGCTGCAACCGCCCGGCGAGTGCGCAGTGTCGATACGCGGGGCGTCAGCTGGCGAGATTTGCGACGAGTTCCTGCACGAACTCGGGATCCGAGGTTGCCGCGAACATGTCCGCCACGCCCCGCAGGCGCTGCCGCAGGCCTGCGACCTCGGGCGCAACCGCCCCCTCGGCCGAATCGAGCATCACGACCGAAAGGGTCGCGGCCGTCCGTTCGATCCGGTGGCCCAGCGCCTGCGGGATCGAGGATTGCGTCATCACCACGACGACCGCGCCGGGCACGACGCCCGCGACAGGCGCATCGAGGGGCGCATCCGCCCCCTCGTGCCGGCCGAGCACCACCGAACCGCGCGCCCCTGCCGCGATATCCTCGGCAAGCGCCTGAGCCGCCGCGCCGATGCCAATCACCTTCACCAGACGCGGGGCCGAGTTGCGGTAATCCGCGATCCGCCGCCCGAAACCCTGCTGGCGTCCCCTGCCTGTCGTCATCTCTGCGCCCGCCTTCAATCCATGAACCTCCCGCCCGAGAGGTTCAGGCACTCGCCCGTCACATAGCCCCCCGCGCGCGCCGCGAGGAAGAGGACCGCATGCGCGGCCTCGGCGCTCTCGCCGAAGCGCCCGACGGGCACGCCCGCGCGCAGGCGCGCGCGCTTTTCCTCGGTCATCGTCGCAACCTGCGGCGCAAAGAGCGAGGTCGCGATCCCGTTCACCGTCACGCCCTGCGCCGCCGTCTCGGCCGCGAGGACGCGCGCGAACGCCAAAAGCCCCGCCTTGGCCCCCGCATGGGGGGCGACATTGTGGTGCACGCCCGTCTTGGCCGACATGGTGGCAAGCACGATGATGCGCCCGAAGCCCGCCGCGGCCATGCCGCGCGCGGCCTCCTGCATGATCAGGGCGGGGCGGATGTATTCGGCCTCGGCGCTCTGGCGGATCTGGGCGGCGGTCGTCTCGAAGATCGGGCGGTTCACGACGGGCGGCGCCGACAGCACGAGGATGTCGAGGCCCCCGAGTGCGGCGCGCGCGGCGGCGACGGTCTCGGCCGCCCCGCCGCCCGGCGCGATCGCCTGCGCCACCCCCGGCAGCGGCGCATCGGCCACGACCCGCGCCCCCGCCGCGATCAGTGCCGCGACGACGGCGGGGCCCACGCCCTCGGCGGCCTCGCACACGAGGGCGCGCAGCCCCTCAACGCCGGTCGCGCCGGCTGCGGTGGTGGCGGGAATGTGGTCGGTGGTCATGCGGGGGCGAGCTCTCTCATCAGGGCCAGAAGGTTGGTGGCGGGGTCGGCAAAGCGGGCGGGATCGACCGGGGCGCCGACCTCGACCAGACGGCGCAGCGCGCGCATGTCGCGGGCGGCATCGAAGGTGTTGCCCCCAACCGCCCGCCCCGCGCAAAGATAGAGCACGCTCCACCGTCCGTCCTCGGGCCGGCCGCGCCAGACGACCTGATCCCAGGCGCGCGGCGCCCCGCACATCTGGATGTTCGCGCCGAACTGGTCGGTCCAGAACCACGGCACCTCGGCCGCGGGCGCTTCCCCCCCCGCGAGCAGCTTGCCGAGCGCGATGCCCTGATTCTGCGCGTTCTGCCAGCTCTCGAGCCTGAGCGCGCGACCCATGAGCGGGTGCATCGCGCGCGCCACATCGCCCGCAGCAAAGATCAGAGGGTCCGAGGTCCGCCCCTCGGCGTCCGTGAGGATCCCGTCGTCGCAGGCGATGCCTGCCGCGCGCGCGAGATCGTCGCAGGGCCGTGCGCCGATCCCGACAACGACCGTATCCGCCGCGATCGAGCGGCCATCCGCCAGATCGACCCGCGCGCCGCCGCCCGGCGCGGCCCGGATCGCGTTCACGCGCACGCCAAAGGCGACCTCGACCCCGTGGCGGCGGTGCAGATCGACGATCGCCTCGGCCACCGTCGGATCGAGGACGCGCCCGAGGGCCGCCGGCGCGGCCTCGAGCACCGTGACGGCGCAGCCCGCCTCGCGCGCGGTTGCCGCGACCTCGAGGCCCACGAACCCCGCGCCGATGGCGACGATACGCGCCCCGGGCCTGAGGCGCGGGCCAAGCGCCAGAGCATCGTCGAGCGTCCGCAGGAGGTGGACCGGCGCCCTCGCATCGACCGGCGCATCGAGGGTGCGCGCCTCGGCCCCGGTCGTCAGCACGAGCGTGCCATAGCGCTCGGCCGTGCCGTCATCGAGCAGGACGCACCGCGCCGCGCGGTCGATCGCGACCGCCCGACGCCCCGTTGCAAGGGCGATCCCCGCCCCCTCCCAGTATCCGGGCGGGCGGAGTGCGGCGCTCGCGGGCTCGGCCTTGCCCGCGAGGATCCCCTTCGACAGGGGCGGGCGTTCGTAGGGCGCGTGCGGCTCGGCCCCGATCATCACGATGCGCGCATCCGGCGCCTCGGCGCGCAGCGTCGCCGCGACCCACGCCCCGGCCTGGCCGGCACCGACAATGACGACCGGCTCGGGGGTCGCGGCCATGGCGGCGCCCCTCAGACCGCGACGAAGGGTTCGCCGAGCTTCACGACCGAGGCATCGAGCGCGACCTGCTTGAACGGCCCGTCCTCGGGCAGCACGAACGAGGCCGAGCGCACCTTGTGCGACGCGGGATCAAGCCCGGTCGGCGCGCCCTTGCCCTTTTCGAGCGCCTGCGCCGCCTTGCGCAGCCGCATCCGCGCCATGATGATCGCATTGTCGGTTGAGACGAGGTTTTCCCGCGTGCGGTCGGCGATGGGGCCCATGCTCTCCTGCAGCGAGGCGTCCTGCATCGCGATGCCCTTGATGCCGCTGTAATAGACCTTCTGGCGCTGCGCCTCGCGGTCCATCAGATAGTCGTTGTCCATGTTGGCCACGGGGCGGAAGGTGCCGGGGATCAGCTCGGTGTGGACGCCGTGGCCGTTCTCCATCGCCTCGAGCTCGGCATCGCTCAGCGGCCGGGTCGGGTGGAAGGTCATGGTCCAGGCCATGCAGTTCTCATCGTCCATCGGGACCCAGGCGTGACCGTTCAGCGCGTTGCCCTTGTAGGGCGGGATCAGCGTGTACCAGGGCATCATCCATTGCGTGACGCGCCAGTAGTGGAACCCCGGCTCGGCCGGGCGGCGCGCGCCAATCAGCAGCCCTGCGTCGGATTCGTGGATGTCGAAGGTCGTGTTGGTGCTGCGGGCGTATTTCGCGCCCGCGGTGCCCCGGTGCAGCGGATCGCGGCTGATGTCGCCGCTGTGCAGGAACGACACATGGCTCGAGTCGATCCCGCCCTCCATCGCCTGCAGATAGTTCGATTCCTGCCAGCGCTTCGACAGATAGCGCTGCGCGGCGGGCACCTGCGTCCACTCATAGGCGGGCAGGGGCGGTTTTTCCTCGGGCGGGCCCATGTAGGTCCAGATGACGCCGCCGAGTTCGACGCAAGGATAGGCCTTGAGGCGGATCTTCTGGCAGAACCCGCTCGAGGCGGGCTCCGAGGGGACCTCGGTGCACTGGCCGGTCACGTCGTATTTCCAGCCGTGATAGGGGCAGCGCAGCCCCCCCTCCTCGTTCCTACCGAACCAGAGCGACACGCCCCGGTGCGCGCAGTATTCGTCCATCAGGCCAAGCCGCCCCTCGGTGTCGCGAAAGGCGATGAGGCGTTCGGACAACAGCTGCACCCGCACCGGCGGGCAGTCGGGGCCGGGCAGTTCCGAGGCCATCAGCCCCGGGATCCAGTAGCGGCGAAAGAGATTGCCCATCGGTGTCCCGGGGCCGGTCCGGCAGAGATATTCGTTCTGTTCGGATGTGATCATCATGCGCCTCATACGTGCCGAAACGGGGCGACGGGGGCCCCCTCAGGCCAGCGAGGTTGACGGCAAACATATTCTAGTTCAAATATTAATTCGCTATGTCACAAGAAGGTCAGGCAAATAAATGGAGCTGCGGCACTTTCGCTATTTCGTGGCCGTCGCCGAAGAGCTTCACTTTACCCGCGCCGCCCAGCGGCTCAACATCGGGCAGCCGCCGCTCTCGCTCCAGATCAAGGCGATTGAGCGCGAACTGGGCGTCACCCTCCTCAAGCGGACCCGGCGCAAGGTCGAGCTGACCTCGGCGGGCGAGCTTTTCCTCAAGGAGGCCCGGCTCGCGCTGCTGCAGGCCTCGCGCGCGGTCGATACGGTGGTGCGCGCCGCCAAGGGCGAGATCGGGACCCTGCGGCTCAGCTTCATCACCTCGGCCCCGCTTGTCGAAACCTTCACCGGTGCGATCCGCTCCTTTCGCCACTCCAACCCCAACGTGCACCTCGAACTCAAGTGCCGCTCATCCGAGGCGATCATGGATGAGACGATGCTCAACACCATCGACGTGGGCTTTACCCGCCCCGCGATCCAGTGGGTGCCGCCGGCGGCGATCCGGGCCGTGCCGATCTATGAGGACGACCTGATGGTGGTGCTGCCGGCGGATCATCCGCTGAACCGCACCGAGGGGCCGATCCCGATCGGGGCGCTGCGGGACGAGAAATTCGTGCTGCGGCCGCGCGGCAGCGGGACGGGCTTTTACGAGCAGGTCTTCACCATGTGCACGGATGCCGGATTCGTGCCGACGATCGTGCAGGAGGCGGTCGAGGCGGCGACGACGCTCGGCCTCGTGGCCTCGGGGCTCGGCATCACCATCGCACCGCGCGCGCTGCGCAGCATCCGGGTGCGCGACACCGTCTGGCGCGAGCTGGCCGATTGCGACGTGCGTTCGCGCGTGCTGATGATCTACAATCAGGGGGTGCGCGATGCGCGGCTGCGCGACCGCTTCATCTCGGTCTTTCCGGGGGGGGCAGAGGCGCTCGCGCAGACCGCCCCCGCGCGCGGCAAGGTCAGGCGCCTTTCGGCGACCCCGCCGCAATGAAGATCTCGCCCTCGCGCACGACGGCCTCCCAGACGCGGATCGCGACCTCGCAGGGCGGATGGGTGGGCTGGCCGGTGCGGATGTCGAAACGCCCCTGGTGAAAGGGGCAGACGACCTCGCAGCCGACGAGGAACCCCTCGGAGAGCGATCCCGGCCCGTGCGAGCAGAGATCCTCGGTCACATGATAATCGGCGCCAAGCTGAAAGACCGCATAGGCGGTGCCGCCCGCATCGACCCGGAGCGGTTCATCCTCATCGAGATCGGTGACGGCGCAAAGCCGCAAGAGGTCCGCGGGCGCATCCATGTCAGGCAATCCCTCCTCGGTCGCGGGTGGCTGGTCAGCCCGCGGCCGAGGTTGTGGCGCGCTCCCAGTCGAAGGCAAGGCGGGCCGTGAACTCGCGCACATTCGCGATCGTCTCGAAGCCGCGCAGCGCCGCGCCGATCTCCTCGACGCTCGCGCGGCCGGCAAAGCGTTCGGCGTTGGCGCCGAGCTTTTCCATGATGTCGGCGTCGCTGAAGGGCGCATCCGGGTGGCCCGGAAAGGGCTTGGCCGCGCCATGCGCCACGGTCCCGTCCGCGAGCTCGATCTCGACCCGCGAGAGATAGCCCGCCTTGGCGCGCGCGAGCTTGCCGCTCTTGATCGTGCCGAGCGAGGGGTCGGGAAAGACCTTGACGCGGTTGGCGACGAAATCCTGCCGCGCGGGGTCGAGCACGCGATCGAGATCGAAGCTGTCGACGTGGACATAGCCGTCGAGCACCGCCGCGCCGACGATATAGGGCATCGAATGGTCCGACGTCTCGCGCGAGATCGGGCGATAGGGATCCTGGCGGATTGCCACGAGGTGGTCGAACGCCCCCTCTTCGGAATAGACGCGCACCTCGCGGATTCGGCCGAGATCGGCCACCTGCGCGCGCGCCTCGAGGGCGGCGCGGATCGCGCTCTGCCCGACCGAGCCGACCGGCCAGAGCTTCATGTAGGTCTGGGCGATGCGCCGCGGCATGATGCCGTCGGCGAGCTTTTCGGTCAGGATCGGCAGCGGATCGACCGGGTTCTTCAGCTTGGCGACAAAGCCGTTCGCGCCGACGAAGGGGCGGATCGCGCCCTCGACCCCGGCCTTGGCGAGCATCCCCGCCATCACCGCGTTGCGCACCGCGTCGCTGCCGTTGAAGCGCTTCCACATGGTCAGATCGCCGCGGCGGTTCAATTCGCAGGATTCGACCTCGTCGCTCGCGAAATGGGGCACGACCGCGATGCCGAAGGCCTCGCGCGCCTGATCCTCATTGAGGCCAAGCAGCCGCGCGACGGCCGCGACCGCGCCGATCCCGGTCAGGTTGGTATAGTCCCAGCCGCCCGGCGCGGTGGTGAAGGCATCGAACACCGCGCCCACGACCTCATAGCCGACCGCGAGCGCCCCGAGCAGCTCCGCCCCGCTCGCGCCCACCCATTCGGCGACCGCGACGACGCCCGATGTCATGTCGCTCGGGTGGCCGCTGTTGCGCGCGCCGACATAGAAGTCGTTATAGTCGAAGCAACGCAGCAGCGAGCCGTTCACGAGCGTCGCCAGATCGGGGTTGGCGCGCATGCCGGTGCCCCAGATGACGCAGCCCGACCCATGCGCGAGCGGCGCCACGAAGCGGCGCGCGCAATGCGACGCGGGATGGTCGAGCGCGCCGAGCGCGACCGCGACCGAGTCGCTCAGCGCGCGCTTGGCCGCGCGCGTCGTCGCCTCGTCGAGGTTCGCGTCCGCGCTGACAGTGAAGCGGGCGAGCCGTTCGGCAACCTCATCGCGATACTCAAAGGGGCCTGATTGCAGCATGACTCGGCCTTTCGTTCCCTCTTGTCCCCTGCGCGTCGGCGGACGTTTCGTCCGTGGCCTGACGGCCCGTGCGCCTCGCTCCGGGATAGCCAAGCGGACTGCCTGCGTCCAATATCAATCGCCCCATCAGTCATTCGCCCGAGCGGATAACGCGCCCTGCCGGCGCGCAGATTGCGGGCGGGCAAATGACTGATTGCACGATCCATATTGGACCGCCCCGCGTCGCGGCGCTAGGGTCGGGCGACTTCACACGCGGGGGCGCCATGAAACCCGATGTCCTGATCTCGAAGCCGCTCGGGGCGGCGTGCGTCGCGGCGCTGGCAGAGCATTTCACGCTGCACGATCTGCCGCGCGCGGCAGATCACGACGCGCTCCTCGGCGCGGTCGGCCCGCGCATCCGCGCGATCGCGGGCGGCAAGGTCTCGGCTGCGCTGATGGGGCGTCTGCCCGCGCTCGAGATCATCGCCAACGCGGGCGTCGGCGTCGATACGATCGACATGGCGGCCGCGCGCGCCCGCGGCATCCGCGTGACCAACACGCCGGGCGTGCTGAACGGGGCGGTGGCGGAGCTGACACTCGGCCTCATGCTCGCGCTTGCGCGGCGCATCCCCGAGGGCGACCAGTTCGTGCGTTCGGGCGCCTGGTCGGCCGGCACCTTCCCCAATTGCAGCGAGCTTGCGGGCAAGACGCTCGGCATGCTCGGCCTCGGGCGGATCGGCAAGGAGATCGCGCGCCGCGCCGAAGCCTTCGGGATGGAGATCCTCTATCACGGCCGGCACGCGCAGGAGGGGGTCGGCTATCGCTATTTTGCCGATCTGCGCGCGATGGCGGCGGCGTCGGACTGGCTCGTGGTCATCGCGCCCAACGCCCCCGACACCCAGCGCATCGTGAGCCGCGAGATCCTCGAGGCGCTCGGGCCGTCGGGGCGGCTCGTGAATGTCGCGCGCGGATCGCTCGTGGATGAGGGCGCGCTGATCGAGCTGCTGGGTTCGGGCGGCCTTGCGGGGGCCGCGCTCGATGTGTTCGAAGGCGAGCCCGAGGTGGCGCCTGCGCTGCGCGCGCTCTCGAATGTCGTGCTGTCGTCCCATCGCGGCAGCCACACGCATGAGACGCGCGGCGCGATGGAGCAGATGGTGATCGACAATCTGGTTGCGCATTTTGCGGGAAGGCCGCTCATTTCCGAGGTCGGCTGAAGGGAGAGCGCGGTGGATGCGGGGTTGAAACTCGGCGCGGTCGCGGACGATCTGACGGGGGCGACCGATCTGGCGCTGATCCTTGCCGAGGGAGGCATGTCGGTGCGCGTCGCGGTGGGCGTGCCGGGCGATGCGGCCGAGCTTGGCGACGCCGATGCGGTGGTGGTCGCGCTCAAGTCGCGCACGATCGCGCCGGCCGAGGCGGTGGCGCAATCGGTCGCGGCGGCGCGGGTGCTGGGCGCGGCGGGGGCGCGGCAGATCCTCTTCAAATACTGCTCGACCTTCGATTCGACCGACGAAGGCAATATCGGCCCTGTTGCCGAAGCGTTGCTGAATGCGCTGGATTCGGATTTCACCATCGCCTGCCCCGCCTTTCCCGCCAATGGGCGCACGATCTATCAGGGGCACCTCTTTGTCGGCGACCGGCTGCTGAGCGAGAGCGGAATGCAGGACCATCCGCTGACGCCGATGCGCGACCCCGATCTGGTGCGCGTGCTTGGCCGGCAGACGGCGCGGCCCGTCACGCTCATCCCCCATCCGACGGTCGCGCGCGGTGCCGGGGCGATCGGGGCTGCGCTTGCGGCGGGGGGGCCGGGCATCCGGATCGTCGATGCGCTGAGTGATGACGATCTGCGCGCGATCGGGCGGGCGGTGGCGCCGCTGCCGCTGGTGACGGGCGGATCGGGGATCGCGCTGGGGCTGCCCGCGAATTTCGGCATCACCGCGCGCCCGGGCGGGCCGCGCTGGCCCCAAGGGGCGATCGCGCCGGGGCGGGCGGCGGTGCTGGCGGGGTCGTGTTCGGGGGCGACGCGGGCGCAGGTGGCGCGCGCGCGCGCGGCCGGCGCGCCGGTGCTGCGGGTCGATCCGGCCGAGATCGCGGCCGGCCGGATGCGCCCGGCCGACGCGCTCGACTTCGCGCTGGCAGAGGCCGGGGGGATGGCGCCCATCATCTATTCCTCGGCCGATCCCGATGAGGTGGCGCGCGCGCGCAGCGCCCTCGGGGCCGGTGCGGCGGGCGAGATGGTCGAGGCGTTCTTCGCCGACCTCGCCGTCGCCATGGCCGAACGCGGCTTCACCCGCCTGCTCGTCGCGGGCGGCGAGACCTCGGGCGCGGTGATCGCGGCGCTTGGCGTGGGTGTCCTCGATGTCGGGCCGAAGGTCGCGCCGGGCGTGCCGTGGATGCGCGCAAGGGGCGCGCGCGAGGGGCTCGCGCTTTTGCTCAAGTCGGGGAATTTCGGTGCGCCGGACATCTTCCTCGCGGCCTGGGAGCATCTGGCATGACCGGCACGCTCTCGGCCGAGACGCAGGCGCGTGACCTGATCGTGCGCGTCGGCGCCTCACTCTTCGAGCGCGGCCTGACGCCCGGATCGACCGGCAACATCAGCGTGCGGCTCGAGGATGGCGGCTTTCTCATGACGCCGACCAACGCCTCGCTCGGCGATCTCGACCCGGCGGCGCTGTCGCGGCTCGATCGCGACGGGCGCCACCTCGGGGGCGACGCCCCGACCAAGGAGGCGTTCCTGCACCGCTGCATGTATTGCGAGCGTGCGGGCGACGGGGCGGTGGTGCATCTGCATTCGACCCATGCCGTCGGGGTCAGCATCCTGCGCGACATCGACCCCGAGGATGTGCTGCCGCCGCTGACTGCCTATTACCTGATGCGGGTCGGGCGGCTGCCGCTCGTGCCCTATCACGCGCCGGGAGATGCGGCACTCGCGCTCGCGGTGCAGCGGGTGGCGGGGCGGCACCATGCGGTGCTGCTTGCCAATCATGGCCCCGTGGTGTCGGGGCGCGACCTGCGCGCGGCGCAATACGCGATCGAGGAGCTTGAGGAGACGGCGAAGCTCTTCCTCCTGCTCGGCGCGCATGCGCTGCGCCCCATCGCGCCGGATGAGGCCGCGCGCCTGCGCCCCGATCCGGACGCCCGGCCATGACCGACGCCGCGCCGGCCCTTGGGGCCGCGACCGACGCGGCGCGGATCAGGCACGGGTGGTTCGTGGCGGGGGTCATGTTCCTTGCGCTTCTGCTCGTGTTCGGGGCGCGGTTTTCGATGGGGCTGTTCCTGCCATTCCTGCCCGAGGCGCTCGGCGCCTCGGCGGCCGATGTCTCGGCCGCGATTGCGATGTCGATGCTGGGTGCGGGCCTCATGCAGCCGATGATCGGGGCGCTTTCGGATGCGATCGGGCCGCGGCGCGTCCTGATCGCGGGGCTGGCGAGTGCGGGGGCGCTTTATTGCGCGATGCCGGCGACGGGGTCGGTCTGGGCGCTGGGCGCGATCATGTTCGTCTTTGGCGGGTTCGCCTTCGCGGCCGTGAGCCCGGTGCTTGCGACCGCGCTGATGGTGCGCTGGTTCGACCGGCAGCGGGGGCGCGCGCTCGGCTTTGTCACCGCCGGCACGAAGGTCGCGATGCTGACGCTCGTGCCCGCGATCTCGGTCGGGATCGCGCTTGCGGGCTGGCAGGCGACGGTGGTCGCGCTCGGCGTCGTGATCTGGTCGCTCCTGCCGGTGGTGTGGCTCAGGATGCGGGCAGAGCCGCCCCCGCCCGAGGCCGCGCCCGACGCCGTGGCGGCGCCCTCGGCAAGCCTGCGCGGCGCACTCGGGATGCGGGCGTTCTGGCTCATCTCGGCGGCGCTCTTTGCCAATGGCTTCGTGATGAACCTCGTCTTCGTGCATCTGCCCTCGTTCATCCTCGAACGCGGCCATGGCACGGCGGCGGCGGCGGCGGGGCTGTCGATCATCGGCGCGGTCGGGATCGCGGGCAACATCCTGATCGGGTCGATGTCGGACCGGCTGAGCCGGCGCGGCGTCCTCTCGCTCGTGTTCGCGGCGCGGATCGCGGCGCTCGTGGCGGTGGTGGCGCTGCCGGGTCTCGGGCCGCTCGTGCTGTTTGTCGTGGTGTTCGGGCTGCTCGGCTATGGCGCGCTCGTGATCGTGGGCGGGCTCGTGGCCGAGGTCTTCGGGCAGAAGTCCTTCGGCGCGATCCTCGGCATGGCCTATGTCCTCAACCAGATCGGGGGGGCGGCAGGCATCTGGGCCGGGGGCCTCTCGGCCGAGCGGGCGGGCAGCTATGACGCGGCGCTGATCCTCGCGATCGCGGTGTCGGTCGTGGCGCTCGGCGCGATGGCGCTCCTGCCCGGGCGCCGCGCCGGTCAGGCGTAGCTTGCCCGCAGCGCGCGTGCCGCCGCCGCCAGAAGCCCGATGTCGGCGCCGACGGCGGTGAAGGTCGTGCCCCACGCCATCGCCTGCCGGTTCTGCGCCTCGCTGAAATAGAGGATCCCCGACGGCTTGCCGAGCTCGCGCAGCCGCCGCACAGCACCCTCGATCGCGCGCGAGACGTCGGGATGGTGCGGGTCGCCCGGATAGCCGAGGCTCGCGCTGAGGTCGGCGGGCCCGATGAAGATACCGTCGACCCCTTCGACACCCGCGATGTCGTCGAGCGCCTCTAGCCCCGCCCGCGTCTCGACCTGCAGGATAAGGCAGATCTCATCCGAGGCGCGCGCGACGTAGTTCTCGACATGGCCATAGCGGCTTGCGCGGGTGATGCCCGCCACGCCGCGCACGCCGCGCGGCCCGTAGCGCACCGCCCTGACGGCGGCCTCGGCCTCGGCGCGCGATTCGATGCACGGCAGCAGGATCGACTGCGCCCCCATGTCGAGGACCCGCTTGATGAGGACGGTGTCGTTGGCATAGGGCCGCACAACCGCCGACACCTCGGGAAAGCCCGCGATCGCCTGAAGCGCC
>JAUREX010000004.1 GCA_030834485.1 Gemmobacter sp.
GCGGTCGAGGTCGGGGCGCGGCAGATACGCCTCGGACGACCGGGGATGCAGATCACCCTCAACGGGATCGCGCAGGGCCATGCGGCCGACCGCCTGGCCGCGATGCTCCATGCCGAGGGGTTCGAGGCCGCGCTGATCGACGCAGGCGAGGTGCGCGCGCTGGGGCCGGGGCCGGCGGGGTCTGGCCATGAGGTCGCGCTGATCGATCCGGCGGCGCCCACGCGGACGCGCGGCACGATGGCGCTGCGCGACAGCGCGCTTGCGATATCGGGGGGCTATGGCCTGCGGATGCCGGGGGGCGGGCACCACATCATCGACCCGGCCACGGGCACGAGCGCCGAGGCCCTGATCGAGGTTCTGGTCGAGGCGCCGGGCGCGCGCGAGGCCGATGCGCTCTCGACCGCGCTCTATGTCGCGGGGCCCGAGTGGGCGGGCGCGATCCTGCCGCGCCGCGCCGGGGTGCGCGCGCGGCTGATGCGCGCGGACGGCACGACGATCTGGCTCGGCGACACGGCGGGGCGGGCATGACGGCGGGCGACGACGCACCGCCCCCCGACATGCGCCGGCGCGGGGCGCTGATCGGCCTCGGGGCGGCCGCACTTGCGGGGGCGGGAGGATTTGCGTTCCTGCGCCAGAGCGGGGCGGCGACGGTGCCGCGCCTCGGGATGCCGCCGCTTCTCGATGTGCGCGAGACGCGCAAGATCGCGCTGCGCGCCCAGACCGGCCGCACCCGCTTTGGCGCGGGGCGGCCGAGCATGACGGCGGGCTTCAACCAATCCTACCTCGGCCCGACGATCATCCTGCCGCGCGGCGAGGTCGCGACCGATCTACGCAATGCGCTCGACGAGGATGTGACGGTCCACTGGCACGGCCTTCTGGTGCCGGGCGAGGTCGACGGCGGCCCGCATTTCCCCATCGCCGCCGGCGCGCGGCGGCGCGGCGTCCTGCCCGTCGCGCAAGAGCCGATGACGGCCTGGTATCACTCGCATGTCCATGGCGCGACGGCGCGGCATGTCTATGCGGGGCTTGCGGGGATCATCCATCTGGTCGACGGGCGCGACGACGAACGCGGCCTGCCCAGCCGCTACGGCATCGACGATCTGACGCTGATCCTGCAGGACCGGCGGCTCGATGCCGAGGGGCGGATGGTCTATGACCTGACCCCGACCGACATCCTCAACGGCTTTCACGGCAACCGCATCTTCGTCAACGGCCAGATCGGGGCGACGGCGGCGGTGCCGGCGGGGATCGTGCGGCTGAGGATCCTCAACGCCTCGAATGCGCGGACCTATACCCTCATGTTCCCCGATGGCCGGCCGCTGCATCTGATCGCGACGGATGCGGGATATCTGCCCGCGCCGCGCGACATCCGCAGCCTGCGGATCGCCTCGGGCGAGCGCGCCGAGGTGCTCGTGGATTTCTCGGACGGGGCGGGCGGGCGGATGATCTCGGGGCGCGGACAGATCGACATCCTCGATTTCGCGGTCGACCCCGCGCTTGCGGTGCGGATCGACCACCTGCCCGACCGGATCGCCCCCGACCTGCCGCCCGTCGGTGAGGTCGATGGCCCGACGCGGCGCTTCGCCCTCAACACCGGGGGGGGCGCGGTGTCGGGCGGGTCTGCCGGGCATCAGGGCCATCAGGGACATCAGGGGCACGGCCAGGCCCTCGTGGCGACGACGGGCGAGACGGCCTCGGGCTCGAGCCACGATCTGCATGATTTCGCGATCAACGGCCGGGTCTATGATCCCGCGCGCACCGATTTCGACATCGCGCGCGGCACGACCGAACGCTGGGTGATCTCGGGCGGGGCGGGGGGCGAGCATCCGTTTCACGTCCACGGGGTGCATTTCCGCGTGACGGACGAGGCCGGCGGCATGGTGCGGCCCGAGAACAGCGGCTGGAAGGATACGGTTCTGGTCGCGGGCCAGACCGAGATCGTGGTGCGCTTCGATCACCCCGCCCCGCCCGATTACCCCTTCATGTATCACTGCCACATCCTCGAGCATGAGGATGCCGGCATGATGGGCCAGTTCACGGTCAGCTGACGGCCGCCCGTCAGAGGCCCGGCGGGATCAGGATTTCGTCGATCGCGTGCACGACCCCGTTCGAGGCCGCGATGTCGGTCTTGATCAGCATGGCATGATTGACCGAGGCCCCGCCCGAGCGCAGGAACACGACCTCCTTGCCCTGCGTGGTCGCGATGGCCGCGCCCTCGGTCATCGCGGCGGCGGGGATCGCGCCGGGCAGGATGTGATAGGCCACGATCTCGGGCAGATCGGCGCGCAGCAGCAGCATCTCGAACCCGCCGCCGTCCTCGAGCTCGCGAAACGCCCGGTCATGGGGCGCGAGCAGCGTGATCGGCCCCGCCGCGCGCAGCGCCTCGATCAGCCCCGCGCGTTCGACGGCGACAAGGAACATCTCGTGATTGCCCGAGGCGCGCAGCACCTCGAGGATGTCGCGCGCCGCAGCCGGTGCGGCCGAGAACGCAAAGGCCGCGACCGCCGCAAGACCGCCCCGCCATGCCATCGCATCCCCCTGCCCCGTCGCATGGCCATCATGTCGCCCCCCGGCGGCCGACGCAATGGCCCGAAAGGATTGATCGGCGCGCGCACCTCGGCTAGCGTCATGGGCGACGGAGGACATCATGCGCACTCTCATCCTGCTCGGGCTCTGCGCCCTTGTCGCCTTGCCGCAGCCGCTGCGCGCGGACGCCTTTTCGGATGGGGCGCGCGCCGCCATCGCGGGCGATTACGCGACCGCATTCGGCCACTGGCTGCCGCTCGCCGAAGGGGGGGATGCGGATGCGCAATATAACCTCGGCAACCTCTACGATCGCGGCCTCGGGCGCGCCGAGGATGATGCGGCGGCGGCCGAATGGTATCGCCGCGCTGCCGGGCAGGGTGTCGTCGAGGCGATGGTGAACCTCGGCCTCATCCACGAGCTTGGCCGGGCGGGGGTCGCGCGCGATCCGGCCGAGGCCGCGCGCTGGTACGAAGAGGCGGGTGCGGCGGGCAATGCGCTCGCGCAATACAAGCTTGGCGAGATGTATTCGACCGGCACGGGCGTGCCGCAGGATTTCGAGCGCGCCGCGGAGTGGTATGAACGCGCGGTGCGCCAGAACCTCGCGGCGGCGATGTATCGGCTCGGCACGCTCTATGCGATGGGCCAGGGCGTCGCGCAGGACGCGGGGCTGGCGAGCGAGCTTTATGAGCGCGGCGAGGCCACGACCTGCATGATCCGCGGCCATGAATACGAACCCCTCGCGATGCGCACCGCGCGCATGTCCGTCTTCGTCGGCGGCTGAGCGATGGCCAAGCATCCGATCGGCGCGCGTGCAAGGCGCGGCCTTGCAGGGCTTGCGCTCGTGCTCGGGCTCGCGTCGGGCCTTGCGCGCGCCGACAGCGCCCCCGAGGCCGCCGCCGCGTGGGAGCGGGGCGATCTCGCGGCCGCGCGCGCGATCTGGCAGGGGCTGGCGGCGTCGGGCGAGGGTGCCGCGCTCTTCAACTTGGGCGTGCTCGCGGACACGCCGCCCGATGGCGCGGCGCGCGACCCCGTGGCCGCGCTCGGGAATTACCGGGCGGCGGCGGCGGCGGGTTTCATGCCGGCCTTCTACAACATCGGCGTGCTGCTCCTTGAGGGCGACGGCGAGGTCGCGGCGGATCGGGCGGCAGCGCTCGAGGCGCTGCGCGAGGGGGCGCGGGCGGGCGACATCCTCGCGCAGATGCGGCTCGGCGAGGTGCTGAGCGCGCCCGACGCCCCCGAGGGCGCGGCAGGTGCCGCCGAGGGGACCGAATGGTTTCTGCGCGCGGCCGAGGCGAAATACGCGCCCGCGCAATTCGCGGTCAGCATGGCCTATGCGCTCGGCCGCGGGGTCGATGTCGACCTCGACCTCGCGGCACTCTGGGCCGAGCGCGCCGAGGTCACGCAGATGATGTCGGGCGACATCGCCTATTGCACGCCCGAGAGCGCGGCGCTGCTCGCGCGCTGCCGCCGCCAGACGCCGCAGTATTAGCGCCTGACGGCCGGCGTCTCGATCGGCAGACCGTTGCCGCGCCAGGCGACGTAAAGTTCGAGCGCGAGGTATTCGGGGCTGCCGGGCGCGAAGGGCTCGGCCCGCAGCGACGTGTTGCACCATTCGAACATGCGGTGGCGCGAGCCCATCGCGAACCATTTCAGCCGATAGATCGGAAAGCCGTTGACATGGCCCTGGCTGATGCGGTCGCCGCGCAGCATCTGGCCTGCGCGCGCATCATGGCACTGGGTGCACGACAGATCGAGCTGGCCGCGCCGTTCGAAGAAAAGCGCGCGCCCCTGCTCGAAGAAGGGGGCCGCCGGACCATCGACCGCGACCGCGACCGGCACCCCGCGCGAGAGGTGCGAGACATAAGCCGTCAGCGCCAGAAGATCTTCTGATTCATAGACATAAGGCTCGGCATTCATGCGGCTTTCGCGGCAGTCGTTGATGTGCCCCTCAAGGTTCATCAGCGCGCCGGTCTGGGGATCGACGGCAGGCAGGCGGGCGGCGGCGCCGACAAGCCCCTCGCCCTCGGCGCCGTGGCAATCGGCGCAGGCCGCGCCCGACGCGCCCGCCGGTTCCGACCACAGCCTGCGGCCGCGGTCGATGGCGAAGAAGCCCGGATTGACGAAATCGTCGTCCTGCAACTCCTGCGTCGCCCGGGCCATGTAGTCATAACCCGAGATCGGCGGGCGCGGCGTCGGGTCGGGCTCCTGGGCCGAGGCCCCGAGCGCGCCGCAGAGCACGGCGCCAAGCGCCGCAAGGGTCAGGGCCGCGCGCATCAGGGATCCTCGGTCAGGGTCGCGAGATAGGCCACCACATCCTCGATCTGCTGGGCGGTATAGATCGTGCGGCCGACAAAGCGCCCGAGGACGTCGCGCAAGCCTTCGAGCTGGTAATAGGACGGCATCACCGTGTCGGGGTCGATGGCCTTGGGATCGACGAGGCGCTGGCGCAGCTCGGCCGGGGTGAAGCGCGCCCCGACGCCATGGAGCGGCGGGCCGATGTCGCCATGGTCGGGCTCTTCGGGGATCGGCATCGCATGGCAGATGAGGCAGGAGGCCGCGCCGAGGTCGCGCACCACGAGGCGGCCGCGCTCGGGGTTGCCGGGCTCGGCGGTCAGGGGCTCGGGCATCTCCTGCGCGGCCGCACCTCCGGCGCAGAGCGCCAGCGCAAGCCCGAGCGCAAGACGGCGCCGCCCCTCAGCCCCAGATGTCTGTGGTGATGCTCGCATACCATCCATGCGCATAGCGCGCCTCGTCGCGGCGCACATCGGCGCCGGCGTCGCGGGGGCTGGTCCCGCCCGCCCCCTCGACCGCCTCGATCTTGCCCGATCCGCCGACGCGGAACACATCCGCGACAGAGATGCCGTATTCCGGCCCGACGAGGCTGTAGCAGGTGTTGATGAAGGATGGCGCCTGCGGCGCCTCGCCCCCCAGCACCGCCGCGAGCGCATGGGCGCAGGCCTTGCCCTGGCTCGAGGCCGCAAAGCCCGATTTCGGCATCGCCCCCGCGATGATCGCGTCGCCCAGCACATGCACCCCCGGCACGAGGAGCGATTCGAAGCTGACCGGATCGACGCTGCACCAGCCCCCTTCGCCCGCGAGGCCGAGCGTCTGCGCGAGCGCGCCGGCCCGCTGCGGCGGAATGATGTTCGCGACATCGACGACGAAGCGCGAGAATTCCGTCACGATCTCGCCCTTGGCTGGATCGACCGCGAGCAGCGATCCGGCCTGCGACACCGGGATCCATTCGACGAGCGGGCCGTAGAGTTCCGCCCAGCCGTCGAGAAAGAGGCCCTGCTTGGAGAATGTGTCCTTGCCGTCGATCACGAGGAGCTTGGAGCGCGGCTTGTTCGTCTTGAGGTAATGCGCGATCAGGCTCGCGCGTTCATAGGGGCCGGGCGGGCAGCGATAGGGGTTCGCGGGGACCACGATCGCGACCGTGCCACCGTCTGCCATCGCCTCGAGCCGCGCGCGCAACAGCAGGGTCTGCGCGCCCGCCTTCCAGGCATGCGGCATGATCTCGGCCGCGGCCGCGTCATAGCCCGCGATCGCATCGAAGCGCAGATCGATCCCCGGCGCGACCACGAGGCGGTCGAAGCCGACCTCGCCGCCACCCGCGAGGGTCAGCTTGCCCTTGCCCGCGTCGGCGCCGATCGCGCGATCCGCGATCACCTCGATCCCGGCCGCGCGCAGCCCGTCGAGGCCGTGGCTGACCGATCCGATCTCGGCCATGCCGGCAATCACGAGGTTGCTGAAGGGGCAGGTGACGATCTGCGCCTCGGGTTCGATCAGGGTGACGGCGATCTCGGGCGCAATGCGGCGCAGCGCGCGCGCGCAGCTCGCGCCTGCAAACCCCGCGCCGACGACGGCGACGCGCGCCCCCGCCGCAGCGGCGGCCGGGCGGCCGAGCACAAGGGGCGCCGCGAGGGCGGTTCCGATCAGGTGGCGGCGGGTCAGCGCGGTTGCGGTCATCTTTCCCTCCCCCTCAGCGCAGCGCGGCGAAATAGGCGGCAATCGCCGCGATCTCGTCATCGGTAAATCCGCGCGCGATGCGATTCATCACCGTCCCCTCGAGCGCGCCGCTGCGATATTCGCTGAGCAGGCGCGCCATGTCTTCGGCTGCGATGCCGGCGATCGCGGGGATGGCGCCCGGGCTCTGGCCCTCGGGGCCGTGACAGGCCGCGCAGGAACCCGCGAGCATGTCGCCCCGCGCCCCCTCCGCACCCGCCGGAAGGGCGAGAGATGTCAACACAAGCCCGAGCAGCGCGCCCCGTTTTCCTGCGGTCATGGTCCCTCCGATTCATCTTCTGCGCCTCTGACGCCGCCCCGCTCTCAGCGGGGCACGGCGCGATGCGTCTTTGCCCCGAGGCTAGCGCAGCGCGCGGCGCGAAGGAAGTGGGCTGTTCGGCCGCAGGGGGCCAACCCCTTATGCCGGCTTGCACAGGCCCCGAATTGCGCCCTAGGCTCTGGCCGTAGAGCGCGCGGCAGCGGCGCGGGCGCCGGCCCGCCGCGGCTGCGCCCGTGCCGTCTCCGAGGGTCCAGCGATGCCCGAGCCCACGCCCCCTGCCCTGCCCACGCGCCGGACGCTCTTGCGCTTCGCGGCGGCCGGCGTGGCGACACTTGCCGCGCCCGGGCTCTTGCGCGCCAACCAGGGCGTCACCGACCTCGAGGGGTTCGATTCGGTCTGGCGCGATGCCGACACGATCATCGAGGCCAATTTCGGCCGCGGCGTCGTCTTCGAGCATGCGGGGCTGCACCTCGATATCCCCGATCATGTCGATACCGGCAGCTCGGTGCCCTGCACGATTCGCATCGACGCCGCGATGACGCCCGAGGATTGCCCGGTAGTCGCGCATCTCGTCTCTTACGGCAATCCGACGCCGCAGATCCTGTCGGTCTGGTTCGCCCCCGAGGCCGGGCGGGCCGAGGTCTCGACCCGCATCCGGCTCGAACAATCGCAGCGCGTCACGCTCATCGCGCAGATGCGCGACGGGCGCCACCTGCGCGCCGACCGCGACGTGTCGGTCAGCTTCGGCGCCTGCGCGCAGATCGGATCGGGCTCGAACGATGATGTCTTCGCCTTTCAACCCGAAGCGCGCGTGAGCGTCCCGCCGCGTGCGGCCAAGGGAGAGATCGTGGCCGTGCGCGCCGTCATATCGCACCCTATGGAAACGGGCCTGCGCAAGAGCGCGACCGACGAATGGGTGCGCCAGCGCATCATCTCGAGCTTCGGGGCACGGCAGGGGGCGGTCGAGTTCTTCAAGGCGCGGCTCTATCCGGCGATGGCGACGAACCCCTACTTCCTCTTCCACCTGCGCGCCGAGGGCTCGGGACCGATAGATTTCAAGTGGTTCGACATGACCGGGCCGAGCTATCGCGCGCAGGCTGGCCTTGTCGTGAGTTGAAGGGTCATCGCAGCGCGACCGGCCCCTGTCGACACCCCTCACGGATGCGTCACCTCGCCACAGGTGTTGACAGGGCACAAGGCGCGCAAACCGTAATTATCGCTTGAGTTTTCTGGGGCCCGGACGCACCATCTCGTCGCGGAGATCATCCGCGTGTCGCCAGAAGGCCCATCAGAAGGCTGCGGAGCGTCCCCTTCCGGGGGCATCGGGTTGCACCCCTTTCGGAACTCATGAGGGAGAAGGTTCTATGAGTTTTAGCCTGAACGTGAATGGCGCGAGCCATGATGTCGACGTGGAGGCAGAGACCCCGCTGCTGTGGGTGCTGCGCGACACGATCGGCCTGACCGGAACGAAATACGGCTGCGGCATCGCCCAGTGCGGGGCCTGCACCGTCCATGTCGACGGCGTCGCCGTCAAATCCTGCAACGTCAGCGCCGCGAGCGTTGCCGGCAAGACGATCACCACGATCGAGGGCCTCTCGCCCGATGGCAGCCACAAGGTGCAGAAGGCCTGGGTCGAGAACACCGTGCCCCAGTGCGGCTACTGCCAGTCCGGGCAGATCATGTCCGCGGCGGCGCTGCTTGCCACGACCCCCGCCCCCACCGACCGCGAGATCGACGCCGCGATGGCCGGGAACATCTGCCGCTGCGGCACCTATCCGGCGATCCGCAAGGCGATCCACGACGCCGCGGCCATGGGCTGAGAGAGGGAGAAACGAACATGAACGAAATGACCCTTAGCCGCAGAAGCTTCATCCGCACCGCCGTCACCGCGGGCGGGGGCATGATCCTCGGCTTCGTGATCCCGGGCGTGCCCAAGGTCCTCGCCGAGGGCGTCCTGCCCGAGGCGTGGAAGGATCCGGCAGGCGGCGCCGAGATCAACGCATGGCTCACGATCGACAAGAACAGCATCGTGACGGTCCGCTGCCCGCACACCGAGATGGGCCAGGGCGCGCTGACCTCGGTCGCGATGATGGTCGCCGAGGAACTCAACGTGCCGTGGGCCAACATCCGCACCGTGCTCGCGGATGCCAACCGCCACGTCACGCAGGGCGAAGTCTACGTCAACATGTCGACCGGCGGCTCGAACCTCGTGCGCAACCGCCATCCGCACATCATGCAGGCCGGCGCCTCGGCGCGCGAGCGTCTGCGGGAAGCGGCGGCGAAGAAGTGGAAGGTGACCCGCGACGAGGTGAAGGCCGAGCAGGGCGTGCTGACCGCTGGCTCGAACACCGGAACCTATGGCGAATTCGCGGCCGATGCCGCGAAGGTCAAGCTCGATGCCGAACCCTCGATCAAGGCCTATGGCGACTGGTGGCTGGTCGGCACCTCGGTGCCGCGCATCGACGTCGCGCCCAAGGTCGACGGCTCGGCGATCTATCCGATCGACGTGCGGCTCGAGGGCATGGTCTATGCCGCGGTCCGCGCCTGCCCGGTGCCGGGCGGGGTGCTCAAGAGCTTCAACTTCGACGCGATCAAGGACCGCCCCGGCGTCATCGCCGCGGTGGAACTCAAGCAGGTCAAGGAAAAGCTCGCCAACGCCGACCTGCGCAGCGCGATCGCCGTGGTCGCCGACAGCTTCTATCGGGCCAAGACCGCGCTCGATCTGATGCCGGTCGAATGGGACTTCGGCGCGGGTGTGCAGTATTCGACCGAAGGGATGGACGCGGCCGCACGCGATCTGCTCGGCAAGCCGGCCGAGCATTTCGAAGCCGTCCGCGGCGATCCGCTGCCGCTCCTCGAGGCTGCGGGCGACAAGGTCGTCGTCGGCGACTACTACCGCCCCTACGAGTGCCACGCGACCATGTGCCCGCCCACGGCGGTTGCCCATGTGCAGACGACCGGGCCGCTTGCGCCGCGGGTCGATCTGTGGACCTTCACCCAGAACGTCGCCGCAGCGCTCCTGGTCGCGGCCGACCAGTCTGGGATCGATCCGCAGAACTGCTATGTCCACGGCACCTTCCAGGGCGGCGGATTCGGCAACGGCAACGGGGTGGACGTGCCGCGCCAGGCGGTCGAGATCTCCAAGCAGGTCGGCCGGCCGGTCAAGGTGATCTGGACGCGCGAGGAAGACACGACCCAGGCGCGGACCCGTCCGCCGATCTGGTCGCGCGGCATCACCACGCTCGGGGATGACGGCCTGCCGACGGCGATGCTGATCCGCGCCGTGGGCGAGGAGAAGAACCCCGCCTATGCGGACCGCGGCAACCTCAACCATCCCTACATGGTGGCGAACTTCCGCTATGAGCGGGGCGTCGTTCCGACCAACATCCCGATCGGGCCGAACCGGGCCCCCGGCAACAACTCGAACGCCTATGGCCTCGAGCAGTACATCGACGAGGTCGCGCTCGCCGGTGGCTGGGACCCGCTCGACTGGCGGATCAAGATGACCGAGGGCAACGAGCGCTGGCAGCGCGTCCTTCTCAAGATGAAGGAAGTCTGCGGCTTCACCACCGACCTGCCCAAGGGTCGGGGCATGGGGGTCGCGGTCGTCGAATCGCACGGCTCGACGGTCGGCGCCTGCGTCACGGTCGAGGTCAGCCGCCGCGGTGCCCTCTTCATCGAGAAGGTCCAGATCATCTCGAACTCGGGCTACGTCCTCAACCCGCGCAACGCCGAAGAGCAGGTCTCGGGCTGCGTGGCGTGGGAACTCAGCCACGTCCTCTATGGCGGGCTGCGGGTGCAGGGCGGTCGGATCCAGAACGTCAACTTCGACAATTACAAGTTGATGCGCCTGCCCGACATGCCGGTGGTCGAGACGATCTATGCCAACTCGGAGGACCAGTGGTGGGGTGGCTTCGGCGAGACCGCCTGCCCGCCGACCCCGCCCGCCCTTGCCAACGCGATCTTCTTCGCGACCGGCAAGCGCGTCCGCTCGACCCCGATCATCCAGCACGATCTGAGCTGGTCATGATCTGACCGACATCGCCGGCCGGGCAGGAGACTGCCCGGCCGTGCCATGTCGCGCGCCACGATCGGGCCGGCGCATCCCGCGCCGGCCTCCACCCGGAAGACAACGGAAGCCAGATGTCGCTGAAGTCGATTGCCCTGACCCTCGCCGGAGCCGCCATTCTGGGCGCAGCCGGCGCCTATGCCTATGCCACCCGCCACGGCGAGATCGCCGCCATCGCGCCGCCCGATCCGGCTGGGTTCGACCGCGCGCTGATCGACGAGGGCGCAATCGTCGCGGGCCTCGGCAATTGCCACGTCTGCCACACCAGCACCGGCGGCGCGGAATATGCGGGCGGGCTTGCGCTGCCCACGCCCTTCGGCACGATCTACACCTCGAACATCACCCCCGACCCGGTCGCGGGAATCGGTGCTTGGTCGCTCGAGGCGTTCAAGCGCGCGATGCGCGAGGGGATCTCGCGCGATGGCAGCCATCTCTATCCGGCCTTCCCCTATGACTATTACACCAAGATCACCGACGCCGACCTCGAGGCGCTCTATGCCTATCTCATGACGCGGCCCGCGGTCGCGACGGCCGCGCCCGAGACGGCGCTGCCCTTCCCCTTCGGCTTCCGCCCGCTGATGGAGGGCTGGAACTTCCTGCACCTCTCGCAGGGGGTGTTCGAACCCGACCCGGCGCAATCCGAGATCTGGAACCGCGGCGCCTATATCGTCGAGAGCCTCGGCCATTGCGGCGCCTGCCACACGCCGCGCAACGCGATGGGGGCGGCGCCCAAGTCCGGGCCCGCGGCCTATGGCGGCGGCTATGCCGAGGGCTGGTATGCTCCGCCCCTGACCGCGGCGACCACCGCGCCGATCCCGTGGACCGAAATCGCGCTTGTCAACTACCTCATCGACGGCTGGGACCGCGACCACGGCATCGTCGCCGGCCCGATGAAGCCCGTCGTCAACGACCTCTACGAACAGTCCGAGGATGACGTGTTCGCGATCGCGGCCTACATCATGCACCTCAAGGGCGGCGAGAAGCCCGCGGCCGAGCAGGACGCCATCGTGGCCGAAGCGCGTGCCCGGGCCGACAAGGCCGAATGGGGCCACCCCGAGGCGCCGCCGATCCCGGATGATGCGCAGATGGCCGAGGGCGCGCGCATCTTCGAGGCCCAATGCGCGACCTGCCACAAGACCGGCGGCCTGCCGAGCCCGCTCGGCCTTGGCACCAGCATCTGGTCGGATGAGCCCGCAAACCTCGTGCGCATCACCTTCGAGGGCAACACACCGGGCCCGCTCGGCTCGCTCGACCGCGCGATGCCGGGCCGTGCCAACCAGATCTCGGACAGCGAGATGGCGGCGCTCGCGGCCTTCATGCGCGCGCGCTTCACCGACCGGCCGGCCTGGCCCGCCGACCTCGTGGCGCAGCGCATCTCCGAGGCGCGCACCGATCTTGCGCATCGGGCAGCGGGCGGCCACTAGGCGCGATCTGACCCCTTGCGGCGGACGGGCGCGCGTGCAAATGCGCGCCCGTTTTCATTTGGCCGCAGCGCGCGCAAGGGGGCAGTCATGCACGTCGCCATCGTCGAGAATTCGCCGATCACCCATCACGGCCAGGTGGGCGTCGCCCTCAACGAAGCGGGCGCGCGGATCGAGATCTTCCGCCCCTTTGCCGACGGCCGCCTGCCCGAGGTGGGCGGGCACGACGCGCTCGTGGTCTTTGGCGGCGAGCAATCGGCGCTCGACGATGCCGATCATCCCTATATTCCCGAACTTGCCCGGCGCATGGCGGCGGCGGCGCGCGGCGATGTCGCGGTGCTCGGGATCTGCCTCGGGAGCCAGATCCTCGCGCGCGGCCTCGGGGCCGAGAACCGGCTTGGTGTTGCGCGCGAATTCGGCTGGTGCCGGGTCGAGCGCTGCGCCGAGGGGGCGGGCGATCCGCTGCTCGGCGCCCTGCCCGAGGGCCGCTTCCTCGCGCCGCAATGGCACTCGGACACCTTCAGCCTGCCGCTCGGTGCCGCCCATCTCGCACGCTCGCAGACGGCCGAGGTGCAGGCCTATCGGGTCGGCCGGGCGGGCTACGGATTTCAGTTCCATTTCGAGGCCAATCGCGCCGTGATGGCCGACTGGCTGCGCTGCTTTCCGGCCGCCATCGCCGGGATGGACCCGGATTTCGCCGCCGACCACCCCCGCCGCGCCGCGACCGAAGGCGCCGAGGCCGACGCGATCGGGCTGGCGCTGGCGCGCGGCTGGGTCGGGCTGATCGCGGCGCGCTGAGCGCGCGCGGGCCTGCGCGGCTCAGGCCCCGAGCGCGCCCATCCGCACGGCGACATCCGACATGCGGTTCGAAAAGCCCCATTCGTTGTCATACCACGCGAGCACGCGGGCAAAGCGCCCCTCCATCACCCGCGTCTGGTCGAGATGCAGGATCGAGGAATGCGGGTCGTGGTTGAAGTCGATGCTGACGTTCGGCGCATCGGTCACGGCAAAGACCCGCCCCATCGGCCCCACGGCGGCGGCGCGAAAGGCGTCGTTGAGTTCGGCCTCGGTCGTGTCGCGCAGCGTCTCGAAGGTCAGATCGACGACCGAGACATTGGGCGTCGGCACCCGGATCGCCACCCCGTCGAGCTTGCCCTTGAGTTCCGGCAGCACGAGGCCCACGGCGCGCGCCGCCCCCGTCGTCGTCGGGATCATCGACAGCGCCGCGGCGCGTGCGCGGTAAAGATCCTTGTGCATGGTGTCGAGCGTCGGCTGGTCGCCCGTATAGCTGTGCACCGTCGTCATGAAGCCGCGCCGGATGCCCACCGTCTCGTGCAGGATCTTCGCGACCGGCGAGAGGCAGTTGGTTGTGCAGGACGCGTTCGACACCACCCGGTCCTCGGGGCGGAGCGCATCGTGGTTCACGCCCTCGACGATGGTGCGGTCCGCGCCCTCCGCAGGCGCCGAGACCAGCACGCGCCGCGCCCCCGCGGCCAGATGCACCGCCGCTTTGTCGCGCGCGGTGAAGATGCCGGTGCATTCCATCACCACGTCGAGCCCGCCCCAGTCAAGCTGCGCGGGATCGCGCACGGCAGTGACGCGCATCGGCCCGCGGCCGGCGTCGATCCAGCCCTCGCCCGTCTTGACCTCGAAGGGCAGACGCCCGTGCACGCTGTCGAAGCGCAAGAGGTGCGCATTCGTCTTGACCGGGCCGAGATCGTTGATCGCCACCACCTCGATGTCGCGCCGCCCCGATTCGAGGATCGCGCGCAGCACATTGCGCCCGATCCGCCCGAAGCCGTTGATCCCGACCCTGACCGCCATTTCCTGCCTCCGACACCTCCGAACCCGCGCGCGGCTTAGCGCAAAGCGCGCCCGAGGAACAGGGGGCCGTCAGGGGCGCGCGCGCCGTCCGAGGCCGAGCGCGCGCCGCCAGAGCGCGGCCGACAGCACCGGGCGCGCCCGCCCGTCCGGCCGGGGTCGGCGAAAGACGCGGCCGCGCGCGGCAAACCAGCCCCGCGTCAGCCAAGCCGCCGCCACCCCGTAGCCCCCACCCGCGAGCGTGTCCGACACCCAATGCGCCCCGACGACGACGCGGCTCGCCGCCGCCGCGCAGCCGATCGCGATCAGCACCCCCCGCGCCCGCGGCACGAGGAAGCCGAGCGCCACCGCGACCGTCAGCGCGGTCGTCGAATGGCCCGAGGGAAAGCTCGCGAAGGAGGCCTCGAAGGAAAAGGGCGCGAAGGCGAAGGGGTCGGGCGGATCGAAGCTGCCCGGACGGCCCCGCCCGATCATGTTCTTGACGAGCCAGACGCTGACGCCCCCGGCCGCGACCGCGACGAAGACGAACCACGCCACACCCTGCACTTGCCGGAGCGCGCGCGCCCGCACGCTGCCCGCGCGCCGCACCGCAAGCGCGCAGAGCGCCATGAGGCCAAGCGCGCCGAGCCCCGACCACGCCGAATTGCCGACCTCGGTCAGCACCGAAAAGAGCGCGCCCAGCGGCTCGGCATGGGCGCGCACGGCAGCGTAAAGGCGCGCATCCGCCGCAAGCGCGAGCGCGATCAGCAGGCCGAGGCCCCCCGCCCCCAGGGCGACGCGCCCCTTCATGGCGCGACCGGCTGCAGGAGGTCGAGCCGCACGACGCGCCCCGCCCCAATCGCGAGCCCCTCGACCCGCGCGCCGACCTGCCAGCCCGGCACCTCGGCCGGCGCGTCGCCCACCGCGCGCAGCACCACCGCGCAGGGGTCGGCCGCGACCTCGGCCGGGAGTGCTGCATCCGCGGGCAGGCGCGGCGTCGCGCGCCCGCCGACCCAGACGACCGAGGGCTCCTCATACCCCCAGCCGATCAGGGAAGGCCGCGCGCAGCCCCGCGCCGCCACAAGTTGCGCGGCCGCCGCCGCCGCACGCTCGGTAGGCCAGAGATAGGGGGTGCGCGCGAGGCCCGAGAGCAGCGCCGCGTTGAAGACCGCGCCCCCGAGCGCCAGCGCCGCGATCGCGGCCGCCCCGCGCCCGCGGGCGAGCATCGCAAGCCCGACCGCAGCAGCGCCGAGCGCGACAACGACCGCGCCCGCCACCAGCGCGACCGCCCCGGGCGGCGTGCCCCAGCGCAGCTGGAACACCACCAGCACGACCGCCACCGCCGGCATCGTCGCCAGCGCGACCGCCACCGCGACCCGCGCGCCCAGCCCGGGCGCCTGTCGCAAGCCCATGATGCCGGCCGCAACCAGGATCGCCAGCGCCGGATAGGTCGGCATCGTGTAGTGGAAAAGCTTGGTCGGCACCGCCTCGAACACGAGCCACAAGGGCACGATGGCGGCGAGCGCGAATGTCACCCGCGCCTCGGCCCGCCGCCGCCAGAGCGATACGAGCGCGAGCGGCACCAGCGCCGCCCCCGGCCAGAACGCAAACCACAAGAGCGCGAGATAGGTGCCGGGCGGGGCGCCCTTGCCCTCCTGCCCGGCCGCGACCTTCGAGAGGAGATCGCCAAGGACCGCCTCGCGCCAGAAGGCCGCGCCCCCCACGAGCGTGATGCCCAAAAGCCACGGCACCACCAGCCCGGCGCCTGCAAGGATCGGGAGCGGTGCCCAGAGTGGGCGCAGCCAGCGCAGATCGCGCATCAGCGCGCCATGCCCGAGCGCCGCCAGCGCGATCGCAAGCGGCCCGATCGGCCCCTTGATCAGGATCGCCCCGCCGCAGGCCAGCCAGAACACCCAGGGCGCCCAGCGCCCGGGCGCCTCGGCGCGCCTCCCCTGCCCCGTCCCCCCCTGCCACCCCCTGCCGGCGCGCGCGAGCCGCGCGAGCACCACGAGCATCACAAGGACGAGCGCGAGCAGCACCGCATCCGTCTTGGCGATGCGCGCCTCGCCCGCCAGCACGAAGGCCGCGCCGAAGATCGCCGCCCCCGCGACACCCGCCTGCGGCCCGAAAAGCGTGGCCCCCAGCACCGCCGTCAGCCCGATCGCGGCGACGGCCCCGATCAGCGAGGGCAGCCGCCAGACCCAGAGCGGCGCCTCGGCGCCCGCCCCGCTCAGCCGCGCGGCGAGGCCCTGGAGCCAGTAGATGCCGACCGGTTTCTTATAGCGCGGCTCGGTCTGAAAGCGGATGTCGACGAGCGCCCCGTCCTCGACCATCTGGCGGCTCGACTGCACGAAGAGGACCTCGTCGCGGTCGATGACGGGAAGGGCCGCCTGGCCGGGCAGCAAGAGGAGGACGAGCGCGACCAGAAGCGCCCCCCACCCGATCCAGACCCCGTATCGCCCGAGCCCCATCGCACCCGCCATCGCGCCCGCGACAGCGGCGGGCCGATCCGCGCCATATCGCGTCGGGCGGCGCAGGTCCACCGCAAGGGGCGGCTTGCGGGGCCGGGCGGCGCGGCCTATGGCGCGGGGCAAGCTGCGCGCAGGGGACATCCGATGGAGGCGCTCGCCAAGGTCTTCGAGGTGACCGCGCCGGTCGTGCTGATCGCGGCGGCGGGGTTCGTCTGGGCGCGGCGGGGGCTCGACTTCCCGGTCGATTTCATCACCCGGCTGGTGATGATCGTCTGCATGCCCGCGCTGGTGTTCGTGGCCCTGACGCAAAGCGCGCTCGGGCCCGGCGCACTCTCGCAGATCGCGCTCGCGGCGGCGGCGGCCTATGGCGCGCTCTGGTGCGTGATCTGGGCGCTCGTGCGCGTCACGGGGCTCGAGCGGCGGACCTATCTTGCCCCCCTCGTCTTCGGCAATACCGGCAACCTCGGCCTGCCGCTCGCGCTCTTCGCCTTCGGGACCGAGGGCCTCGGGCTTGCGGTGGTGGTCTTTGCGGTGATGGTGCTGTGGAACTTCACGCTGGGCATCTGGGCGGTCGCGGATGACAGCGACCTCGGCCGCCCCCTGCGCGAGCCGATCCTGTGGGCGAGCATCGGGGGCATGGCGGCGCTGATGCTTGGCTGGCAGCCCCCGGTCTGGGCGGCGAACACGCTTGAGCTGATCGGGCAGCCGGCCATCCCGCTCATGCTCTTCACGCTCGGCGTGGCGATGGCGCGGCTCGGGACGCACCAGCTCGGGCGCGCGGCGGGGCTCTCGGTCGTGCGGTTGGCGATCTGCCTTGCGGTCGGGGTCGGGGCGGCGACGCTCTTTGCGCTCGAGCCCGTCGCCTTCGCGGTGCTCGTGCTCCAGATCGCGACGCCGGTCGCCGTGACATCCTATCTGCTCGCGCAGCGCTTCGGCGCTGATGCCGATGCGGTGGCGGGGCTGGTGATCGCCTCGACCGTCCTTGCCGTCGCGACGATGCCCGCACTCCTCGCGCTCCTGCTCTGAGCGCGGCCCGGTCAGGCGAAATTCGCGCCCTGCCAGGCGTCGATGTCGAGCGCGTTGCCCACAAAGCGCGCGAGGCTCTCGACCCCGAGGCCGGCCGCCGTGGCCATGACGTGAAAGAGGTGCTGATCGGCGCCCGTCGCCTGCGAGGATGCGGTCAGCACCAGCGCCTCCGAACCCTCGGCGATGCGCAGGCCATCGAACGCCCCCCCATCCGATAGCGCGCGCCCGAGTGCCGCGGCATCGTCGAGCCCCTCCTGCACGAGGCGCAGGATCGTGCCGCCGACCTCTGCCTCGGGCACGCGCGCCGCCGTCACGACGGCAAGGAGGGTCACGCCCGCGAGCGGCGCGAAGGCGACCACATCGCCCGCCACCCCCTGCACGAAGCCATGGACCACATCCGCGCCATTCGCGGCCGGCGTCGTCTCGAAGCGCAGCGTGTCCTGCGCCTGCACCACCTCCGAGAGGTCGAGGATGTCGTCCCCCGTCCCGCCCCGGACCAGATCGGCCCCCTCGCCCGCAAAGATCCGGTCATCGCCGCCGCCGCCCTCAAGCAGATTGGCAAGCGCATTGCCCACGATCACATCGGGCCCCGCCCCGCCGATCGCGTTCTCGATCCCGCTCCCGGCCGAAATGGTCAGCTGCCAGGGCGCGGTGATGAGGGGGGATTGCGCGCCGAGGTGGCTTTGCGCCTCGGGGCGCAGGTCGATCCGCGCCGCCTCGCCGCGCCCCGCCGCGCTGATCGTGTCTGTCCCTGCGCCGTCTAGGACGAAGACGCCCGAGCGGGCCGAGAAGGCGTAGACGTCATCGCCCGCGTTCCAGCCCGGATTGACGCCGAAGATCCCCGCAAGCGCCATGAGGTCGAGATCGCGGAACCCTCCGTCGAAGGCATCTGAGCGCAGGGTGTAGGTCATCGCGGTCCAGAAGGAAGTATCCTCGGCCGCGGGCAGGATCGTGCCCGCAGCCCCGTCGGCCTCGAAGGGGTGCTTGAGGCCGAGCGCATGGCCGAGTTCGTGGACAACGAGTTCGTAATCGAGGTTCGTCGTCCCTCCGCTCCGCGACGGGGCGTCCGAGGCGTTCGAGATCAGCACATCCGACCCGATGGCAAGGTTCGACATCGGGAAATAGGCGTAACCCGCAAGCCCCGTCTGATCGTTCTGCGAGATCGCGACGACGTTGAACCCCTCGAGGTCCGACACCTCGGTGAATGTCACGTCGAAGATGCGCGCGAGGTCGGCGAAGACCTCGCGGAACGCGGCGCGGACGGCCGGCGACGCGGGCGCCCAGCCCTCGGCATCGACGCCGGTGTAATAGCGCGGCATCGCCTCGGGAAAGGCGTAGCCCACGACGCCGTCGAAGGAGGCATAGAAATCGGCGAGCCCCGCGTAATCCGCGTTCCCGAGCGCCTCGACCCAATAGGGCGCGACCGCATCGGGGCGCAGCACGAAGGCGTTCGGGTCGGGCGCCGTCGGGGCCTGATAGGGCGACGGGGGCGGCTGATAGCCCGCGGGCAGGCCGGTCGCGGGCAAGGCCGATCCATCCGGCACGCCCGCCCCGCCCCCGCCGCAGCCCTGAAGCAGCAGGAGGGCGGGCGCAGGGAACGCACTCGCCACAGGGGGGCGGCGGCGACGCAAGGGATGTCGCGAAGCATCTGGCATGGCGGCAAAGCCTCGGCGGCCTGAGGGTTTCGGGGCGAATCGGAACCGCGATGATAGCAGCCTTTACGCCTCTGTCAGGCAGCTACGACGCGCTCAGCCCTGCGCGAGGGGTTCGCCCTCGACCATCGTCACCCCGAGCGCGCCGATCCCCTCGATCACGACCTCGACCCGCTCGCCCGCTCGCACCGGGCGCGCGCCGATCGAGGTGCCGCAGGCGATGACGTCGCCGGGTTCCAGCGTCATGTCATGCGAGATCAGGCGCACGATCTCTGCCGGCGGCAGGATCATGTCCGAGAGCGGATAGGCCTGACGCTCGCGCCCGTTGACGAGGGTGCACACCCCAAGCGCGCGCCAGTCGAGCCCCGTCGCGATGACGGGCCCGATCGGGCCGAAGCCCGCCATCCCCTTGGCGCGCGTCCATTGCGCGAAAGAGGGATCAGAAAAAAGCACATCGAGCGCGGTGAGGTCGTTGACGCAGGTATAGCCGAAGATCGCGGCCTCGGCCGTCGTGGCATCCGCGCGGTGGCAGCGCTGCCCGATCACGATGCCGAGCTCGCCCTCGAAGATGACGCGCCCGACCTCGGGCGCGATCGCGACCTCGGCGTCGGGGTCCGCGACGCTCTCGGGCGCCTTGAGGAAATAGAGCGGATGGGTCGGGCGCGCCCAGCCGTTGCGCTCGGCGGCGACGTGAAAGTTGTTCCAGAGCCCGATGAAGCGGCGCGGGACCACGGGCGAGAGGAACCGCGCGCCCTCGATCGCGACCGGCGCGCCCGCGGGTTCGGACGCGCCGAGCCCCGTGCGCGGCGCGAGGATGCCGTCCTCGAGCACGCCCGTCAGAATCCTGCCGTCTGCCATCTGCATCCGCGCCCAGATCATCGCCCGCCCCCTGCTGCTGCCGTCCGCCCTCTAGCGTCGGCCGGGGCGCGAGGGCAAGGGCGTGCGCCGCGGCCGGGTGGCGACGGGCGGGATCATCACCCAAAATTGCTGCTTCAAGATGTGGATCAAGGCGGTCTATGTTCGTATCAAGTTGGTATCGGAGATTGAAGCATGCCAAACCGCACCGAAACCCTGCCGATCGCCGAACAGATCAAGGCCGGCGCCGAGATCGAACTCGACTATATCCGCAAGCTCGGCTCCAGCCGGAACCTCATCCTCGCCTCCGAGAACCTCGGCGCCTATGAGGCGCTCCTGATGCTCGTGAACAAGCACGACGAGGGGCTGCCGGTCTATGAACTCATCACCTCGATCCAGTCGCGCTTCTCGAGCCAGTCGGGCATCATCAAGCGCATCCGCATCATGCGCGACTCGGGCCTGATCGAGGACCATCCGGGGCCCAAGCGCTCGCAGGTCTATCTCAGGCCCTCGAACGTGATCCTGCGCGAACTGGGCGAGATCATCGCGCGCAAGCACAGCCGCTCCTGAAGGACGGGGCGGCGCGATTCGCGCCCCGTTCAGGGCAGCCCCCATCCGCATATCCACGCGGCGCCGGCGCATTCAAGGTTGCACAAAAATTAATCGCATTCGCCCGGTCGATCACGGTCCAATGCAGGAATTGGTTTGCCCGAGGTGCTGCTGGCGCAACCCGGGACGCGCGCAGGGGACCGACTTTCATCAGGACCCTTATTTTATAACATGGACTTATAGGTCTTGCGCGCGCCCGCCCGCTGCGCAGACCGGCGCGTGATTGGTCCTCTTGACTCCGTGAAATGGCCCTTCTTAGCTTCTCGCGTTCCGGAGGGGTCGGGGTGAAAAACGCGGCAGTCTTGCCGAAACCCCCGCCCCTTCTCGTCGAGATGCTGCGCGCGTCGCCAAGCGACGCCCATTCGGAAGGCTGAAGCGATGGCTTGGTTCCTCGGCATTGTCGTCCTGCTGATCGCGCTCGTGTTGCTGATCCTGTTCCTCAACAGGTATTACCGCAAGGCGACGCGCGAGGTCAGCGTGATCCGCACGGGTCTGGGCGGCCAGAAGATCGTGCTCGACGGCGGCTGCATCGCGCTGCCCTTCCTGCACAAGGTCTCCGAGGTCAACATGCGCACGACGCGCCTCGAGATCGAGCGCAACGGGCCGAAGTCGATCATCACCCGCGACCGTCTGCGCGTCGATGTGGCGGCCGAGTTCTACGTCCGGGTCCGCGCCACGGCCGAAGGTGTCGCAACGGCGGCGCAGGCGCTCGCGGGCAAGTCGTTCCGCGCGGCCGAACTGGCCGAGACGCTCGAGGGCAAGCTGGTGGACGCGATGCTCTCGGTCGCGGCGCGCTACACGATGGACGAGCTTCAGGACAACCGCGGCGCCTATGCCCGCGAGGTATCGGGGCTTCTGGCCGAGAACCTCGCGCAGAACGGCCTCATGCTCGAATCCGTCTCGCTCACCCGGATCGACCAGACGCCCTTCCACGCGCTTGACGAGAACAATGCCTTCAACGCCCTCGGGATGCGGCGCCTCGCAGAGATCATCGCGGTCAACAAGAAGGAGCGCGCCGCGATCGAGGCCGATGCCGATGTGGCCGTGCGCCAGAGCCAGCTCGACGCGACCAAGCGCAAGCTCGGGATCGCGCGCGAGGAAGAGGAAGCCGTCATCGCCCAGCAGCGCGAGATCGAGATCGCGCGCTCGCGCAGCGTCGCCGAGACGGCCGAAGAGCAGGCCGCATCCGAAAAGCGCCGCGAGGCTGCCCGGATCTCGCGCGAGCGCGAGGTGCGGCTGAGCGAGATCCAGCGCGACCGCGAGGTGCGCCAGCAGACGCTGCAATCGGAACTCTCGACCGCGATGACCAAGATCGACAACGCGCTGACGCTCGCCGCCAAGCGCGTCGAGGAAGCCAAGGCCGAGGCCGAGGCGATCGCCGCAGGCACCGCTAGCGCCGAGGCCGAGGAAGCCGTGCGCACCGCGCGCGAGCGTGCCGCGGCCGAGCGCGACAAGGTGCTGGCGCTGATCCGCGCGGCCGAGCAGGCCGAGGTCGACGACACGCGCGTGCGCTCCGAGGTCGGAACGCTCCTCGCCATGGCCGAGGCCGAGGCGAAGGCGACGCTCGAGCGCGCCACCGCCGCCCGCGACAAGCTGCTGGCCGAGGCCGAGGGCCGCGCGGCCGTGATCGCGGCCGAGAACGCCCAGAGCACCGAACTGATGGAGATGAAGCTCGACGAGGCGCGCATCCGCGCGCTGCCCGAGGTGCTCGAGCGCGTGATGCGCCCGGCCGAGAAGATCGAGAGCATCCGCATCAACCACATCACCGGCATGGGCGGCAGCGCCGGCCAGGGCGGCGAAGGCGGCACCGAGCGCAGCACCGTCAACCAGGTGGTCGACGGCGTGCTGGCGATGGCGCTGCAACTGCCGGCTGTCCAGAAGCTCGGCGAGGAAGTCGGCATGAACATCGGCGACGGCGTGCGCGGCCTGACCAGCCCGCTCAGCCCCCGCGGCAAGGCGAAGTCCGGCGAGGGGCCGGCCCAAGCCTGAACCCCTGACCCCCTCCACGACAGGCGCAAATGCGCCCCCACCAACCCGACAGGAGACACCCATGGCCTTTTCGCGCAGACAGTTCATCGCCGGCACCTCGGCCTTCGCCCTCGCGACCCCCGCGCTCGTCGGGCGGGCGCTCGCGAACGACAACATCATCTTCGCCTCGATCCTCGATCTCTCGGGCGGCCTCGACATCTACGGCGCGCCGATGGCCGAGACGACCAAGATGGCGATCGACGACATCAACGCCGCGGGCGGCCTGCTCGGCCGTCAGGTAGAGCTGAAGCTCTATGACGCGCAGTCGAACATTCAGCTCTATACCCAGTATGCGACCGAAGCGGCCGCTGGCCTCAGGGCGCACACCGTGCATGGCGGGATCACCTCGGCCAGCCGCGAGGCGATCCGCCCGACGCTCGCGCGGTTCAACACGCTCTATTTCTACAACACCCAGTACGAAGGCGGCGTGTGCGACTTCAACAACTTCAACACCGGCTCGACGCCCGCCCAGACGGTCGCCAAGGTCGTGCCCTATGTGATGAACAAATGGGGCAAGAAGGTCTACATCGTCGCGGCCGACTACAACTATGGCCAGATCACCGCGCAGTGGATGCAGAAGTTCGTCAAGGACGGCGGCGGCGAGACGCTGGGCGTCGAGTTCTTCCCGCTCGATGTCACCAACTTCGGCCCGACCATCCAGAAGATCCAGGCCGCCAAGCCCGACCTCGTGATCTCGGCGCTCGTGGGCGGGGCGCATGTCTCGTTCTACAAGCAATATGCCGCGGCCGGCATGAACAAGGAGATCCCGATCGCCTCGACGACCTTCGGCGTCGGCAACGAGCAGACGCTGATCTCGGCCGAGGAAGGTGACGGGCTCATCGCCGCCTATTCCTATTTCGAGGCGGTCGACAACGCGGTGAACAAGGACTTCCTCGGCCGCCTCGAGGCGCGCCTGGGTGCGGGTCGTCCGACGATGAACGAGCTGTCGGTGCGCTCCTACGAAGGTGCGATGCTCTGGGCCGAGGCGGTCAAGGCCGCGGGCACGGCGGATCGCGATGCGGTCATCGCCGCGCTTCGCTCGCCGCTCTCTTACAACGGCCCCTCGGGCACGGTCACGATCGACCCCAAGACGAACCACTGTGTGCAGAACGTATACATCGCCGAGGCGAAGAACCAGCGCTTCGAGATCCTCGAGAGCTTCGCCGACCAGCAGCCGGCCGACACCCAGCTTGTCTGCGACCTCGTGGCGAACCCCAACCAGAACGTCTTTTTGTTCGAGAACGGCCTCGAGGCCGCCGGCATCAAGATGTGATCCCCCTGCCCGGCCCCCCGATGCGGGGGCCGGGCACCCACCCACACCGGCCGGAGCCCCGCCTTGGACCAGATCGCCGCGCTCATCATCCAGATAGCCTACGGCATCGCCAATCTGGCGCTGATCAGCCTCGGGCTTGCGATCATCTTCGGGATGATGCGCGTCATCAACCTCGCGCATGGCGAGTTCCTGATGCTCGGCGGCTATACGGTCGTGGTCGCGACCAACAACGGCGTCAACCTCTGGGTCGCGATGCTGATCCTCGCGCCGCTGGTCGTGGGCGTGATCGGCGTCATCGTCGAGCGATTGCTGATCCGGTGGCTCTATGGGCGGATGGTCGACACGCTGCTCGCGACATGGGGGCTTTCGCTCCTGCTCATCGGGATCGTGACCTCGATCTTCGGCGCCTCGACCGCGACCACCGTCTCGGTCCCGATCGGCGTCATCCGGATCGGCGAGTATACAGTCTCGGGCTATGACATCTTCCTCATCTTCGTGACGCTTTGCCTCGGCGCGGCGGTGTTTGCGGTGCTCAAGCTCACCAAGCTCGGCCTTGTCGCGCGCGGCACGATGCAGAACGCGCAGATGGCCTCGGCGCTCGGCGTCTCGACAAGCCGCATCTACATGATCACCTTCGGCCTCGGCGCGGCGGTCTCGGGGCTGGCGGGCGGGCTTCTTGCGCCCGTCACGGGTGTCCTGCCGACGATCGGGGCGACCTATATCGCCAAGGCCTTCATCACCGTGATCTCGGGCGGGGCGTCGATCCTGACCGGCACGGCGGCGGGCTCGGTCCTGCTCGGCGGGATCAACGGGATCGTCGCCTACATCACGGGCCCGACCTTTGGCGAGGTGGCGCTGCTCGTGGCCGCCATCATCCTGCTGCGCCTCATGCCGCGCGGCATCACCGGCCGCTTCTTCAGGAAATCGCTGTGAATTCGGGCTCCACCCTGCGCGCGATGCGCCCGACCTTCATCTTTGCCGCGATCGGCATCGTCTTCATGCTGTTCGCGCCGCAGGTGCTCGCGCTTTTCACCATCATCAACCTCACGACGGCGATCGCGCTCGCGATCCTCGCGCTCAGCCTCGCGCTGGTGTGGGGCTATGGCGGGATCCTGTGCTTCGGGCAGGTCGCCTTCTTCGGGCTCGGGGCCTATGCCTACACGATCGGCGCGATCAACTTCGGCGGCTCGACCTGGGCGATCCTGCTCGCAGTCGCGGTCGCGGCGGCCTTCGCGGCGGTGGTGGGCTATTTCATGTTCTACGGGCGGGTGTCCGACGTCTATCTGGGCGTCATCACCCTGACCGTGACGCTCATCCTCTATTCGCTGATACGCCGCACCTCGGGGCCGGAATACAAGATCGGGAACGCGCTCCTGGGCGGGTTCAACGGGGTCGGCTCACCCCCCCTGAACCTGCCGTGGAACGCCAGGGCCTTCCTCTTTCCCGAGCAGGTCTTCTATGTCGCGATGGCGGCGCTGATCCTCGCCTATGTCTTTGCGGGCTGGCTGGTGACGACGCATTTCGGCCGCGTCTGCGTCGCCATCCGCGAGAACGAGACGCGCGCCGAGCTGCTCGGCTATGACGCGCGCGCCTACAAGCTCGGGATCTTCACGATCAGCGCAGGTATCGCGGGGCTGGCGGGCGTCTTCTTCTGCAACGGGGTCGGGCGCGTCACGCCCGATGTGTTCGGGCTCTACAATGCCGCGCTGACGATCATCTGGGTGATCGTGGGGGGCCGCGGCACGCTGATCGGCCCGATCATCGCGACCTTCGGGCTCTTCTACCTCACCGCCTCGCTCGGGGGGCAGCAGACCCTCAACAACAATCTCGTGCTCGGGATCATCCTCATCGTGTTCGTGCTTCTGGTGCCGCGGGGCCTCGCGCCGACGATCGCCGACTGGTTCACCCAAGGTCGGCGCGGCCGCGTGGGGGCCGAGCGCGCCGCGCGGCGCGCGCGCCGGCGGGCCGGCGCGGCGGAGGGCGGGAAATGAAGAAGCGCGCCGCCGAGACCGTCGTCGAGACGCGCGGCCTGTGCATGCATTTCGGCGGCGTGCGCGCCGTCGATCAGGTCGATTTCGCGCTCGAGGACCGCGAGCTGCGCTGCCTGATCGGGCCGAACGGGGCGGGCAAGTCCACCTTTTTCAAATGCCTCACCGGGCAGCTTACGCCCACGGCGGGGGAGATCACGATCCGCGGCACCCCCGTCGCCGGCGCGCAATCGCACGAGATCGCGAGCCTCGGCGTCGGCATCAAGACGCAGGTGCCGAACGTCTTCGACGGGCTGACGGCGGAGGAAAACATCTGGCTCTCGGCCCGGCGCTGGCACGGGGGCGCGCGCGCCCGCACGCTGACCGCCGAGACGATCGAGCGGCTGCGGCTCGGCGAGATCCGCCGCAGCCTTGTCGGGCGCCTCGCGCATGGGCAGCGCCAGTGGGTCGAACTTGGGATGGTCGTCGCGGCCGAGCCGTGGCTCGTGCTTCTGGATGAGCCTGCGGCCGGCATGACGCATGAGGAAACCGCGCGCACCGCCGAGCTCATCCTCGAGATCAACCGCACCGCGGCGCTGATCGTGGTCGAGCATGACATGCAGTTCATCCGCATGATCTCGCGCCGGGTCACGCTCTTTCACGAGGGGCGCATCCTCATGGAGGACACGATGGACGCGATCTCGTCCGACCGGCGGGCGCGCGAAGTCTATCTGGGGCACCGGGCATGACGACACTTCTGCGGGTTCAGGACCTCGCCTCGGGCTATGGCCGCGTGCCTGTGCTCCACGGGATCAGCTTCGAGGTGGCCGAGGGCGAGATCCTCGGCATCCTCGGCCACAACGGCATGGGCAAGAGCACGCTGCTCAAGACCCTCATGGGGATCGTGCCGGCGACGCGGGGCACCATGTCCTATGACGGGCAGGACCTCGGGCGGCTGCGCTCATCAGGCCGCGCGCAACTCGGGATCGGCTATGTCCCGCAGGGGCGGGGGATATTTCCGAACCTCACCGTGCGCGACAACCTGCGCATGGGCGTTGCCGCCCATGACGAGGACGAGGACGCCGCGATCGACCGCGTGCTCGCGGATTTCCCGCGCATCGTGCGGCTCTTGGACCGCGAGGGCGGCGCGCTCTCGGGCGGCGAGCAGCAGCTTCTGGCGCTCGCGCGCTGCCTCATCTCGCAGCCCGACCTGATCTTGCTCGATGAGCCGACCGAGGGCATCCAGCCCTCGATCATCGATGAGATCATCGAGCTTCTGAAAAAGCTCAACGAGCGCACCGGCATCTCGATCGTGCTGGTCGAGCAGAGCCTCGATTTCATCACCGCGCTGTCGGACCGGGTGCTCTTGCTCCAGAAAGGGCAGATCGTCGGCGAGGTCACGGGCTCCGAGGCCGCCGATCCGGCGCTGATCGAGGAATTCACGGGCTTCGGCGCCGGCCGGACAGCGCCCAAGGGTGCCGGGCTTGCGGCCTTTGCCGCCCCCGGCGCCAAGGCCCCCGCCGCGGCCCCTGGCGCCGCCCCGAAACCCGCCACGAAATCCGCGGGCGCCGCACCCCGCACCGCATCGCCCCCCTTGCAGGAGAGGATGTCCTACATGACCGTCCAGCGCCCCACCCTCTCGCAGCTGCGCGACATCACGGTCGAGCTTGGCATGCACATGTCCGATGCCCGGCTGCAGGAATTCCTCGAGGTCATGCAGGGCACGCTCGATGCCTATGACGTGGTCGACGCCCTGCCCGACTATCTGCCGCCAGTCCTCTATCCGCGCACCTCGGGCTATCGGCCGACGGCCGAGGAAAACCCGATGAACGCCTGGTATGTGAAGACCGAGATCCGTGGCGCGCCGCGCGGCCCGCTGCACGGGCGCTCCGTCGCGCTCAAGGACAACATCTGCCTGGCGGGCGTGCCGATGATGAACGGGGCGGCGACGCTCAAGGGCTATACCCCCGACATCGACGCCACGATCGTCACGCGGCTTCTCGACGCGGGCGCAACCATCGTCGGCAAGGCGCATTGCGAATATTTCTGCCTCTCGGGCGGCAGCCACACCAACGCGACCGGCCCGGTGCACAACCCCCACCGGCACGGCTATTCGGCGGGCGGGTCGTCCTCGGGGTCGGCGGCGCTTGTTGCGGCGGGCGAGGTCGACATGGCGGTGGGTGGCGATCAGGGCGGCTCGATCCGGATGCCCGCCTCCTATTGCGGCTGCTACGGGATGAAGCCGACGCATGGCCTCGTGCCCTATACCGGGATCATGCCGATCGAGACGACGATCGACCACGCCGGGCCGATGACGCAGAACGTCATGGACAACGCGCTCATGCTCGAGGTGATGGCGGGGGCCGACGGCCTCGACCCGCGCCAGTATGACGTGCAGACCGACCGCTATACGGCCGCCGTCGGGCGCGGCGCCTCGGGCCTCAGGATCGCGCTGGTCAAGGAGGGCTTCGGGCACGCGAATTCCGAATCCGATGTCGATGCCAAGGTGCGCGCGGCGGCCGAGGCCTATCGGCGGATCGGCGCGACGGTCGACGAGGTCTCGATCCCCTGGCACCTCAAGGGCCTCGCGATCTGGACGCCGATCGGGCTCGAGGGGCTGACGAACCAGATGATGCTCGGCAACGGCATGGGCACCGGCTGGGAGGGGCTCTATACGACCTCGCTGCTTGAATATCATTCGAACTGGCGCGCGCGCGCCGATGAGCTGAGCGACACGCTCAAGATCTCGATGCTGGTCGGGCAGTATCACCTCAAGCACACCCGGGGGCGCTATTACGCCAAGGCGCAGAACCTCGCCCGGCAACTGCGCGCCGAATACAACCGGGTCTTCGCGAATTACGACCTTCTCCTGATGCCGACGACGCCGATGAAGGCCACGCCGCTGCCGCCCGCCGACAGCTCGCTCGCGCTCTGGTGCCAGCGCGCGTTCGAGATGCTGCCCAACACCGCGCCCTTCGACGTGACCGGCCATCCGGCGATGTCGATCCCCTGCGGCATGTCGCAGGGCCTGCCGGTGGGGCTGATGCTGGTCGGGCGGCGGTACGAGGAAAGCACGATCTACCGCGCCGCCGGCGCCTTTGAGCAGATGGGCGACTGGCGCAAGATGTAACGGGCACGATTTGACGGGCTGCGGCCCGCGAGGGGAAGCCATGGCGAACCACCCGGGCGGCTACGCCCATCCCGGCATCGTGCCCGCCAACGGGCTCGCGCATGTGCGCGGCACCACCGACCGGCCGCTGCTCGAGGCGACGATCCCCGCCTTTCTGGCCGAGGTCGTCCGCCGCCACGGCGCACGCGATGCGGCCGTCTTTCGCCAGCCGGGCGTGCGCTGGACCTACGCCGAATTCGCCCGCGCGGTCGATCGGCTGGCGGCGGGGCTCTTGTCAATCGGGGTCTATCGCGGTGACCGGGTGGGCATCTGGGCGCCGAACCGGCCGGAATGGCTGCTGACGCAATTCGCGACCGCGCGGATTGGCGCGATCCTCGTGAACATCAACCCGGCCTATCAATCCTCGGAACTCGAATATGCGCTGAACAAGGTGGGGGTGAAGGCGCTGATCCTCGCGCCGCGGTTCAAGGCATCCGACTACGCGGGCACGATCGCAGCGCTTGCGCCCGAACTGGCGACCTCGGCACCCGGGCGGCTTCAGGCGGCGCGCCTGCCCGCGCTGCGCGCCGTGATCGAGCTTGGCCCGAAACCCATCCCCGGCGCCTTCGCCTTCGACGCGGTCATGAAGCGCGGCACGGCCGGCGTCAGGGCGCGGCTCGACGCGATCACGGCGATGCTCGAGCCCGATGACGACATCAACATCCAGTTCACCTCGGGCACGACCGGCGCGCCCAAGGGCGCGACGCTGAGCCACCGCAACATCCTCAACAACGCGATCTCGACCGCGCGCGCGATGCGGCTTCGGCCCGGCGAGGCGCTCTGCATCCCCGTGCCGCTCTATCACTGCTTCGGCATGGTGCTCGGCACGCTCGCCGCGGCCTCCTACGGGGTCAAGATGGTCTTTCCGGGCGAGGGCTTCGACGCGGGCGAGACGCTCGCCGCCATCGCCGCCGAACGCTGCAACGGGGTGCATGGTGTGCCGACGATGTTCTCGGCGATGCTCGACCATCCCGATTTCGCGCGCCATGATCTCTCATGCCTGCGTACCGGCATCATGGCCGGCGCCCCCTGCCCCGAGCCGCTGATGCGCCGCGTCATGACCGAGATGCACTGCCGCGAGATCACGATCGGCTATGGCATGACCGAGACGAGCCCGATCAGCTTTCAGACCGCCGTCGACGATCCGGTGGCCGAGCGCGTCTCGACCGTGGGGCGCATCCAGCCCCACGCCGAATGCCGCGTGGTCGACCCCGAGGGCCGCACCCTTCCCGTCGGCGCCAAGGGAGAGTTGGTGACGCGCGGCTATCTGGTGATGAAGGGCTATTGGGGCGACCCCGAGCGCACGGCCGAGGCGATCCGCGGCGGCTGGATGCATACGGGCGATCTCGCGACCATCGACGCGCAGGGCTATGCGCGCATCGTCGGGCGGATCAAGGACATGCTGATCCGCGGGGGCGAGAATGTCTATCCGGCCGAGGTCGAGGAGTTTCTCGGCACCCACCCCGCGATCGCGCAGGCGCAGGTCTTCGGCATCCCCGACCCCAAGATGGGCGAAGAGGTCGCGGCCTGGGTCATCCTGCGCCCCGGCGCGCAGCTCGGGGCCGAGGAATTGCGCGACTGGTGCCGGGGCAAGATCGCGCATTTCAAGATCCCGCGCCACGTCCGCTTCGTGGCCGAGATGCCGCTGACCGCGACCGGCAAGCCGCAGAAATTCCGCATGCAGGAGGCGATGATGGCCGAACTCGGGATCAGGGCGGAGGCGTGACGCGATGCAGACGCTGACCGCGATCATCCGCGCCAGGAAGGGCCATGAGGATGCGGTGCGCGCCGCGCTGATCGCGGTCGGCGCTCATGTCCGCGCGCATGAGCCCGACACGCTCGACTTCTTCGTCGCGCAGGACCCCGAAGACCCCTGCCGCTTCACGACATACGAGCGCTTCACCGACCGCGCCGCGATGGAGCGGCACAACGCGGGCGCGGGCTCTCAGGGGTTCTTTCGCGACGCCGGCCCGCTTCTCGACGGGCCGGTGACGGTGGTGACGGCGACCGAGATCTTCGCCCGCTGAGCTTTCAGAGCTGCACGCCCCGCGTCAGCGCCCCGTCGATCACGAGGTTCGTGCCAGTGGTGAAGCTCGACGCCGGGCTCGCGAGGAAGACGACGCCGCGCGCGATCTCCTCGGGGCGCGCCATCCGCCCCGTGGGGTTGAGCTTCATGGCTTCGTCGAAAAGTGCCGGGTTGTTCTTCTCGATCCACTGCCAGATGCCGCCGTCGAAATAGGTATTGCCGGGGCTGACGGTGTTGGCGCGGATGCCCTTGCCGGCAAGCTTGAAGGCAAGACCTTGCGCGTAATGGACGATTGCCGCCTTGAACGCGCCATAGGCGGGGCCGGTAAAGTCGATCTCGCGCCCCGAGACCGAAGAGATGAGCGTGACCGAGGCGGCCTTGGATTTCTCGAGCCAGGGCATCGCCGCATTCACGAGGCGGACCGAATGCATCATGTCAGTCTCGAACTCGGCCTTCCAGGCTTCCTCGTCATCGGCCACCGCGAGCGCCGAGACATTGCCCACCACGATGTCGATGCCGCCGAGCGCGGCCGCCGAATCCGCGACCCAGGACCGCAGCGCGTGGCGGTCGGCGACGTCGAAACCCCGCCCCATCGCCTGAACGCCCTTGGCCTTGAGGCTCTCGACCGCCTCCGAGACGCCCTTCATGTCGCGCGCGCAGATCGAGACATGCGCGCCCTCGGCCGCGAAGATCTCGGCGCAATGCCGTCCGATGCCCTTGCTGCCGCCGGTGACCAGCGCGCGCAGCCCCTTCAGTCCGAGATCCATGCAGATCCTCCATCCCTCTGACCGACCGATGATAAGCCGCCCGGGCGCGAGGGCAAGCGCCGCTCAGCCCCCGTCTTCGGCCTTGATCGTCGTCGCGATCGCGATCTCGACCGCCTTGCGCATCAGGCCCGGATCCATCGAGGCGAGGTCGGCGCGCTGGTGCAGTTCGGTGCGCGCCTCTGCCGCGAGATCGTCGAGCATCTGCGCGACCTGCGCGGGCAGATAGGGCAGATGGATGAACCCCGCCCGCATCCCCGGCCGATGGCGCGCGGCGTGATGAAGCGCGAGATAGAGCGTCGCGTTGCAGAGGTAACTGCCCGCCGTGCCCGACTGCCGGCAGGGGATGCCGGCCGCGCGCACCGCCCGCTCGATCCGGTCGGCGGGCAGCGTCGAGAGGTATCCCCCCGGCCCGCCCGCGACCACCTCGGCGTTCGCGAGATGCCCGGTAGCGTCGGGGATCTCGAACTGCGCGCGGTTCGCCGCGACGCGTTCGAGGCGTATGACCGCCTCGCCCGGCCAGAGGCCAAGCATGATCATGGCGCGCGGCGCATGCCTGTCGATCAGCGCGGGGATGAGGGTCCTGAGCGCGCCAAAATCGATGGGCAGGATCTCGGCCGCGACGCGCGCCCCGCCGATCGTGGCGCCGTCAAGCGCGCGCGCGACCATCTCGGCCGGGTTGGCGCCGCGCCCGCCATAAACGGTGAACCCCGTGACCAGGATCATGCCCCGCCCCCTTCGCCCCGATCAGCCGCGCCATCGCCGCCGGCCATGCGCGCCCACACCGGGCCGAGCGCGCGCCGCGCGGCAAGATGATCCTCGAACCGCCGCGCCAGCGTCGCGGCAAGCGCGGGGTCGGGTTCGACCGCCGCGCCCAGCCAGGGCGTGACCCAGCCCGCGATCGCGTCCTGCATGCTGCCGAACGCCCCGACCGCCGTCGCCGCGATCATCGCCGCCCCCGTGGCGCCCGCCTCGGCCCGGCGCGAGGGGCGCAGGCGCGCGCCAAGCCCCGCCGCCCAGAGCGCCGTCAGCGCGCCCGACCGCGCCGCCCCGCCCGTCAGCCGCACCTCGGCCGGCACGCCGCCCATCGCGCCAAAGCAGTCGCGCGCCGCATGGCCCATGCCTTCGGCAACCGCGCGCACGAGATGTGCAAAGCCGTGCCGCGTCTCGAGCCCGACAAAGCCCGCCCGTGCGGCCGGATCGACGAAGGGCCCCCTCTCGCCCGCCGGCGAGACATAGGGCTGATAGAGCGGCCCGCCCGGCGGCGCCGCGTCGAGCCAGCGGTCGAGCGCGCCGATCAGGTCCGCCTCGCCGAGCCCGAGGTCGCGCAAGAGCCCCGCGCCGACCCCGAGGATCCAGTCAAGGTTCAGCGTGCCGGCCATGTTGGTCTGCATCTGCGCGACGATCCCGGGCACGGGCAGGACCAGAACATAGCCCGTGGGCTCGGGCGTCAGCACCACCGCCTCGGCGGGGACGGCCTTCATGTGCACCCCGGTCGAGCCGACGATGGTGCAGCCATGCCCGCGCCCGCCCTCGAACACCCCCGCCCCCAGCGCGGTGCAGGCGGCATCGAGATAGCCAAGCGCAACGGGTGTGCCCGCCCGCAGCCCCGTCGCCGCCGCCGCCTCGGGCAGAAGCGGATGCGTCGTGCCTGCACCGTCGAGAACGGGCGGCAGCAGGTGGCGCAGGGGCTCAAGCCCGAGCGCCGCGATCACGGCGTCATCATAATCGCGGGTGCGGAAGTTGCCGAAACTGAAGGCGGCCTCGCAGGGGTCGGTCGCGCGCACCCCGGTCAGCCGCAGGTGGATGTAGTCCTTGCAATGGAGCGCCGTGGCCGCCCGGGCGATCGCCTCGGGATGGCGC
>JAUREX010000050.1 GCA_030834485.1 Gemmobacter sp.
ATCGAGCCGCATCTGGGTCAGGGGCGGCTCAGCTTTCTCGACCGCTATCCGCTGGCCGAGGCCGCACTCGCGCGCCCTGCCCCGGACGATCCGCGCTATGCCGAGCGCTTTGAGGTCTATGCCTGCGGGGTCGAGCTTGCGAACGGCTTCGGCGAGCTGACCGACGCCGCCGAGCAGCGGGCGCGCTTCGAGGCCGAGATGGACCTCAAGGCGCGCATCTATGGCGAACGCTATCCGATCGACGAGGATTTCCTCGCGGCCCTCGGCGCCATGCCCGATGCCGCGGGCATCGCGCTTGGCTTCGACCGGCTGGTGATGCTTGCGACCGCGGCCCCCCGGATCGAGGATGTCCTCTGGACCCCCCCGGGGCGCTGAGCGCCTCAGTCGCGCCAGCGCACGGCGGTGAGGTCGATCGCCGGGGCGGGCGAGTTCTCCCACAGCCCCTCGATCCGCGCGTTGGCGACCCCGGTCTTGGCAAGCTGAAAGAGATAGGCGTTGACGTGATCCTCGGCGATCATGCGCTGAGCGTCGTGCAGGATCGCGGTGCGCTGCGCCGGATCGGCCGTCGCAGCCAGCCTGTCCATCAGCGCCACGAACTCGGGCCGGCCATACTGGAAGTAGTAATCGGGGCGGGCATAGATGCCGATGTCGGCGGGTTCCACATGGCTCACGATGGTGAGGTCGAAATCCTTGGCGCCGAACACCTGTTCGAGCCATTGGGCCCATTCGACATTGGCGATCTCGGCCTCGATCCCGACCGCGCGCAACTGGGCCGCGATGATCTCGCCCCCGCGCCGGGCGTAGGAAGGCGGCGGCAGCGCGAGCCGCAGCCGCAGCCCCGTCTGCCCCGCCTCGGCCAGAAGCGCCTTCGCCCCCTCTGGGTCGTGGGGCGAAAGCGCGGTGAGGTCGAGGTAATCGGGGTTGTGGGGCGCGAAATGGGTGCCGATGGGCGTGCCATAGCCGAACATCGCGCCATCGATCACCGCCTGCCGGTCGATCGCGAGCGCGACCGCGCGGCGCACCCGCACATCCGACAGCGCCGGCGCCTTGTTGTTCATGGCAAGGATCGTCTCGCCCTCGGTCGAGCCGACGATCACCGCAAAGCGCGGATCGGCCGCGAATTGCACGAGCGTCTCGGGCGCGGGAAAGACCGGGAAGGCATCGACATCGCCCGCCATCATGGCGGCATAGGCGGCCGTCGGGTCCGAGATGAACTTGAAGGTCGCGCGCGCGAGCGCCGGCGGCGCGCCCCAGTAATCCGCGTTCGCCACCAGCTCCACCCGGTCGCCCTGCACCCAGCGCTCAAACCGGAAGGGGCCGGTGCCGACCGGGTTGGTGGCATTCGTCGGCGCGGATTCGGGCGCCATGATGACGGCATCACCCCAGGCCATGTTCCAGTCGAACGCCCCGTTCGGCGCCGCGAGCCGCACGCGCAGCGTCACGGGGTCAACGACCTCGACCGCCGCGATGCCGGCGAAAAGCTGCTTTTGCGCATTGGTCGAATCGGGTGCGCGCGCGCGGTCGAGGGTGAATTTCACATCCTCGGCGTCAAACCCCGTGCCGTCGTGAAAGCGCACGCCCGCGCGCAGCCGGAACGTCCAGACCGCGCCGCCCTCGGACACCTCCCAGCTTTCGGCGAGCGCAGGGCGCACCGAGCCGTCGGGGCCGAAGCGCGTGAGCCCCTCGTAGAGGTTGGCATAGGTCACCTCGCGGATCGCGGCCGCCGCCCCCGTCGTCGGATCGAGGTTTGGGGGTTCGAGCTGCATGCCGATGGTGATCGACTGCTCTGCCGCGGCGGCCATGCCGGCCGACAGCACAAGCGCCGCAGCGGCGCGCCTCAGGCTTTGGAACATCTCGCAGACCCCGCATCCGGTGCGCCATATCCGCACAACATCGCAGGATTTTCAAGCGTCAGCGATCCGGCTTGCGCGGCGCGATCTCTTCCTCGACCTCGGCGCGCATGTCCGCAAGTTGCTGTTCGGTGAAATCGAACCGCTCGCTCAGCCGCGCGAGTTCGACCTCCTCGGATTTGGAGATGTGGCCGTCCTTCAGCGCCTCGCGCAACTCAGCCTCATAGACGACCCGGCGCCGCGCGACCTGATTGGCGAAGGAGGACGCCACGATCCCCGTGAGCATCGCGACCGTCGAGACGCCAAGGAGTGCCGTGAAGACGCTGATCAACTGCCCGATCGGCGTGACGGGCGAGACATCTCCATAGCCCACGGTCGTGAGCGTGATCGCCGACCAATACATCGCATGCGGGATCGAGGCGAGTTTCTCGGGCTGCGCCGCGCCCTCGGCGTAATACATGAGCGCCGAAGTAAGCGTCAGCGCGATCGAGAGCAGATAAAGCGTCGCCCCGAAGGCGCGCCGCTCGGCGCGCACCGCCTCGACCAGATCCTCGATCGCGCTCGAATAATGCGAGAGCTTGAGCAGCCGCACGAGACGCAGGATCCGCAGCACGCGCAGGTCGAGCCCGGGAAACAGCATCTGCAGGTAGAAGGGCAGGATCGAGACCAGATCGACGATACCCGAAAAGCTCAGCAGATAGGCCTTGCGCCCCTCCCACGCCCGGCCCGCCCCGAAGCGCGCGCCCGATGACCAGAGCCGGAGCAGGAACTCGATCGAGAAGAAGGCGATGCTGAAGATCTCGAACCGGACAAAGAGGGTATGTTCGAGATGCTCGAGCCACGGGACGGTCTCGAGAACCACGGCGATCACGTTGAGGATCACCATCACCGTGATGACCCGGTCGCACCAGAGGCTCGCCCGGTCGCCATCCTCGCCCTTGTCGAGGATTTCCATCACGCGCCGTTGCAGCTTCATTTTTCCCTCTCCCCCGCCAGCCGACCGGAAGCCACCCGATCGACCCTGTTCTGGCATCATTCCGATTGCAAATCACCGAAAATCGGTGCGCGGTCTCAGCCGTCGGCGGGGGGGCCGAAACGCGCGACCATGCGCGCGCGGATCTGATCGCGCGTCTGGCGATAGGCCGCAAGCTTGGCCTCGCGCCCCTCGCCGAGCCCGGTCGGGTCGAGGACGGGCCAGTATTCGACCTCGAGGTGGAAATGCCGCGTGAGTTCATGGGCCATGCGCTGGCTCGCGGGCGAGAGCGCGATCACGAGGTCGAACTGCGAGAGATCGTCACCCCATTGGTGCATGTCCTCGAAGCTGCGCGCGCGGTGGCGTGCCAGTTCGATCCCGATCTCGGCGCAGACCGCGACGGCGAAGCCGTCGATGTCCATGTCGCTGCGCACGCCCGCCGACTGGACATAGCACGCCCGGCCGTAGAGCTTCTTCATCAACCCCTCGGCCATGGGCGAGCGCACGGCGTTGTGGTCGCAGCAGAAGAGGACAGAGGCTGGCAGCGCCCGCTCCACCCCTAGCCCCAGTGCAGGACGCAGATGAGGGTAAAGAGACGACGCGCGGTGTCGATGTCGACCTCTGCCTTGCCCTCGAGCCGCTCCTGCAGCACGCGCGCGCCCTCGTTGTGGATGCCGCGCCGCGCCATGTCGATCGTCTCGATCTGGCTCGGCGGCAGGCGCTTGACCGCGTCGAAATAGCTCTCGCAGATCTGGAAATAATCCTTCACCACCTGCCTGAACGGCCCAAGCGAGAGGTGGAAGGCCCCGACCGGGGCGGCCTCCTCCGTCGCGACCTCGACGACAAGCCGCCCCTCGCGGATCGCAAGCCCGAGCCGATAGGGCCCGGGCAGCGCCGCGCGCCCCTCGCGCGCGGGCAGGGCAAAGCTGTTGTCCTCGAGCAGATCGAAGATCGCGACGCGGCGTTCCTGCTCGATCTCGGGCGTCGGCGCGGCCAGCCCGCGCTCATCGATGTCGATGTGGCAGATGCGGTTTTGGGTCATGGGCAGGCATTCCGTGGACATGCCCCCGGTCATGCCCCACGACGCGCGCGCAGGCAAGAACCCTCGCGCCCCGAAGCCTAGGCCGCAAGAACGAGCGCCGCGAGGATCAGGACCAGCCCCGCCCCCCGCAGCGCCAGGGCCGCCGCCCCCTCGACCTGCCCGGGGATGAGCGCGAGGACGAGCGCCATCGCGCCAAGCCCGTGCAGCGGATCGCGCCAGAGATCCCAACGGGCCACGACCCCAAGCGCCATGACCAGAAGCACGAAAGGCAGCGCCACCCAGACCTGCCGCCAGAGCGGCGACGCCCAGAGATGCGGCGCCGGCCCCTCGGGCGCGGGTGCCGCGGCGCGCTGGCGCTCGATCCACCACCCGAGCCCCCAGCCGAGCAAGGGCGCCCAGACGAGCAGGAACGCCGCGCCAAGCTGCCCAACCGGAACGAGCGGCGCCATCACGACAAACCAGCCCAGCCCGAAGACGAGGCCCGCACGCAACCGCCGAAGCGGCAGCGGCGCCGCGACATGCGCCTCCGCCGCGCAGGTCTCGACGGCCTGCCCCCACACAATCACGGCCCCCGCCACGAAGAGCGCCATCGACAGCTCCCGCCCCTCTTCGGCCATGATCCAGCCGAGAAGGCCCAAGTAAGGGGCAGCCAGCGCGAGAAAGAGGACGGGGTTGCGTTCGACAAATCTGCGCGAGGCAGCGGTCATGATGAAAAGCCCGGGTGCAATGACCCGAGCAGATTGGCAGCACCCGAGCCCCCGCGCAATCCCCTAGCGGTTGAGCGCCTCGAGCCGCGCCTTGACCGAGGCCGCATGCGCCCCGAGCCCCTCGGCCTCGGCGAGCCGCACCGCCGCCGGCCCGACCGCGCGCATCGCCTCGGGCCCGAAGCGCGTGATCGTGGTGCGCTTCATGAAGTCGAGGACCGAAAGCCCCGAGGAAAACCGCGCCGTCCGCGCCGTCGGCAGCACATGATTGGGCCCCGCGACATAATCCCCCATCGCCTCGGGCGTCCATGCCCCGAGAAAGATCGCCCCCGCATTACGGATCTGCGCCGCCACCGCCTCGGGGTCGGCGGTCTGGATGTGCAGATGCTCGGCCGCGATCCGATCGGCAAGTGCGGCCGCCTCGGCCATGTCCCGCACGCGGATGATCGCGCCATGGTCGCGCCAGCTCGCTCCCGCGATCTCGCGCCGCGGCAGCATCGCGAGCGCCTCCTCGACCGCCGCCGCGACCGCACGCGCAAGATCGGCGCTGTCGGTCACGAGGATCGCGCGCGCCACCGCGTCATGCTCGGCCTGCGCAAGCAGATCAAGCGCGATCCACGCGGGATTGGCCCCCCCATCCGCGATAATGAGGATCTCCGACGGCCCCGCGATCGAATCGATCCCCACCTGCCCGTGCACCTGCCGCTTGGCCGCCGCCACATAGGCATTCCCCGGCCCGGTGATCTTGTCGACCGGCGCGATCGTCTCGGTGCCATAGGCGAGCGCCGCAATCGCCTGCGCCCCCCCGATCCGATAGATCGTCGCAACCCCGGCAAGCCGCGCGGCCAGAAGCACGAGCGGATTGACCGCCCCCCCAGGCGCCGGAGAGGCGATCACCAGCCTCTCCACCCCCGCCACCTGCGCCGGGATCGCATTCATGAGCACCGAGGACGGATAGGAGGCGGTCCCCCCGGGCACATAGAGCCCCGCCGCCCCGACCGCCGTCCAGCGCCAGCCAAGCCCCACCCCCGCGCCATCCGTCCAGCGCGCATCCTCGGGACGCTGGCGCAGGTGATAGTCCCGGATCCGCCCCGCGGCGACCTCGAGCGCGCGCCGGTCCTCGGGCGCAACCGCCGCACAGGCGGCATCGATCTCCTCGGGCGAAATGGCGAAACGGCCGGGCTCGAGCACCAGACGATCGAGGCGCGCCGTCCAGTCGATGACCGCGCGATCCCCCCGCGCGCGCACATCCGCGATGATGCCACCCACCGCGGCATCCACCGCCGAAGCCTCCTCATGCCCCGCAGAAAGGAGGGCAGAAACCCTGCCCTCGAAGCCGGGATCCTCATGCGTGATGATCAGGGGCAAATGCCTTCCCTCCGTCCGACGCGGCCCAACTAGCTTTCGGCGCCATTCCTCGCAACCCCGCTCGCAAGCCGGGGGGCGCTGCCCCCCGGACCCCCGGGGGTATTTGGACCAAGATGACGAGGGCAGCATATACTCATCATCTTGGCTGAAATATCCCGGGGGGTGGCCCCGTCAGGGGCCGGGGGGCAGAGCCCCCCGCCCCTCAGCTGCCCGGGGCGTCGCCCTCATGCGATGGCGCACGGCCCGAGGCGGCGGGCCAGGGCGCGGAGAGGTCGCGCAGCACGACATCGATGCAGTCGACCTCGAGGCGCAGCGCGCCATCGCCGGCGACACGGATCGTGAGCGTGGCCGCCGCATCGGCCTCGGGTGCGGGCTCGATCGCGAGAAGCGAGAGGATGGCGTCGGGGTCGTGCTGGTGGATGCCCTGGGCGCGGACCTCGCGCACGTCGCCGAAGACGAGGAGGCTGCGCACGCGCGCGGGCTCGCCTGGCGCCATGTCGGGGCGGGGTTCCCAGCAGTAGCGGTTGAGGAGCAGCGCGAGGCGCCGGCGGCGGCGGTCGTAGCGGATCTGGTCGGCGGAAAGGAGCGCATCCTGCACGAGCGCCGAGATGACGGCGAGATCCTCGGGATCGGTCGCGAGCAGGGCGGGGGTGCCAGGGGCATGGGGCGCGCCATCCTCGAAGCGGGCGTCGTCGGTCATGGGGCGCTCATTCGCTGACGCGTTCGATCTGCGCGCCGACGGCGCCGAGCTTGGCCTCGAGGCGCTCATAGCCGCGGTCGAGGTGGTAGACGCGCTTGACGAGGGTTTCGCCCTCGGCCGCGAGGCCCGCGAGGATGAGCGAGACCGAGGCGCGCAGGTCGGTCGCCATCACCGGGGCGCCGCGCAGGCGGGCGACGCCCCTCACGCGCGCGGTGCCGCCCTGCACCTCGATCCGCGCGCCCATGCGGGCGAGTTCGGGGGCGTGCATGAAGCGGTTCTCGAAGATGCGTTCCTCGAGGACCGAGGTGCCCTCGGCGGTGGCGAGATGGGCCATCATCTGGGCCTGCAGGTCGGTCGGGAAGCCCGGGAAGGGTTCGGTCGCGACATCGACGGGGCGGATGCGCCCGGGGCCGCGGCTGACGCGCAGCCCGGTCGGGGTCTCGGCGATCTCGACCCCGCTTGCCGCGAGTTTCTCGGCAAAGGCGGCGACGAGGTCGATGCGCCCGCCGGCGAGCTCGACGCTGCCGCCGGCGATGGCGGGGGCAAGCATGTAGGTGCCGAGCTCGATCCGGTCCGGCATGACGCGGTAGGTCGCACCGTGCAGGCGCGGTACGCCGTGGATCGTCAGGTCGCTGCTGCCGATGCCCTCGATCTCCGCCCCCATGGCGACGAGCAGGTTGCACAGGTCGACGATTTCCGGCTCACGCGCGGCATTGTGCAGGGTCGATTTGCCCGTGGCGGTGGCGGCCGCCATCAGCGCGTTCTCGGTCGCGCCGACCGACACGACGGGGAAACTCGACCACCGCGCCCTTGAGCCCGCCCGCCGGGGCGCGGGCGTGGATGTAGCCCTCGCGCAGGTCCATCTCGGCGCCCATCGCCTCGAGCGCCTTGAGGTGCAGATCGACCGGGCGGGCGCCGATGGCGCAGCCGCCCGGCAGCGACACCTCGGCCCGGCCGAAGCGCGCGAGCAGCGGCCCGAGCACGAGGACCGAGGCGCGCATCTTGCGCACGATGTCGTAATCCGCCCGCTGGCTCGTGACGTCATGCGAGGAGAGTGCCAGCACCTGCCCGCCCTGCAGCGCCTGCACCTCGGCCCCGAGCGACTGGAGAAGTTGCGTCATGGTGCGGATATCCGAGAGCCGCGGCGCGTTCGTGAGCGTGAGCGGCTCATCCGTCAGGAGCGTTGCGGGCATGAGCGCGAGGCAGGCGTTCTTGGCGCCCGCGATCGGGATCGTGCCCCGAAGTTCCGCCCCGCCCCGCACGAGGATCGCGTCCATGTCAGCCCTTCCCTTCGTCGTCGTCCATGGGCCCCGCTGGCGCCGGGCCGCCATCCGTCTCGGCCGCGTCGCGTGCGCGCGCCTGATCCTTGCGCCGCGCGATATTGGCCCGGAGCGCGGCCTTGAGGCGGGCGTCGCGGCTTTGGGCGGTTGCGGGCGGGCGGGGCGGTTTCATGGGCCCCTCTCTAGCCCCTCGGGGCGCGAGCGTCCAGATTGCGGCGCGTGCGCCATGAGGCTAGGATCGCACCAAACGGCACGGAGAGCGGCGATGAGCGTCAATCACATCAGGCCCTGGCGCAACATCTATCGGCGTGCCTCGCGCAAGATCATGGTCGGGCGGGTGGCCGTCGGGGGCGATGCGCCGATCTCGGTGCAGACAATGACGAACACGCCCACGACCGACATCGCCGCGACCATCGCGCAGGTGCAGGCCTGCGCCATCGCGGGCGCCGACATCGTGCGCGTCTCGACGCCCGATGAGGAGAGCACGCGCGCGCTCGCCGAGATCGTGCGCGAGAGCCCGGTGCCGATCGTCGCCGACATCCATTTCCACTATCGCCGCGCGATCGAGGCGGCCGAGGCGGGGGCGGCCTGCCTGCGCATCAACCCCGGCAACATCGGGAACGCCGAGCGCGTGCGCGAGGTGGTGCGCGCCGCGCGCGATCACGGCTGTTCGATCCGCATCGGCGTCAACGCCGGCAGCCTCGAGAAGCACCTTCTGGAGAAATACGGCGAGCCCTGCCCCGATGCGATGGTCGAGTCCGGACTCGACCACATCAAGCTCTTGCAGGACAACGACTTTCACGAATTCAAGATCTCGTGCAAGGCCTCGGACGTCTTCCTTGCCGCGGCGGCCTATCAGAAGCTTGCCGAGGCGACGGATGCGCCGATCCATCTGGGCATCACCGAGGCGGGCGGGATGGTGTCGGGCACGGTCAAATCGGCGATCGGGCTCGGCAACCTCCTGTGGATGGGGATCGGCGACACGATCCGCGTCTCGCTCTCGGCCGATCCGGTCGAGGAGGTCAAGGTCGGCTTCGAGATCCTGAAATCGCTCGGGCTGCGCCACCGCGGCGTCACCATCATCTCCTGCCCCTCCTGCGCGCGGCAGGGGTTCGATGTGATCCGCACGGTGTCGGTGCTCGAGGAACGCCTCGCCCATGTCACGACGCCCATGAGCCTCTCGATCATCGGCTGCGTGGTGAACGGGCCGGGCGAGGCGCTGATGACGGATGTGGGCTTTACCGGCGGGGGGGCGGGGTCGGGGATGGTCTATCTGGCGGGGCGGCAGAGCCACAAGATGGACAACGCCCGCATGGTCGATCACATCGTCGAGCTGGTCGAGGCCAAGGCCGCCGAGATTGAGGCCGCGCGCGCCGCCGAAGAGGCCTGATCAGCCACCCGCCGCGATCAGGGCGCGCGGCTATTTCTTTGCGGCTTCGCTGACGGGGCTCTGGTGCGCAAATCCTGTGAGGGTTTCAACTCGTGGACCCAGCTTGGGAGCTGGGATGCATGAGCAAACCGACACACGGCCTGCAAGAACGCAAACCGGGCGGCGCGTCTGGCGCAAGATCCGCATCCGGATCGACGAGGATAAACTGGGCATCCGTGCTTGTCGGACGAGCAGCGCCCGCTCAGCCTGCGTAACCGAAGACGCGCGGCAGCCACAGCACGAGGTCGGGCATCAATACCAGAGCCAGCAACGCCAGCACCAGAATGACCAGAAATGGCCAGATCTCCTGGATCATCTCGGCGAGCGGGATGCGCGTCACGGCGTTGATGACAAAGAGCAGGATGCCATAGGGCGGCGTGATCAGGCCGATCATGCAATTGATCACGGCGATCACGCCGAAATGCACGAGGTCGATGCCGAGGTCCCGGCAGGCGGGCAGGAACAGCGGGATGATCACGAGGATGATCGTCGTTGCATCGAGCACGCAGCCCAGAAGCAGCAGGATCACCATCACCCCCAGAAGGAACTGCGTCGCAGAGACATCGAGGCCGACGAGGCTGCGGGCGACCAGGGCGGGGATGTTCTCGGAGGCGACGACGTAATTGAGGATGAGCGCCCCGCCGATCACGAGCCCCACGGATGCCGAAGAGCGCGCGCTTTCGACCAGGATCTGGAAGAGCGCGCGAAAGCTCAGCGCGCGATAGAACAGGACCGACAGCAGCAGCGCATAGAGGGCGGCGACGGCGGCGGCCTCGGTCGGCGTGGTGACGCCGCCATAGATCCCGTAGAGCAGGATCGCCGGCATCAGGAGCGCGGGAAAGGCATTGACCGTGCGGCCCGGCAGCTCCGAGAGCGGCACCGGGGTTTCGAGCGCGAACCCCCGGCGGCGCGAGACCCAGCCATTCATCACCATCAGCACCGCACCCATCAGCAGGCCCGGCACGATCCCGCCAAGAAAGAGGTAGCCGATCGAGGTGTTCGAGACGAGCGCATAGAGCACCATCGGGATCGACGGGGGGATGACCGGGCCGATGGTGGCCGAGGCGGCGGTGATGGCTGCGGCGTAGCCGCGCGGGTATTGCCCGCTGCGGGTCATCATCCCGATGATGATCTTGCCGATCCCTGCCGCATCCGCGACCGCCGAGCCCGACATGCCCGAAAAGATCAGCGACGAGACGATGTTGACATGGCCGAGCCCGCCCCGGAAGCGGCCCACCAGCGCAACGCAGAAACCAAGCAGCCTGTCCGAGATGGTGCCCGCGTTCATGATGTTCGCGGCGATGATGAAGAGCGGGACCGCGAGCAGGATGAAGCTGCTGTAGAGGCCATCCATCAACACCTTGCCCGCGATGCCGATCCCCTGGCCGTCGACGGCCAGATAGGCGAAGGACCCGATCAGGATCGCATGCGCGATGGGTGCGCCGAGCGCAGCGAGCCCGAAGAGCGCGATCAGGCAGACAAGGAAGGCCACGCTCATGCCTGCGTGTCCTGCCCGTCGACACCGTGACGAAAGGCCGACCAGACCGCCCAGAGATAGCGCAGCCCGACCGCGCCCAGAAAGAGGATGTAGACGGCGTAGATGTCGCGCATGCGGATCCAGTCGCCGAAGACATGGGAAAGGGTCGCGGTCTTCTTCAGCCGCAGGATATGGAACTTCTCCCAGGTCGGCCCGATCGAGGCCAGAAGGCCCGCGGCGATCACGAGGCCCGCAAGGATCGCGAACCCGCGGCGCAGCCGCGGCGAAACCGCGAGATAGAGGATGTCGAAGCGGACATGGTCCTGTTCGCGCACGACGAAGGCGTTGCCCCAGAACACGAGCCACACCCATAAAAGCAGGCAGAACTCGAGCGTCCAGCCGTAAAGCGACGGGTCGAGCAGCGGGATCGCCTCGGCAACGCCCGGCAGGCGCGCGGTATAGCGCACCGTGATCTGCACCACGAAGGTCAGGAACATCGCCGCCATCAGGGCGGCGGCGACGCTCTGGCCGATGCGCGAGAGGGTGCTGATCGCCGATGTCATGTCATGTCCGGGCAGATCTGACGGCAAGGGGCGACGCGTCGCCGCCCCTTGCGCTCTACAGCGCGATCAGTTGCCGAGCGCGTTGATCTTTTCGAGGACGCCCTCGGGCCATGACTTGGCGAACTCCGACCCGACATATTGCGCCTGCACATGCTCGCGGAAGGCCTTGAGGTCGGGCTCGTAGATGTCGAGGCCCTGCCCCTGAAGGAAGGCGACGAGTTCCTCTTCCTTGGCAAGCTGCTTCTGGCGCCCGCTCTCGGCGGCGGCATCGGCGGCCTGCTGGACGGTCGCCTGCTGCTCGGGCGTCAGCTTGTCCCAGACCGCCTTGGAAAAGGCGATGTAGTTGAGGTCGACCAGATGCGAGGTCAGCGCGACCTGCTTGGTCACCTCGTAGAACTTGGCATCGACCACGGTCGGCAGCGGGTTGTCCTGCCCGTCGACCGATCCGGTCTGCAGCGCGGTATAGATCTCGGTGAAGGCCATCGGCGTCGGGTTCGCGCCGAGCGCCTTGCCGAGGAACTGCCACGCATCGGTGCCGGGCATGCGCAAGTTGACGCCCGCCAGATCGGCCGGGGTCATCACGGTGCGCTCTGCCTTGGACTGGCGCAGGTTCACATGGCGCCGGCCCAGATACATGACCGAGAGCAGTTTCACGCCCAGCTCATCCTCGACCTTCTTCTTGAACGGGTCCATCAGCGGATCGTTGAACACCGCCACCTGATGCGCCGCGCTCTGGTGGACATAGCCGGTGGCGAAGATCGAGAACTCGTTGAAGAACTGCGCGAGTTCCTGCGCCGAGGTGATCGACATCTCGAGATCGCCCGACGAGATCGCCTCGAGTTCGGAATTCTGCGCGATCAGCGAGGCGTTGTAATAGGGCTCATAGGTCGCGAAGCCGGCAACCGCGGGCCCAAAGACCGAGGCGAGCGCGACCGAGCGCTGGTCGGTCTCGGATGCGGGTGTGGACATGCGCAGCGTGATCTTGTCCTGGGCAAGGGCCGGGGTGGCCATTGCCGCAACGCTCAGTGCAAGCACCATGCGACGGGTCATCGTCAGGGTCATCTGGGATCCTCCTCCAGTGTTGCGGGTCTGTTTCACCCATTTTCCGCGGGTTTGTCCCGCGCGGGTCCGGTCAAAGTCCAAGGGCGCGCCGATTGGCGCTTCCGATATGGGCCTGAATGGCCGCGACGGCGGCGGGCACATCCCGCGCCACCAGCGCGTCGATCACCCGGATGTGCTCATCCAGAACAGACACGGCAAGCTCTGGCAACATGCGCGTGTCCGAGTTGCGGATCAGGCGGATCTTGATGGCGTTGACCCGGTGGATGTCCGAGACGATCCGGTTGCCCATGAAATCGACGACCTGATCGTGAAAGGCCCAGTCCATGCGCTGCGCGGCTTCCAAAAGCTCGGGCGTGACGCCCCGGGCGGCGCGGGCGCGCGTGGTGCGGTGCTCATCCGAGATCCGGGCGATCTCGGCGGATGGGGCGCCGGCGCAAAAGACGGCAATCGCCTCGCTCTCGATGATCTGGCGCAGCTGAAAGGCGTTGCGGACCAGTTCCAGATCGATGGTCAGCACCTGAAGGCCGCGCTTGGGCACGGTCCTGATCAGCCCGTCGGCCTCGAGCCGGGGAACCATCTCGCGGATCGCGCCCAGCGGCATCCCCGTAAGGTCCATCAACTCGCGCTGAGAGACGATCTGGCCGGGCACGATGTCCTTGGCCAGCAGCCGCTCGGTAAAGCACGAATAGGCGTTGTCCCGCTGGCGGTTGACGGCCACGCTCAGCACCTCAGCGGCCCTCTGGCAGCAGGCCGAGGATGTCCGCGCGCTGGCGATCCTGCAGGACGACAAGCGGGCTGCGCACACGCTCCCAGCCGGCGTGGCCGGTCGTCTGCGCCATGATGAGCTTGAGCGCGGGGATGAACGGGCAGGAGACGATCACATCCACCTCATGCGAGAGCGCCTTATCCTCGCGGGCGGTGTCGAAGAGGGCGCGCATCCGGGCGGGGTGCAGGTTCGCCATGCCGCAGATCGAGCCGACGGCCCCCAGCGGCACCGCCCGGTGCAGCAACCTCTCATCCCCGATCATGACGGGAATGCCGCCATGGTCGAGCAGGCGGCGGCCGTTCTCCCAGTTGCCCGAGCTGTCCTTGATCGCCACCACGCGCTCGGGGAACGCCGCCCGCAGGCCCGTGACCAGATCGAACGACAGCGGCACGGCGGTGACCTGGGGGATGTGATAGAGGATGAAGCGGGCGCGCGCGTCGGCCCTGGCGAAAAGGGCCGCGTGCCAGTCAAAGAGGCCTGCGTCCGAAGGGCCGGGGAAATAGAAGGGCGGCAGCAGCAGAAAGGTCGTGACGCCCCCGGCGATGGCCTGATCGATCTGCGCCAGCACATCGCCGAGCGAGGTGGCGCAGAGGCCCATGAAGATGCGATCGGCCGGGATGCCCGCGCCCGTCAGCGCCCCGAGCGCGGGGCCGCGCTCCTTGAACGAGATCGAGGCCCCCTCGCCCGTCGTGCCGAAGAGGGTGACGCCATGGGCGCCCTTGTCCATCACATCGCGCGCATGGGCGGCAAGGCGGGGCAGATCGATGTCCCCGCTTTCGGTGAAGGGCGTCAGGAGCGCCACGGAGATGCCGAAAGGGGACACTTCAACCTCGCGTCAGGGAAGGCTTTCTCCAAGTCAGGTTACCCGGTGATGGTTGACTGTCAAGCTGACATGTCAGAGCGTGCTCAGCGCCGATCGGGGAGGGTTCGCGCCATGATACGCGTGGCTTGCGCGGGGCTGATCACGGTGGATCTGCTCTTCGACGTGCCGGGGCACCCTGCGCACGGGTCCAAGATGCGCGCGCTCGGCAGCAGGATGACGCCCGGGGGCGGGGCGCTGATCGCGGCCTCGGCGGTCGCGTCCCTCGGGGGGCAGGCATCGCTGGCGGGGGCGGTCGGGGATGATGCGCTGGGCGACCTCGTGCGCGCCACGCTCGCGGCGCGCGGGGTGGACGCCACGCTCGTGCAGAGCCGGGCCGGCATCGGCACCGCGCGCTCGGCCGTGCTGATCGCGCCCGATGGCGAGCGCACGATCATCAACCACCGCGATGAGGCGCTTTTCGAGGCGCAGATCACCCTGCCCGAGCCCTTCCGTTTTGACGCGGCGCTGGCGGACACGCGCTGGCCGGGCGGGGCGGCAACCCTCTTGCGGGCGGCGCGGGCGGCGGGAAAGCCCGGCGTGCTCGACGCCGAGGCGCCGGTGGCGCGGGCCGCCGAGGCCCTCGCCGCAGCGAGCCACATCGTCTTTTCCGAACAGGGTCTGCGCGATTACGCGGGCGGGAGCGACGCGGCCGCTCTGGCGATGGTCGCCGCGCGCCTCGGCTGCTTCGTCGCGGTGACGCGCGGCGCGCGGCCGGTGCTCTGCCATGGGCGCGACCATGGGCGCGACCACGGGCGCGA
>JAUREX010000051.1 GCA_030834485.1 Gemmobacter sp.
CGATGCGGGCGGCGTAGAGCACGTCGCGTTCGGCCTCGGTCAGATCAAAGAGGCCGAGTTCGGCCTCGAGCTCCTTCAGAAGCTGGCGCAGTTTTGCGGCGGACGAGAGCGACGGCAGTTCGGAGGGCGCTTTGCGCATGGTGCAATTCCTCTCAGCTTTGAATTAGAGCGTCTCAAATCAACTCCAAAGCTACGCCACCCGACGCGGGCGCGCAAGGACAATGCGGCGCTGCGGCGATCAATCCGGCGTGGGCCGCGCCGAGAGCATGACCATCTCGCCGAGGTTCTCGACCGTGACGTAACCGCAAAGCCGCCCGCCCTCGACGATGCCGACCGCGGGCGCGCGCGTCGCCTGCAGCGCCCCGATCACCTCGAGGAGCGGCGCCCCGGGCGCGAGCGTCGGGATCGGCGCGGCCATCGCCTCGCGCACCCGCGCCGGTGCTGTCCGGCCCGCCAGCGCCTCGATCAGCGCCTCGCGCGTGAGGAACCCCGCAAGCGTGCCGTCCGCGGCGACGACGGGGAATTCGTGCTGGGTCGTGCGGATGACCGCATCCGCCGCGACCGAGAGCGCATGATCGGGCGCGAGCGTGCGGAAATCGCGGATCATCGCATCGCGCGCGCGGCGATCCTGCGCCAGCGCGCGCATCTCGACATCCGCGCTCTCAGCGCCGGCGGCCAGAAAGACGAAGACCGCGATCAGGATCAGGACAGGCCCCCCGCCCATCAGCCCCGCGATGCCGAAGAGGAACGCGATCGCCTGCCCGATGCGCGCCGCAAGCCGCGTGGCGCGCACCCGCCCGAGGCCCGTCGCCAGCAGGGCGCGCAGCACCCGCCCGCCGTCCATCGGAAAGGCGGGCACGAGGTTGAAGAGCGCGAGAAAGAGGTTGACGCCCGCGAGCCGCGCCCAGAACCCGCCCGCCGGGTCCTGCAGGGCGGCGGCGCGCGCGAGCGGGTCCTCGGGGCCGAGGCCGAGCATGATCGCGGCCCAGATCGCGACATTGACGGCCGGCCCGGCGAGGGCAACCGCGACCTCCTGCGCCGGGCGCTCGGGCAGGTGGTCCATCCGGGCCAGCCCGCCAATCGGCAAGAGCGTAATGTCGGGGGTGCGGATGCCGAAGCGGCGCGCCATCAGGATATGGCCGAACTCATGCGCGACGACGCAGGCAAAGAGCGCAGCGACAAAGCCCACCGAGGCGAGTGCTGCAGCCGTGCCGCCCTCGACATAGGCGCTCGCCGCGATCCAGGCGATGAGGAGGAAGAAGGTCGCGTGGATGCGCAATTCTGTGCCGGCGATGCGCCCGATCAGGAACGACCACGTCATGAAAAAACCCCCGGCGGACAGGTGCCCAAAGGCTGCCCGAAGCGGCGGCGGGGCGCAAGGCGAACCGCTCAGGCCCGGTGATAGGGCGCACCCGCGAGGATCGTCGCCGCGCGATAGAGCTGTTCGGCCAGCATCGCGCGCACGAGCATGTGCGGCCAGACCATCGGCCCGAACGACAGGAGGAGGTCCGCATCCGCGCGCAGCCCCGGGTCGGTCCCGTCCGCGCCGCCGATGGCAAAGACCGCCTCCGCCCGGCCCGCGTCGCGCCAGCGCGCGAGCCGCTCGGCCAGTGCCGGGGAACTCAGCATCTCGCCGCGCTCATCGAGCACCACGCGCGCCGCACCCGGCGCCATCGCGCGGCGCAATGCGGCGCCCTCGGCGGCAATGCCCGAGGCGCGGCGGTCGTCGACCTCGATGACCCGCACGGGGCCGAGGCCGAGCGCGCGCCCCGTGCGTTCGCAGCGCGCGCACCAATCCTCGATCAGGTGCCGTTCGGGGGCCGCGGGGCCGAGCCGGCCGACCGCGCAGATCGTGAGGCGCATTCAGCCCCGCGCGGGGCTTGCCGCGGGCTCGATCGCGACCGAGGGCCTCAGCGCGGCGGGGTTCTGCCACATCTTCTCGATCTGATAGAATGCGCGCACCTCGGGGCGGAAGACATGCACGACCACGTCGCCCGCATCGATCAGCACCCAGTCGGCGGTCTCGCGCCCCTCGACCTTGCAGATCACCCCGAGGTCCTGCTTGACCCGCTCGGTCAGCTTTTCCGAGATCGCCGCGACCTGCCGGCTCGAGCGGCCCGAGGCGATCACCATGTAGTCGGCGAAGGCCGAGCGGCCGCGCAGGTCGATCGTCACGACCTCTTCGGCCTTGTCGTCATCGAGCGAGGCGAGGATGCGGGCACGAAGGACATCGGCGGCAACGCCCTCGTGGGCGGCATCGGCGGTTGCGTGATCGGACAGTGTCCCAACTCCTGCTGTGGGGCGGCGGCCGGTCCGCCCTTCGCGCTCATGCTAGCATTTCGGCGCGCCGACCTCAACGCATCCCGCCCGGGGGCTCAGCGCACCCCGAAGGCGATCTCGTTCCTGCGGTTCCAGGGCAGCGTCATCGGATCGTCGTAGTAATAGAGGTGCGGCCCGTCGGTGATGGTCAGCCCCCAGGCCGCCGCCCAGCCGCGCAGCGCCTCGGCGTGGCTGTCGAAGGCGCCCGAGGTTGGCAGCCCCGAAAAGCGGGCGACGATCTGGCGCTCGGCCGGGGTGGTGAGGAAGCGGATCCGCCCGTCGTAGGGGGTGGGCAGCGTGTCGGGGCGGAAATCCGACGGCATCATGAAGCGCACGGTCCAGGGCCCCGTCTCGGCGTCGCGCACCGATCCGACGAGGCCGCCACCCGGCAGGGCGGGCGATTGCGCGACCGGCACGGTCATCGCGATCTCGCGCCCCTCGGCATTGCCGCCGAAGATGTAGCCCGCGAGCACGCGAAACCCGCGCAGGACGGCGGCCGAGCGGTCGCCCTCGACCGTGACCTCGGCGACGAGGTGCGGGGCGTAGCTGCGCAGCTCGATCGCGCCCTCGGCACGCTCGACGCTGTAGGGCGGGCCTTCATAGCCGCCGTGGCCGCCGGGCTCGGCGGCGCTTGCGGCCTGCACCCCGCCGATCGCGAGTGCTGCCGCGAGGTTTCGCATCCATGCCATCGGGTCGTCCTCCATGCCGCGCCGGTCGCGCGCTGGTCGGGATATGTGCATCCCTCCCGCCCTGGTCAAGCGCGCCGCAGGACTGCGGGGACGGGGTCTTGGCGCTTGCCGACGGGGCGGAATGACACTATGGCAGAGGGCATGAAGCACCCCTTCGTCATCACCGATCACGACCGGCTGTGCGACCGTTTCCACGGCGCGCTCCGCTCGGTGCGCGCCAGCCGCTGAGGCGGCCGCGCCGCGCCCCCGCGCACGCCCCCTGTGCGCGCCCCCTGAACCCCGAACCTCTCCAGCGACGGACCCCACCCATGACCGCCCCCCGCACGCTCTATGACAAGATCTGGGACGACCACGTCGCCCACCGCTCGGACGATGGCACCTGCCTGCTCTATATCGACCGCCACCTCGTCCACGAGGTCACGAGCCCGCAGGCCTTCGAGGGGCTGCGCATGGCCGGCCGCAAGGTGCGCGCCCCCGAAAAGACGATCGCGGTGCCCGACCACAACGTGCCCACCACCACCGGGCGCGAGGCGCGCATCGACAACGAGGAAAGCCGCATCCAGGTCGAGACGCTCGACCGCAACGCGCGCGACTTCGGCATCCATTACTACCCCGTCAGCGACATCCGCCAGGGGATCGTCCACATCATCGGCCCCGAGCAGGGCTGGACGCTGCCCGGCACCACCATCGTCTGCGGCGACAGCCACACCGCGACGCATGGCGCCTTCGGCGCGCTCGCCCATGGCATCGGCACCTCCGAGGTCGAGCATGTGCTGGCGACCCAGACCCTCATCCAGAAGAAATCGAAGAACATGAAGGTCGAGATCACCGGCACCCTCGGGCCGGGCGTCACGGCCAAGGACATCACCATGGCCGTCATCGGCGCGACCGGCACCGCCGGCGGCACCGGCCATGTCATCGAATACTGCGGCGAGGCGATCCGCGCGCTCTCGATGGAAGGGCGGATGACGGTGTGCAACATGGCGATTGAGGGCGGCGCGCGCGCAGGCCTCATCGCGCCCGACGAAAAGACCTTCGACTATCTGCGCGGCCGTCCCCACGCCCCCAAGGGCGCCGCATGGGAGGCCGCGCTTGCCTTCTGGCGCACGCTCCACACCGACGAGGGCGCGCATTTCGACAAGGTCGTGACCATCCGCGCCGAGGACATCGCCCCCCTCGTCACCTGGGGGACAAGCCCCGAGGACGTGCTGCCCATCACCGCCACCGTCCCCGACCCCGAGAGCTTCGCGGGGGGCAAGGTCGAGGCCGCGCGCCGCGCGCTCGACTACATGGGGCTCAAGCCCGGCACCCGCCTTGCCGATGTCGCGATCGATGCGGTCTTCATCGGATCGTGCACCAACGGCCGGATCGAGGATCTGCGCGCCGCTGCCGCCATCCTGCGCGGCCGCCGCCTCGCACCCGGCGTGCGCGGCATGGTCGTGCCCGGCTCGGGCCTCGTGCGCCACCAGGCCGAGGAGGAGGGCCTCGCCCAGGTCTTCATCGACGCGGGCTTCGAATGGCGCCTCGCAGGCTGCTCGATGTGTCTGGGCATGAACCCCGACCAGCTCGCCCCGGGCGAGCGCTGCGCGGCCACCTCGAACCGCAACTTCGAGGGCCGCCAGGGCTACAAGGGCCGCACCCACCTCATGAGCCCCGCCATGGCCGCCGCCGCCGCGATCACCGGCCGGCTGACGGATGTGCGCGAGATGATGGCCGAAACGGTCTGACGGGAGACGAGAGAGATGGACAGCTTCACCAACCTGACCGGCATCGCAGCACCCATGCCGCTCGTCAACATCGACACCGACATGATCATCCCCAAGCAGTTCCTCAAGACGATCAAGCGATCGGGGCTTGGCCGGAACCTCTTCGACGAGATGCGCTATGACCGCGAGGGCAACGAGATCGCCGATTTCGTGCTGAATCGCCCCGAAGCCAAGGGCTGCCAGATCCTGGTCGCGGGCCGCAACATCGGTTGTGGCTCGTCGCGTGAGCACGCGCCCTGGGCGCTGCTCGACTTCGGCATCCGCTGCGTGATCTCGACCTCCTTCGCCGACATCTTCTACAACAACTGCTTCAAGAACGGCATCCTGCCCGTGACACTGCCGGCCGAGGCGGTCGCGCATCTGATGAAGGATGCCGAAAAGGGCGCCAACGCCCGCATCATGATCGACCTGCCCGCCCAGACCGTCACCGCCGCCGACGGGACGGTCTTTGCCTTCGACATTGACCCCTTCAAGAAACACTGTCTTGTCAACGGGCTGGACGACATCGGGCTGTCGCTCGAGAAGGTCTCGGCGATCGACGCCTACGAGGCGCAGGCCCGCACCCAGCGCCCCTGGCTCTGACCGCCCGCCCCTGAAAACCCCAGCGCCCGAGGAGCACGCGCGTGACCACTGGTTCCATACTCATCCTGCCCGGCGACGGGATCGGCCCCGAAGTGATGGCCGAGGTTCGCAAGATCATCGCCTGGTTCGGCGTCCGCCGCGGCATCGCCTTCGACGTCTCGGAGGATCTCGTGGGGGGCGCGGCCTATGACGCCCATGGCACGCCCTTGACCGATGCCACCATGGCGCGCGCGCAGGCCGCGGATGCGGTGCTTCTTGGCGCGGTCGGGGGGCCGAAATACGACACGCTCGACTTCAGCGTGAAGCCCGAGCGCGGCCTTCTGCGCCTGCGCAAGGAGATGGACCTCTATGCCAACCTGCGACCCGCGCAGTGCTTCGATGCGCTGGCGGATTTCTCGAGCCTCAAGCGCGAGGTGGTGGCGGGCCTTGATATCGTGATCGTGCGCGAGCTGACCTCGGGCGTCTATTTCGGCGAGCCACGCGGCATCTTCACCGAAGGCAACGAGCGCGTCGGCATCAACACCCAGCGCTATACCGAGGGCGAGATCGCGCGCGTCGCGCGCTCGGCCTTCGAACTCGCGCGCCGGCGCGCCAACAAGGTCTGCTCGATGGAGAAGGCCAATGTGATGGAATCGGGCGTGCTCTGGCGGCAGGTGGTGCAGGAGGTGCACGACCGCGAATACCCCGATGTCGCGCTCAGCCACATGTATGCCGATGCGGGTGCGATGCAGCTCTGCCGCTGGCCCAAGCAGTTCGACGTGATCGTGACCGACAACCTCTTTGGCGATCTTCTGTCGGATGCGGCCGCGATGCTGACGGGCTCGCTCGGGATGCTGCCCTCGGCCTCGCTTGGCGCGCCGATGAAGAACGGACGGCCCAAGGCGCTCTATGAACCCGTCCACGGGTCGGCCCCCGACATCGCGGGGCAGGGCAAGGCCAACCCGATCGCCTGCATCCTGAGCTTCGCGATGGCGCTGCGCTATTCCTTCGACCTCGGCGCCGAGGCCGAGCGGCTCGAGAAGGCGGTTGAGAAGGTGCTCGCCGACGGGCTCCGCACCGCCGATCTCATGGGCCCCGAGGGCGGCGAGCCCGTCTCGACCGCCACGATGGGCGATGCGATCGTGGCCGCGCTCGACGCCTCGATCCAGGGCTGAAGGGGGCGGGGATGGCGAATGTCGTCGTGGTCGGCGCCCAATGGGGCGACGAGGGCAAGGGCAAGATCGTCGACTGGCTCTCGGAGCGCGCCGACATCATCGCCCGCTTTCAGGGCGGCCACAACGCGGGCCACACGCTCGTCATCAATGGCAAGGTCTATAAGCTGAACGCGCTGCCCTCGGGCGTGGTGCGGGGCGGCAAGCTCAGCGTCATCGGCAATGGCGTCGTGCTCGACCCCTGGCATCTGGTCGAAGAGATCGCGAAGATCCGCGCCGACGGGGTCGAGATCACGCCCGAGACGCTGATGATCGCCGAGAACACCACGCTCATCCTGCCCTATCACGGCGAACTCGACCGCGCGCGCGAGGCGCAGGCGGCGGGCTCGGCCGCGCGCATCGGCACGACCGGGCGCGGCATCGGCCCGGCCTATGAGGACAAGGTCGGGCGCCGCGCGGTGCGGGTGGCGGACCTCGCCGATCCCGCGACGCTCGGCCAGCGGATCGACCGCGCGCTCGTGCATCACAACGCGCTGCGCGCGGGCCTCGGGCTTGACCCCATCGACCGGGATGCGACCATCGCCGCGCTCAATGCGATCGCGCCCGAGATCCTGCCCTATGCCGGGCCGGTCTGGAAGGTGCTGAACGACAAGCGCCGCGCCGGGCGGCGCATCCTGTTCGAGGGCGCGCAGGGCTCGCTCCTCGACATCGACTTCGGCACCTATCCCTATGTCACCTCGTCGAATGTGATCGCGGGGCAGGCGGCGACGGGCGTCGGCCTCGGCCCGAACGCGATCGATTTCGTGCTCGGTATCGTCAAGGCCTATACGACCCGCGTCGGCGAGGGGCCCTTTCCGACCGAGTTGCGCGACGAGACGGGCGAGCGGCTGGGCGCGCGCGGCCGCGAATTCGGGACGGTGACGGGGCGCAAGCGCCGCTGCGGCTGGTTCGACGCGGCGCTCGTGCGCCAGACCTGCGCGATCTCGGGCATCAACGGGATCGCGCTGACCAAGCTCGATGTCCTCGACGGGTTCGAGACGCTGCGGATCTGCACGGGCTACGACCTCGACGGGCGCCGGCTCGAGCATTTGCCGACCGCGGCCGATGCGCAGGCGCGCTGCGTGCCGATCTATGAAGAGGTCGAGGGCTGGCAGCAATCGACCGAGGGCGCGCGCTCCTGGGCCGATCTGCCGGGGGCGGCGGTGAAATACGTCCGCCGGATCGAGGAGCTGATCGGCTGCCCCGTCGCCATGCTCTCGACCAGCCCCGAGCGCGACGACACGATCCTCGTGACCGACCCCTTCGCGGATTGACGGGCATGCAGCGGCGCACACGCAAGAGGCTCGCCTATCTCATCCTGCTCGTCGGGTTGCCGGCCTATGTCGTCGTCGCGGTCACGATCCTCAACGCGCTCGACCGCCCGCCGATCTGGGTCGAGTTCGCGGTCTATGTCGTGCTCGGGATCCTCTGGGCGCTGCCGTTCCGTTCCGTCTTCCGCGGCCTCGCCCAGCCAGATGAGGCCGAGGGCCGCGACCGGCAGGACGGCCCGGACCGCTAGGGCGCCCCGCGGCCCATTTCCGGCGCGGTCAGCGCGTATCGGTTCCCCTCGATCCGCCGGAGCCTGCCCGAGCGCACAAGCTGCGCGAAGGCATCTGCGCGCGCGAGCGCATCCGAAGGCTCATCCGGCGGCGGGTGGCGCGCGACGAGGCTGACGACGGCGGCCGCCTCGAAGCGGCTGCGCCCCTCGATCACGGTCAGATAGGCGGCCGCGGCCTCGATCCGCTCGGCCAGCCGCTGCGCGCCGGTGCGGGCGGCATAGGCTTCGAACCCGAGGTCGGGGGCGGGGGGCGTCACTGCCGCGGGCGGGGTGGCCTCGGCGGGTGCATCGAGGCGCAGATCGGGCACGAGCCGCAGCACGGGAAGCCGAGAAGCCGGCCTTTGGGCGGCATCGGGCTGCGGCGCGGGGTTTTCATCGCGCAGGGGCGCGGCGGGCGTGACCGCTGTTGCCGCGACGGCTGGCGGCCCAACGGGCGGGGCCGCGAGAGCCTCGGGCGCCATGTCGGCGGGTGCCGGCGCGATCGGGACGGGTTCGCTCTGGGCGGGGGTGCGGGCAGCCTGGCGGCGGTCGGCCTGGGCGGCGGCGGTCGCGGCGGCGACGGCGGCGCGCAGGTTCGCGATCGTCGCGGCGCGCCGGCGGGCGCTGCGCTCGGCCGGTGTCTCATCAGGGTTCGCGGGGGGCTCGGCGGTTGCGCGCGCAGGCGCTTCGGGCGCGATCTCGGCATCCTCGGCGGCCGCATCCACCGCGCGCATCGGCGTCCCGGCAAGTTCGGCGACCGCCTCGATGTCGATCGTCCCCTCGTCCATCTGGCGGCGCAACTCCTGCGCCGCGATCTGCTGGAGGAGCGCGACATCGACCTGCGGCGGCGGCAGCGCGAAATGGGGTGCCTCTTCGGCGAGCGTCTTGAAATGCTCGCTCAGCGCCTTCACGATCTCTTCGGGGTGCTTGTAGCCCGTCAGCGTGCAGCTGAACGCGCCGTAGGTGACGGTGACGCTGCGCTCGCGCGCGCTCTCGCCGGTCGCCTCGCCCTCGGTCGTGCCGCGCTTCCTGCCCATCCCTGCCGCCGTTCCCGCCCTCTTGGTCCCTCGCGCCCGTTCTGCCAGCCCCTTGCGCGAAGGGCAATTGCCAATCCCCGCCGGACGCGCAAACTGGGCCGATGGCGCAGCCGATCATCACCTCGGACCAAGGCGTGACGCTCGCGGGGGGCGCGCCCTTCGGCGCCGCGCTCTTGCGCGCGTCACTCGGGCTTGCGCCGCGCCTCGTTGCGGCCGACGGGGGGGCGGACCGCCTCATTGCGCATGGCCACATGCCCGAGGTCGCGATCGGGGATTTCGATTCGATCTCGGCGGCCGCGCGCGCGGCCCTCGGGCCCGAGCGGCTCCACCACATCGCCGAGCAGGACACGACCGATTTCGACAAGGCGCTGCGCTCGGTCGCGGCGCCCTTCGTGGTGGGGCTGGGCTTCAGCGGGGCGCGGATCGATCACTGGCTGGCGGTCTTGAACGCGCTCGGCCGGCACGCGGGGCGGCGGGTGCTGCTGGCCGGGCCGCGCGACGTGACGTTCCTTTCCCCCCCCGACCTCGCGCTGCGGCTCCCGGTCGGCACGCGGCTGTCGCTCTTTCCCCTCGCCGAGGTGCGGGGCGAGAGTGCGGGCCTCCACTGGCCGATCGGGGGGATCGCGTTTCATCCCCGCGGCCTGATCGGCACCTCGAACCGCACGAGCCTGCCCGAGGTGCGGCTTGCCTTCGACGCGCCGGGGATGCTCGTCATCCTCCCGCGGGCGCATCTCGGGGCGGCGGTGGCGGCGCTTCGGCCCGAAGCGCCCGCTCTGCCAGCCGCTCGCGGTGGATGATGTAGAGCCCGGCCGAGATGATGACGGCGATCCCCGCCCAGGTGGTGGCGTCGGGGAAATCGTCGAAGACCAGATAGCCGAACAGGGCCGCCACCGCGATCTCGAGGTAATGGAGCGGTGCGAGCGTCGCGGCAGGCGCGAGGCGCAGCGCATAGGTGATGAACATGTGGCTGACGCTCGCCGACAGGCCGACGCCCACGACCCAGACCCAGGCGATGCCCTCGGGCCGGATTGGCGCGAGGCCGGGCAGCCCGCTGCCGCCGAGCGTCCAGAGAAGCGGCGCGGTCATCAGCGCGGCGATCCAGGCGGTGTGGAACTGCATCGCGACCGGGTGCATCCGCCGCGACAGCCCCCGCGTGATGAGCATGTAGAGCGCAAAGGTCACCGCCGTCGCGACGGGCAGGAGCGCGACCAGCCCGAAATTCGCGAACGCCGGCTGGATCACGAGGAGCGATCCGCCAAAGCCCACGACCGAGGCCGCGATCCGGCGCGGCCCCACCACCTCGCCGAACCAGAAGCGGCCGAGCAGCAGGAGGATGAAGGCGTCGATGAAGGCGATCGCGAGCGCATCCGCGATCGGCATGACCGAGAGCGCGCCGACGAAGGTCACGGTCGCCAGCACCGAGACGCCTGCGCGCGCCAGCACGAGCACGCGCACCTCTCGCCCCATCCCGAGGCCGAGCCCCATGAAGATCACGATGGGCGCCATGCAGAGCGCCTGCACGACAAAGCGCCCGAGCGTCACTACCCCCGCCGAGACAGTCTCGGTCGCGAGCTTCGCCGTCACGTCGATGAGGGGGGCGGTGATGCAGAAGGCAAGCATCAGGAGCGCGCCGAGAAGCGCGCGATCACCGGAAGGGGCGGGGGAGGGGGGCATTTCGCGGGTGGCTCAGACGCTCTCGGGCGGGGTGCCGGCGATGGCGCGCGTCACCTCATCGGCGGCCGCGCGGACCCGCAGCCCGATCGCGGCCGCCGTGTCGAGCCCCATGCGGAACGCCGGCCCCGAGACCGAGAGGCCCGCGACCGGCTCGCCATGGCCGTTGAAGATGGGGGCGGCGACGCAGCGCATCCCCTCGGCGCGTTCCTGATCGTCGATGGCAAAGCCGCGCGCCCGCGTCCGCCCGAGATCGGCCGCCAGCACCTCGGGCGAGGTGATCGAGAGCCGCGTGAAACCGCCGAGCCCAACCCGCCCGACGATGCCCGCCACGCGCTCGGGCGGGTAGAACGCCAAAAGCGCCTTGCCGATGCCCGAGACATGCATCGGCGCCTTGGTGCCCGGCGCGAAAAAGGCGCGGATCGCCTCATGCGTCTCGACCTGGCTCAGGAACAGCACCTCGTCGCGCGATTCGACGCCCAGGTTCGCCGTCTCGCCGGTCGCGCGCATCAGCGCATCCATCGGCGCGCGCGCCCGTTCGACAACCTTGGTGCGGCGCAGAAAGGCCGAGCCCACGCGGAACGCCCCCGGGCCGACATGCCACATCTGGCCGCCCTCGTCGGTTTCGGCCATGCCGTGTCCCGCAAGCGTCTGGAGCGTGCGATAGACCGTCGCCGGCGCCTCGGCGGTCAGCACGGCGAGCTCGCTCAGCGATCGGCCGGGATTGGCGGCGAGGATCTCGAGCATCTCGAGCCCGCGGTCGAGCGCGCGGATCACCGTCTGGTCGGTCGTGTCGTTGAAGCCGCGTGGCCGGCCGCGCGGTCGGGGCGATTCGGGCAGGGCGACCCCTCCTCTGCGGTGGCGCATTTTGGACGCGCGAAACGATGAAAAAGCACTTCGTGTTGAGACGCAACGATAAATCGGCAGATGCTGCAAGAGCGAAAAATGTTTTCGAAAAAATTGCCAGGCCTGCGACAAAGCGCTACACCCCCCGCAGTTCACGGAGGAAACCCAGATGTCGCACCAGAACCCCGTCTTCATCCCCGGCCCGACGAACATGCCCGAGGCATTGCGCAAGGCATGCGACATCCCGACCGTGGATCACCGCTCGGCCGCCTTCGGCCGCATGATCCGCCCCGCGCTCGCAGGGGTGCGGAAGGTGCTCGGGATGGGGGCGTCGGGCGATGTCGCGCTGATCCCCGGCACCGGCACCGGCGGCTGGGAGACCGCGCTGACCAACACGCTCTCGCCCGGCGACAAGGTGCTTGCGGCGCGCTTCGGCATGTTCTCGCAGCGCTGGATCGAGATGTGCCGCCGCTTCGGCCTCGACGTTCAGGTGATCGAGACGCCCTGGGGCGAGGGGATGCCCACGGCCGCGGTCGAGGCCGCGCTGCGCGCCGACACCGGCCACAAGATCCGCGCCGTCCTCGCGACGCACAACGAGACCGCGACGGGCGTCTTTTCCGACATCGCCGGCGTGCGCCGCGCGATGGATGCAGCCGGCCATCCCGCGATGCTCTTTGTCGATGGCGTCTCGTCGATCGCCTCGATGCCCTTCGAGATGGACGCCTGGGGCGTCGATGTCGCGGTGGCGGGCTCGCAGAAGGGCTTCATGCTGCCCACGGGCCTCGCGATCGTCGGGATCAGCGACAAGGCGCGCGGCATGATGGAGCACGCGACGCTGCCGCGCAGCTATTTCGACCTGCGCGACATGCTCGCCTCGAACGCCAACGGCAGCTTCCCCTACACGCCCCCCGTCGGGTTGATCGCGGGCCTCGCGGCCTCGGTCGCGATGCTCGAGGATGAGGGGCTCGAGGCGGTCTATGCCCGCCACGCCCGCATCGCCGAGGGCGTACGCCGGGCGATCGCCGGCTGGGGGCTGCGGCCCTGCGCGGCGCGGCCCGAGTTCTATTCCAACACCGTCACCGCCATCGTCGTGCCCGCGGGCTGCAACGGCACCGACCTCGTGCGGCTCGCGGCCGAGAAATACGGCGTCGCCTTCGGCGTGGGCCTTGGCGAGGTCGCGGGCAAGGTGTTCCGCATCGGGCATCTGGGGATGCTGAGCGATGTGCTGATGCTCTCGGGGATCGCGACGGCCGAGATGTGCATGGCCGACCTCGGCTGGCCGGTCCGCCTCGGGTCCGGGGTCGCTGCGGCGCAGGAGTTCTATCGCGGCAACACCGGCCTCGCGGCCCGTGCCGCGGCCTGAGCGGGGGCGGTGATGAAGGACGCCCACGACATGCAGATCCCGAGCTTTGACGATGTGATCGCGGCGCATGAGCGCATCCGCCCGCACATCCACGAAACGCCGGTGCTGACCTCGAACTTCCTCAACCGGATGACGGGGGCGGAGCTTTTCTTCAAGTGCGAGAACTTCCAGAAGGCGGGCGCGTTCAAGGTGCGCGGTGCCTCGAACGCGGTGTTCGGCCTGCCGGACGCCAAGCTCTCGCGCGGGGTTGCGACGCATTCGAGCGGCAATCACGCGCTCTCGCTCTCCTACGCCGCGGGTCGGCGGGGGATCCCCTGCACGGTGGTGATGCCGCGCACCGCGCCGCAGGCCAAGAAGGATGCGGTGCGCGGCTATGGCGGGGTCATCGTCGAATGCGAGCCCTCGACCTCCTCGCGCGAGGCGGTCTTTGCCGAGGTGGTCGCGCAATCGGGCGCCGATTTTGTCCATCCCTACAACGATCCGCGCGTGATCGCGGGCCAGGCGACCTGCTCGCGCGAGTTGCTGGGCCAGGTGCCGGGGCTTGATGCGGTGATCGCGCCGATCGGCGGGGGCGGTATGGTGTCGGGCACCTGCCTGACGCTCTCGAACCTCGCGCCCGGGGTCGAGATCTACGCCGCCGAGCCCGAGCAGGCCGATGACGCCGCGCGCAGCTTTCGCGCCGGCCACATCATCGCCGACGACGCGCCGGTGACGGTGGCCGACGGCCTCAAGGTGCCGCTCAAGGAACTGACGTGGCATTTCGTGCAGCGCCATGTCACCGACATCCTGACCGCGACCGAGCAGGAGATCATCGACGCCATGAAGCTCACCTGGGCGCGCATGAAGATCGTGATCGAACCTTCCTGCGCGGTCCCCCTTGCAACCATCCTCAAGAACCCCGAGGTGTTCCGCGGCAAGCGGGTCGGGGTCATCATCACCGGTGGCAATGTCGACCTCGACAAGCTGCCCTGGCTCTGACGCTTTCACATCTCCGCGGAGGACACGCATGAACGTCGCGACGCATTTCAACGGCCTCGAAGTAGGCTATGACATCCCCGCCGCCCCCGGCATGGCCGAGGCGGACATCCAGACGCCCTGCCTCGTCGTCGATCTCGCGGCGCTGGAGCGCAACATCGCCAAGATGCAGCGTTTCGCCGACCAGATGGGCGTGCGGCTGCGCGTGCATGGCAAGATGCACAAGGCGGCCGATGTCGCCCACATGCAGATCGCGGCCGGCGCCGTCGGCATCTGCTGCCAGAAGGTGTCCGAGGCCGAGGCCTTCGCCCGCGCCGGCATCAAGGACATCCTGGTGTCGAACGAGGTGCGCGACGCGGCCAAGATCGACCGCCTCGCGCGACTGCCGCGGCTGGCGCGCACGATCGTGTGCCTCGATGACGTCGCGGGCGTGGCCGCACTCTCGGCGGCGGCGACGCGCCATGGCACCACGATCGAGTGCCTCGTCGAGATCGATTGCGGCGCCGGGCGCTGCGGCGTCACCTCGACGCCCGCCGTCCTCGAGATCGCGCGCGCCATCGCGGCCGCCCCGGGCCTCGAGTTCTCGGGCATCCAGGCCTATCAGGGCGCGATGCAGCACCTCGACAGCTTTGATGAGCGCAAGGCCAAGATCGACATCGCGGTCGGCATGGTGCGCGACGCGGTCGAGGCGCTGAAGGCCGAGGGAATCGTGATCCCCTACCCGCAGCGCGACGTGCACGTCGTGTCGATGCCCTCCGGGAACCCGGCTCAGGTAAAATGAAGGGAGTAGGCCATGGAACTTGGCCGCAGAAGA
>JAUREX010000052.1 GCA_030834485.1 Gemmobacter sp.
TCATGACCTTGGTCCAGGCCCGGCCGAAGGCCGCGACGAAGGCGGCGGCGCCATCGGCAGAGCCCCAGACCTCGGCCAGCGCGCGCAGCTGCGAGTTCGACCCGAACGCCAGATCGACGCGGCTCGCGCTCCAGCGCGGGGCGCCGGTCTTGCGGTCGCGGCCCTCGAAGCTCGTGCGGGCGGGCGAGGTCGCGCGCCACTCGGTCGCGGGATCGAGGAGGTTGACGAAGAAATCATTCGTCAGCTGCCCCGCGCGCGCGGTCAGCACGCCCTGCGCCGACCCACCGTGGTTGGCGCCCAGGACGCGCAGACCGCCCACCAGCGCCGCCATCTCGGGCGCCGTCAGGCTGAGGAGTTGCGCGCGATCAAGCAGCATCTCCTCGGCGGCGGCGGGCAGGCCAAGGGCCGCGAGTGCGGCGGCAAGGACAAGCTTACGCATCAGAGGCCACCCGCACGCGGATCATCCGATCGGGGTTCGCCGGAGGTTCACCCCGCACGATCGCATCGACATGCTCCATCCCCGAGATGACGCGGCCATAGACGGTATACTGGCCGTTGAGGAAATGGTTGTCGGCGAAGTTGATGAAGAACTGGCTGTTGGCCGAATTGGGGTTCATCGAGCGCGCCGCCCCGAGCGTGCCGCGATCATGCGGGAGCTTCGAGAACTCGGCCGGCAGGTCGGGCAGTTCCGAGCCCCCCGTGCCCGCCCGGCGCAGGTTGAAGCCGCGCTCGGCGTTGCCGTTCGCGACATCGCCGCTCTGGGCCATGAAGCCCTCGATCACGCGGTGAAAGACGACATTGTCATAGGCGCCCGACCGGGCGAGCGTCTTCATCCGCTCGACATGCTTCGGCGCCACATCGGGCAAGAGCGCGATGACGACATCGCCGCCCTTCAGCGTCATGATGATCGTGTTCTCGGGGTCCGTGATCTCGGCCATGCGGGGTCCTTTCGTGCTGCGATGGGAAACTAGGGGATGGGGGCTGCCAAGGAAAGCCCAAATGGGCGGTTGAAGGCGCTGTTGACGGCGCGGGGCGGGCGCGCGATAGGGCGCGAGAGAGGGGCGGCAGGGATGGCGGCGATGGGTTGGAAGACGATCGACGACATGGACCTCGCAGGGCGGCGGGTGCTCGTGCGCGCCGACCTCAACGTGCCGATCGAGGACGGGCGCGTGACCGATGCGACCCGGATCGCGCGCCTTGTTCCGACCTTGCGCGACATCCTCGCGCGCGGCGGCCGGCCGGTGGTTCTCTCGCATTTCGACCGCCCCAAGGGCCGCGTCGTGCCCGAGATGAGCCTTGCGCAGGTCCTGCCGGCGCTGCGCGCGGCCCTTGCGCCGGCGCCCGTGGCGTTTGCCCCCGACTGCATCGGCCCCGCCGCGGCCGCGCCCGTGCCCGAGGGCGGGGTGCTCCTGCTCGAGAACACGCGCTTTCATCCGGGCGAGGAGGCGAATGATCCGGCCTTCGCCGCGGCGCTGGCGGCAGGGGGCGCGGTCTATGTGAACGACGCCTTTTCGGCCGCGCACCGGGCCCATGCCTCGACCGAGGGGGTCGCGCATCTCCTCCCGGCCTGCGCGGGGCGGGCGATGGCGGCGGAACTTGCGGCCCTCGATGCAGCCCTTGGCGCGCCCGCGCGGCCGGTGGTGGCGGTGGTCGGGGGGGCCAAGGTCTCGACCAAGATCGACCTGCTGAAAAACCTCGTGGCGCGGGTCGATCATCTGGTGATCGGGGGGGGGATGGCGAACACCTTCCTTGCCGCAAAGGGCGCGCAAGTCGGCCGCTCGCTCTGCGAGCCCGACCTTGGCGCGACGGCGCGCGAGATCCTCGCGGCCGCCGCCGCCGCGGGGTGCAGCGTGCATCTGCCGCAAGATGTCGTCATCGCGCAGGAATTCGCCGCCCATGCCGCGCACCGGGTCGTCCCCGCCGATGCCTGCCCGCCCGATGCGATGATCCTCGACGCCGGGCCCGCGACCGTCGCATCCGTCTGCGCCGTCTTCGACGCCTGCCGCACGCTTGTGTGGAACGGGCCGCTGGGTGCCTTTGAAAAGCCGCCCTTCGATGCCGCGACGACCGCCTGCGCGCGCCACGCCGCTTCGCTGACCGCGGCCGGACGCCTCGTGTCGGTCGCGGGCGGGGGCGACACGGTCGCGGCGCTGAACCACGCCGGGGTCGCCGAGGGCATGAGCTATGTCTCGACCGCGGGGGGGGCGTTCCTCGAATGGATGGAGGGGCGTGATCTGCCGGGTGTCACTGTCCTGACAAGGGGTTAGCGCATGAGCTTCGATCGGCCTATCCGCATCGCGCCGTCGATCCTCGCGGCCGATTTCGCGGCCTTCGGGGCCGAGTGCCGCGCGGTCGAGGATGCGGGTGCGGACTGGATCCATGTCGATGTGATGGACGGCCATTTCGTGCCGAACCTGACCTTTGGCCCTGCGACCGTCGCCGCGCTGCGCCCGCATGTGCGGGGCACGATGGACGTTCACCTGATGGTCGCGCCGGTCGATGGCTGGATCGCGGGCTTTGCCAAGGCCGGCGCCGACATCCTGACCGCGCATGCCGAGGCCGGGCCCCATATCCACCGCACGCTGCAGGCGATCCGCGACGCGGGCTGCAAGGCGGGCATCGCGCTCAACCCCGGGACCGGGATCGAGACGGTGGCCGAGGTCCTCGACCTCATCGACCTCGTCTGCGTCATGACGGTGAACCCGGGCTTTGGCGGGCAGTCCTTCATCGCCGGCCAGTGCGACAAGATCGCGCGTCTGCGCGCGCTGATCGGGGCCCGCCAGATCCATATCGAGGTCGACGGCGGCATCACGGCCGAGACCGCGCCGCTCGCGGCGCGCGCAGGTGCGGATGTGCTGGTCGCGGGCTCGGCGGTGTTCCGCGGCGGGGCGGCGGCCTATGGCGCCAACATCGCCGCCATCCGCCGCGCCGCCGAAGCCGCGACCGGGGCGCGCACATGAAGGCGATCATCTTCGACCTCGACGGCACGCTTGTCGACAGCGCGCCCGACATCGTGGGGGCGGGGAACGCGCTCCTGGCGGACGAGGGCGCCGCGCCCATCCCCTTTGCGGTCGCGCGCGGCTTCATCGGGGCGGGGGCGGATGTGTTCGTGCGCCGGATGATGGCGGCGGCCGGCATGGCCGAGGATGCCGCGCGGCAGGCGCGCCTGCACGCGGCCTTTCTCGACCGCTACGAGGGCGCGGTCGGCGCGACCGTCCTTTATCCCGGCGTGCTCGGTGCGCTCGACGCGCTCGCCGCCGGGGGGTGGCGCATTGGCATCTGCACCAACAAGCCCGAGCGGCCGACGGCCGCCCTCCTGCGCCATTTCGGGCTCGGGCCGCGCTTTGCCGCCGTCATCGGCGGCGATACGCTGAGCGTGCGCAAGCCCGACCCCGCGCCGCTCGCGGCCGCGATCGCCGCCCTCGGCGGTCTGCCCTCGGTCTTCGTCGGCGACAGCGAGACCGACAGCGAGACCGCGCGCCGGGCGGGCGTGCCGCTCGCGCTATATACCGAGGGCTATCGCAAGACCCCGCTCGGGGCGCTGCACCATGACGCGGCGTTTTCCGATTTCGCCGAGCTGCCCGAAATCGCGGCGCGGCTGCTGGGCTGAAGGGGCGTTCAGCCCCAGAGGTCGGTGAACTCGCGCCACTCGCCCTTGCTCATGCCCGAGGTCTCCTGCGTCACCGCCTCGCCCGCAAGCCGGCGCCTGAGGACTGCGATCGCCTGCGCCGACAGTGTCGTGCCCCCCATCCGATAGTCGGCGAAGGCTGCGGCCGCGATCGGCACCCAGTCGGCGACGATGCGCGCGATCGCCTCGGCATAGACGCGGATCTCCATCTGCGCATGAGGGTCGGCGCGCAGGCGCAGGAAATGAAAGAGATTGTGCAGGTCCGTCTTCCAGTACCACTGGGTATAGACATTCATCGGCAGGTTCATCCGCGCAAGTTCGCGCGCCAGCCCCTGCTGCCCCTCGGTCGAGAGCATCGCCTCGTAATGGTCATAGGCGCGTGCGGCATCCTCGCGCAGCCAGCCCAGCACGCGCGCGGCCTCCTCGGCGCCGAGGACAGCACCCCGGCCCTGGTTGTTGACCGACGATTGCGCCGCGAGGTCGCCCGGCGCGGGGATGTAGAATTCGCGGTCGAGGATCGAATAGCGGGCGGAATATTCGTTCACATTGGCGGTGCGGTGGCGGATCCACTGGCGGGCCACGAACACCGGCAGCTTCACATGAAGCTTGACCTCGCACATCTCGAACGGGGTCGAGTGCCAGTGCCGCATGAGATAGCGGATCAGCCCCTCGTCGTTCTGCACATGCCTGGTGCCGGCGCCGTAACTGACCCGCGCCGCCTGCACGATGGCGGCATCGTCGCCCATGTAGTCGATGACGCGCACGAAGCCATGATCGAGCACGGGATGGGCGAGATAGAGGTGGCGCTCCATCCCCTCGGAGACCGCGCGCAGCGTCGGGCGGGGGCTGGCGCGCAGCGCATCGATTTCGGCCTGCTGGTCGGGGCTGAGCGGCATCTCGCATCCTCCGGGGTCGGTGCCCTTCTATCCCCCGGAACGGGGCGGCGCGCAACCGCCGTTGCCTTTGCCCGCCGATCGGCTAGCTTTGCCCCGACAAGGGAGACGCGCATGACGATCCGCTATCTGCACACCATGGTCCGGGTGCTGGACCTCGAGAAATCGATCGCCTTCTACCGCCTGCTCGGGCTCGAGCAGACGCGGCGGAGCGATTACGAACAGGGCCGCTTCACGCTCGTGTTCATGGCGCCGCCGGACCAGCCGGAATGCCCGGTGGAGCTGACCTGGAACTGGGACGGCGATGCGGGGCTGCCCTCGGACAGCCGGCATTTCGGCCACCTCGCCTATGGGGTCGACGACATCCACGCGACCTGCGCGCATCTGATGGCCAATGGCGTCACCATCAACCGCCCGCCGCGCGACGGGCGCATGGCCTTCGTGCGCAGCCCCGACAATGTCTCGGTCGAACTTCTGCAGAAGGGCGCGCCGCTGACCCCGGCCGAGCCCTGGGTGTCGATGCCCAACACCGGGCACTGGTAGGGCGCTTGCGCTCGGCCGCGCGGCGCGGCAGGAATGCCCGACCGGCCCCGATCCGCGCGGGCCGACGGAGGGCACCATGCGCCACGCGACCGACCACAACCTCACGCTTGAGGAGCGCGACAAGCGCTTCTTCTTCCACCCCTCGACCTCGATCTCGGATCTCCTGGCGAACGGGCCGAAGATCATGGACCGCGCGGCGGGCGTGCGCGTCACCGACATCGACGGGCGCAGCTATATTGATGCGGCGGGCGGGCTGTGGTGCGTGAACGTCGGCTATGGCCGGCAGGAGATCGTCGAGGCGATCACGCGGCAGGCCTCGCGCATGGCCTTCTATCATTCCTTCAGCACCATGTCGAACGAGCCCGCGATCCTCCTGGCCGAGCGGGTAATGGGCATGGTGCCCGAGGGGATGGCGCGCGTCTTTTTCGGCAATTCGGGCTCGGACGCGAACGACACCAACATCAAGCTGGTGTGGTATTACAACAACCTGCGCGGCAAGCCGCAGAAGAAGAAGATCATCTCGCGCCGGCGCGCCTATCACGGCGTCTCGATCGGCGGGGGCTCGGCGACGGGGCTGCCGATCAACCACGACCATTTCGACCTGCCGCTGCCGCAGTTCCGCCACGCCCGCCCGGTCGATCAGTATCGCGAAAAGCCCGAGGGCATGGATGAGGAAGGCTTCGCCGCGATGCTTGCGGCCGAGCTCGAGGCGATGATTGAGGCCGAGGGGCCCGAGACGGTCGCGGCCTTCATCGCCGAGCCGGTGATGGGCACGGGCGGCGTCCTCGTGCCGCCCAGGGGCTATTTCGAGCGCGTCCGCGCCATCTGCGACCGCCACGACATGCTGCTGATCGCCGATGAGGTGATCTGCGGCTTCGGGCGTCTGGGGTCGATGTTCGGCTCGGTCCATTACGGCTTCCGGCCCGACCTCATGACGCTCGCCAAGGGGCTGTCGTCGGGCTATCAGCCGATCTCGGGCTCGGTCGTCTCCGAGCGCGTGTGGCAGGTCCTCGAGGCGACGGCGCACACCCTGCCGGGCTTCGGGCATGGCTATACCTATTCGGCCCATCCGGTCTGCGCGGCGGCCGCACTCGCGAACCTCGACATCCTCGAGCGCGAGGATCTGACCGCCAACGCCGCCCGCGTCGGCCCTTACCTCAGGGCGCGGATGCAGGCGGTGCTGGGCGGCGAGGAGATCGTCGGCGACATCCGGGGCGAGGGGCTGATGATCGGGGTCGAGCTCGTGGCCGACCGGGCGACAAAGCGCGCCTTCGATCCGGCGCTCAAGGTCGGGCCGCGCACGATGAAGGCCGGCATGGCGCGCGGCATCCTCTGCCGGGCGCTGCCGCACCGCGACGTGCTCGCCTTTTCGCCGCCCCTTATCCTGACCGAGGCCGAGGCCGACGAGATCGTGGCCGCCCTTGCGGGCGCCGTGGCGCAGGTGCGCGATGAGCTGATGGCGAAGGGCGACTGGCGGCCGTCCTAGGCGGCCACGCCGCGCAGCACGGCGCCGTCCGCGCCCGTGATCCGCACGGGCAGGATCGCGCTCACGGGCGTGTCCGCCTCGAGCGCGACCTCGAAGAACCCCTCGGTGCGGCCCATCCTCGGGCCCTCGGTCAGCACCGCGTGCACGCGCCCGACCTCGGCCGCCAGATGGCGCGCGAGGGCGGCCTCACCCGCCGCGCGCAGACGCTCGGCGCGCGCGCGCACCTCGGCGGGGGGCACCTGCGGCATCCGCGCGGCGGGCGTGCCGCGCCTTGGGCTGTAGGGGAAGGCGTGCAGATGCGCGATCCCGCAGTCGTCGATGAGGTCGAGCGAGCGGGCGAACATCGCCTCGGTCTCGGTCGGAAAGCCCGCGATGATGTCGGCGCCGAACACCGCATCGGGGCGCAGCCGGCGCACCTCGGCGCAGAAGGCGACCGCATGGGCGCGCGCGTGGCGGCGCTTCATCCGTTTCAGGATCAGATCATCGCCCGATTGCAGCGACAGATGCAGATGCGGCATGAGGCGCGGCTCTTCGGCGAGGGCGGCGATCAGCGCGGGGTCGGCCTCGATGCTGTCGATCGACGAGAGCCTGAGGCGGGGCAGGGCGGGGACAAGGCGCAGGATCCGCCGCACCAGATCACCGAGCCGCGGCGCGCCGGGCAGATCTGCCCCCCAGCTCGTCAGATCGACGCCGGTCAGCACCACCTCGCGGTGGCCCGCATCCGCCAGCCGCGCGATCTGCTCGACCACCACGCCCGCGGGGACCGAGCGCGAATTGCCGCGCCCGAAGGGGATGATGCAGAAGGTGCAGCGGTGATCGCAGCCGTTCTGGATCTGGACATGGGCGCGCGCGCGCGTCCCGAAGCCGTCGATGAGGTGATGCGCCGTCTCGCGCACCGACATGATGTCGTCGACCCTTACGCGCTCGGTCTCGCCGATGAGGTCGGGGGCGGCGATGCGCGCCCAGGTCGCGGGTGCCATCTTTTCGGCATTGCCCACGACCTGATCGACCTCGGGCATGGCGGCGAAGGTCTCGGGCTCGGTCTGGGCGCCGCAGCCGGTGACGAGGATCTGCGCCGCCGGGTTCTCGCGCCGCGCCCGGCGGATCGCCTGGCGCGCCTGGCGCTCGGCCTCGGCGGTGACGGCGCAGGTGTTGACGACGACCGCGCCGCCCACGCCCGCCTCGGCCGCAAGGCGCTTCATCGCCTCGGTCTCATAGGCGTTGAGGCGGCAGCCGAGCGTGGCGAAGACGGGCGCGGTCATGGCGCGAGAGCGGCGAGGAATTCGGCCGTCAGCACGCCGTCGAAGACATGCGCCGTCGGACCCGCGAGCCAGACGCCATCTTCGCGCCAGTCGACCAGGAGCGTCCCGCCATCGACCTCGACCCGCACGCGCCGCCCCGTCAGCCCCCGCCGCGCCGCCGCCACCGCCGCCGCGCAGGAACACGACCCCGAGGCAAGCGTGATGCCGGTGCCGCGCTCCCATATCCGCAAGCGGATCGCGTCGGGGCCGAGGACTTGCACGAATTCGACGTTCGTCGCCTGCGGATAGAGCGGGTGATGCTCAAGCGCCGCCCCCTCGCGCCCCAGATCGACGGCCTCGGCATCGGCGACGAAGAAGGTCAGATGCGGGTTGCCCATGCCGGTCGCGACCGGATCGCCCGCGATCGGCAGATGCAGCGTGTCGGTTTCCTGCGCGAGCGGGATCGCCGCCCAGTCCAGAAGCGGCGCCCCCATGTTGACGCGCAGCTGCCCGTCTGCGTCCCGCTCGGCCAGCAGGATGCCGCGCCCGGTGCGCAGGCGCAGGCGCGCCGCACCCGTCTCCTCGATCAGCATGCGTGCGATGCAGCGGGTGGCGTTGCCGCAGGCGGCCGAGGTGGAGCCGTCGGGGTTGTAGAAGGTGAGGAAGGCCTCGGCATCCGCGCATGGATCGATCAGCGCAAGCTGGTCGAACCCCACGCCCCGGTGCCGGTCCGCGAGCGCGCGGATCAGGGCCGGCTGAAGCTCTTGCGGTGCGCTTCGGCGGTCGATCACCACGAAATCATTGCCCGCCCCATGCATCTTGGCAAAGCGCAGCCCCCCGTGCGGGGGCGGTGCGGCGGGCGCTGGGGCGGGGCGGTTCTCCATCCGCGCGCTATAGCGCGACCGATGCCGTCGCGCCAGATGGGCCCGTTCCGCGCCCCGCCGGCATTTACCCCAGCCGCATTTACCCTTGACCCCCCCTCGGGAACTGCCTAGGGAGGCGCCCGTGTGGGCCCGTAGCTCAGTGGTAGAGCAACTGACTTTTAATCAGTGGGTCGATGGTTCGAACCCATCCGGGCTCACCACATGCGGCGGCTGTTGCGCTCAGCGCAGGTTGCGCGCCGATTCCTTCAGCGCCTCGAACTGCCCCGCCGGCCGGTGACGCCACAGATAGCCCGGCAGCACCGCCGACATCGGCGTGGGCGCAATCCCGAGATCGGCCAGCCCGCGGGCATCGGGCGCCACCACATTGTCGCGCGCGAGGTTGCGCAGCTGGTCGCGCGTCAGCATCCCGTTGTGGAAAAGCCCGAGCGTCGCGGCCTGCACCCCGTCAAGCACCGTCGCGATCGGCCGCGCGACCCAGAAGGGCAGGTCGAGCACGATGCGCCGGCGCCGGATCTCGGCCAGCATCCGGCGCATGAGTTCGGCAAAGCTGAGTGTCTCGGGCCCGCCAAGTTCATAGACGCCGGGCGCGACATCGGTGCGGATCGCGCGCTCGGCGGCGGCGGCCACATCGTCGACATGGACGGGCTGAAAGCGCGTCGTGCCCCCCACCACCGGCAGCACCGGCGAGGTGCGCGTCATCGCGGCGAAGCGGTTGAAGAACTGATCCTCGGGCCCGAAGATGATCGAGGGGCGCAGGATCACCGCGCCTGGAAAGGCCGCGCGCACCGCCGCCTCGCCCGCGGCCTTGCTGCGCGCATAGGCGCTGGGCGAGCCGGGATCCGCCCCGATCGCCGAGACATGCACGAGCCGCCCGACCCCCGCCGCTGCCGCTGCCCGCGCGATCCGCCCCGCCCCCTCGGCATGGACCGCCTCGAAGCGGTTCGCCCCCGCCTCGGCGAGGATCCCCACGCAGTTGACGGCCGCATCCGCCCCCGCCATCGCGGCGGCAACCGAGGCATCGTCGCGGATGTTGCAGGCGATGGGCTCCACCTGGCCCGGCACGCCATAGGTGCGCACGAAGATCGCCTCGTTCGGCCGGCGCACCGCGACGCGCACGCGCCAGCCCGCCTGCGCCATGCGCCGCGCGACATAGCGCCCGACAAAGCCCGAGCCGCCGAAGATCGTGACCAGTCCAGACATCGCGCGCCCCCTGCCGGATCCACCGATCCTGCTATATAGCGCCGGGCGCCGACGGCAAGCGCGACGCGGGGTCTCAGCCCGCCAGCGCCTCGGGGTCGGGCAGGCCGCGCCGGCGGCAGGCGGCCGTCAGCGTGTTCGCGAGCAGGCAGGCGATGGTCATCGGCCCGACGCCGCCCGGCACGGGCGTGATGGCCCCCGCGACCGCCGCGCAGCCCTCGGTGTCGCAATCGCCCACAAGGACGGTCCGCCCGTCGCGCAGGATGCGGTTGATGCCGACATCGATCACCGTGGCACCCGGCTTGATCCACTCGCCGCGGATCATCTCGGGCCGGCCGACCGCGGCCACGACGATGTCGGCCCGCCGGCACGTCCCGGCCAGGTCGGACGTCTTCGAATGGCAGATGGTGACGGTCGCATCGCGCTGCAGCAGCAGGAGCGCCATCGGCTTGCCGACGATGTTCGACCGCCCCACGACCACAGCATTCAGCCCGGCCAGCTTGCCATGGTGATCGCGCAGCATCATCAGACAGCCCAAGGGCGTGCAGGGCACCATCGACTTCTGCCCGGTGCCCAACAGGCCCACGTTCGAAATGTGGAACCCGTCAACGTCCTTGGCCGGATCAATCGTGTTGATGACGAGATCGGCATCGAGATGCCCGGGCAGCGGCAGCTGCACGAGGATCCCGTCCACCGCCGGATCGCCATTGAGCCGCTCGATGAGCGCGAGGAGCGTCGCCGCATCGGTCTCGGCCGGCAGGCGATGCTCGAAGCTCGCCATCCCCGCCTCGATCGTGGCGCGGTGCTTGGCGCGGACATAGACCTGGCTCGCCGGATCCTCCCCCACGAGCACGACCGCGAGTCCGGGCGTCCCCGCGCCCGCCGCGCGCAGGCGCGCGACCTCGGCCCCGATCCGCTGCCGGAGCCCCTCGGCAAAGCCCTTGCCGTCGATGATGCGTGCCGCCATCTGCTTTCCCCTTCCCGATCTCGCGTCCGCCCTCGGCCGCCCCGGCGGGGCGGTGCGCGCGGGCGGGGGTCGATCCCCCGCCCGCGCGCTTCCCCCGGATCGCCCTAGAACAGCCCCTCGACCTCGCCCGCGGCGTTGAGGCGGATGGTCTCGGCCGCCGGCACCTTGGGCAGGCCGGGCATCGTCATGATCTCGCCGCAGATCGCCACCACGAACCCCGCCCCCGCCGAGAGGCGCACCTCGCGCACCGGGATCGTGTGCCCCGAGGGCGCCCCGCGCAATTCCGGGTCGGTCGAGAAGGAATACTGGGTCTTGGCCATGCAGATCGGCAGATGGCCATGCCCCGCCGCCTCCCAGGCCTTGAGTTGCTCGCGGATCGCGCGGTCGGCCGTCACCTCGCCCGCGTGATAGATGCGCTTCGCGATCGTCTCGATCTTCTCGAAAAGCCCCATCGCATCGGGATAGAGCGGCGCGAAGGCCCCCGTGCCCCCCTCGGCCAGCGCCACCACCTTGCGCGCAAGCTCCTCGATCCCGGCCGAGCCCTCGGCCCAGTGCCGGCAGAGCACCGCCTCGGCCCCCTGCGCCGTCACATAGGCCTTCACCGCCGCGATCTCGGCCTCGGTGTCGGTCCCGAAATGGTTGATCGCCACGATCGCCGGCACCCCGAAGCCCTTCACATTGGCGATGTGCCGCCCGAGATTGGCGCAGCCCTTCTCGACCGCGGCCACATTCTCGGCCCCAAGGCCCGCCTTCGCCACGCCCCCATTCATCTTGAGCGCCCGGATCGTCGCCACGATCACCGCCGCCGCCGGCGTCAGACCCGCCTTGCGGCACTTGATGTCGAAGAACTTCTCCGCCCCAAGATCCGCCCCGAACCCCGCCTCGGTCACCACGTAATCGGCCAGCTTCAGCGCCGTTGTCGTCGCCATCACCGAATTGCAGCCATGCGCGATGTTGGCGAAGGGACCGCCATGCACGAAGGCGGGCGTGTTCTCGAGCGTCTGCACGAGGTTGGGCTGCAGCGCATCCTTCAGAAGCACCGTCATCGCCCCCTCGGCCTTGAGGTCGCGGCAATGGACGGGCGTCTTGTCGCGCCGATAGGCCACCACGATGTCGCCCAGCCGCTTCTCGAGATCGGCGAGATCACGCGCGAGGCACAGGATCGCCATCACCTCGGACGCCACCGTGATGTCGAACCCCGTCTGGCGCGGGAACCCGTTCGCGACCCCCCCGAGCGAGACCACCATGTCGCGCAGCGCCCGGTCGTTCATGTCCATCACCCGCCGCCACACGATCCGCCGCGGGTCGATGTCGAGCGTGTTGCCCCAGTAGATGTGGTTGTCGATCAGCGCCGACAGAAGATTGTGCGCCGAGGTGATCGCGTGGAAATCGCCCGTGAAGTGGAGGTTCATCTCCTCCATCGGCACGACCTGCGACATGCCCCCCCCGGCCGCGCCCCCCTTCATCCCGAAGTTCGGGCCAAGAGAGGCCTCGCGGATGCACACTACCGCCTTCTTGCCGATCCGGCTCAGCCCGTCGCCGAGCCCGACCGTCGTCGTCGTCTTGCCCTCGCCCGCGGGCGTGGGGTTGATCGCGGTCACGAGGATCAGCCGCCCGTCCGGCCGACCCGAAAGCCCCGAGATGAAATCGGCCGCGACCTTCGCCTTGTCGTGCCCATAGGGCAGGAGCGACTCGGACGGTATCCCGAGCTTCGCCCCGATCTCCTGAATGGGCCGCTTCTTCGCGCCGCGCGCAATCTCGATGTCGCTTTTCATGGCGTCCTGTCCCCCGATCCGCCCGCCCGCCGGGCATTTGGCGAACAGATACCGCCACCCGCCGGCGCGAAGCTGACCGATTGCGACCCCTGCCAAGCGGTTTGCGCCGCACGCCGCGATGGCGCCGGCCTAGTTCGTCGCGGGTTCGACATAGACGCCCTGTTCCTTCAGCGCGTCGATGACTTCCTTGGGCATGTAGGTCTCGTCGTGGCGGGCGAGGATCTCGGTCGCGACGAACACCCCGTCGACGAGGCGCCCGGTCCCGACCATGCCCTGACCCTCGGCGAAGAGGTCGGGCAGCACGCCGGTGAAACTGACGGGCACCGATTGCGCCGTGTCGGTCACGCGAAAGCTGACCGTCGCGCCCTCGCCGCGCAGGATGCTGCCCTCCTCGACGAGGCCGCCAATGCGAAAGACCTCATCGGGGCCGGGCGGTTCCTCGACGACCTGCGCGGGCGTGCGGAAGAAATTGATGCCGTCGCGCATCGCATAGCCCACAAGCGCGGTCGAGAGCGCCAGCGCCGCCGCCGCAAGCGCGATGATCTGGATGCGGCGCTGCTTTTTCAGCCCCTTCATGGCCCCTCACGGAAAGACGGCCGGCGCCATCAGGCCCGTCGTCTCGGGCAGCCCGAGCATGAGGTTGGCGTTCGGCAGCGCCTGCCCGGAAGAGCCCTTGGTCAGATTGTCGATGACCGAGACCACGAGCGTGCGCCCCGGACGGCGATCCTCGAGAACGCCGATGTGCGCGAAATTGGTGCCGCGCACGTCGCGTGTCGAGGGGAGTGCGCCAAAAGGCAGCACCCGGATGAAGGGCTCGGCCGCATAGCGCGCGCCAAGCGCCGCATGGACCGCGCGCGCCTCGCCCGCGAGATAGCACGAGGCGAGGATGCCGCGGTTCATGGGCAGAAGATGAGGCGTGAAGCGGATCGCGACCGGGCGGCCCGCGGTGCGGGTGAATTCCTGATCGAACTCGCCCAGATGCCGGTGCGTGCCGCCCGCCCCATAGGCCTGCGTGCCCTCGGAAAGCTCGGCATGCAGGAGGTTCTCGCGCAGGCTGCGGCCCGCGCCCGAGACCCCGGCCTTGAGGTCGATCAGGATGTCGTCGGGGTCGATGATCCCGGCCGCGAGCGGGGGCAGGATCGCGAACTGCCCCGCGGCCGCGTTGCAGCCCGTGCCCGCGACCAGCCGCGCGGCCGCGATCTCGGCGCGGTAGAACTCGGTCAGCCCATAGACGGCCTCGGCCTGAAGCGCGGGCGCGGCGTGGGGCTTGCCATACCAGCGCGCGTAATCAGCCGGGTCGCGCAGGCGGAAATCGGCCGAGAGGTCGACGATGCGCAGATCGCGCGGCAGGGCCGCGACGACCGCCTGCGTCGTGCCATGCGGCAGCGCGCAGAAGGCCAGATCGATCCCCGAGACGTTTAGATCCTCGATCCGGCAGAGGTCGGGCAGCCCGAAACCGCCGAGAAACGGAAAGACCTCGGCGATGGGCTGGCCCGCCTTGCGGTCGCCCGTCAGCGCGGCGATGTGCAGCCCCGGATGGCCGAGGATCAGCCGGATCAGTTCGGCCCCGGTATATCCCGAGGCCCCGAGGATGGCGACGTTGAAGGCCATGCGTTTCCCCCCGTCAGGTGCGGCCCGTGGATGCACCCTGCGCGCCCCCTTCGCAAGCCCCCCCTCATGCGCGCTGGCGCCGGCGGGGGAATCGCCGCAGATTGCGCGGATGGACCGGTTCGCATTGCTTGCCCGCGCCCTGCGGCGCCACCCGCTGATCGGCGCGCTCTTTCTCGGGGCGGCGGCGCTGGCGCTGGCGCTCGGGCTGTCGCTGGTGCTGGCGCCCTCGGCCCCGCCGGGCGCGATTCAGGGCTGGATGACGCCCGGCTATGTCGTGCGCGCCTATGGGGTCGAGCGTGCGGCGCTGGCGGCCCTTCTCGATGCGGCGCCCGGCGATCTGCGGGGCCTCACGCTCGCGCAGATCGCGCAAGGGTCGGGACGGCCCGAGGCCGACCTGATCGCCGCGATCGAGGCGCTGCGCGTCGCTGCGCAGATGGGGGCGGGGGAGTGACCGAGGCCCTCCTCTCCCTTG
>JAUREX010000053.1 GCA_030834485.1 Gemmobacter sp.
CGCGGCCGTCGCGCTCCACGGCTTCGATCAGGTCGGAAATTCGCATCTCAGCCTCGCATCCTTTCCACTGCCGCCAGCACCCGCTCGGGTGTCGCGGGGGCGTCGAGCGCGGGATAGACCCGCCCCCCGCCAAAGGCCGCGACCGCGTCCGACAGCGCCATCAGCGCCGAGATCCCGAGCATCAGCGGCGGCTCGCCCACGGCCTTTGATCGGTGGATCGTCGCGGCCGGGTTCGCGCCCTGATGCAGCGCCACGTTGAAGACGGCCGGACGGTCGCCGAAGGCAGGGATCTTGTAGGTCGAGGGCGCATGCGTGCGCAGCCGCCCGGCATTGTCCCAGACAAGCTCCTCGGTCGTGAGCCAGCCGACGCCCTGCACATACCCCCCCTCGATCTGCCCGATGTCGAGCGCGGGGTTGAGGCTTGCGCCCGCGTCATGGAGGATGTCGGCGCGCAGGATGCGGTATTCGCCGGTCAGCCGGTCGACCACCACCTCGGTCAGCGCCGCGCCATGCGCGAAGTAGTAAAATGGCCGCCCCTCGCCCCGGGCGCGGTCCCAGGCGATGTCGGGGGTGCGGTAAAAGCCCGTCGCCGAGAGGCTGACGCGCCCCTGCCACGCAAGCGTCGCAGCCTCGGCGAAGCTGTAGCGCGCGCCCCCCGCCTGCACCGCGCCCCCCGCAAAGACGACCGCATCGGGCGTGATCTGGTGGAGCGATGCGAGATGCCCGGCCATGCGCGCGCGGATCTCGGCGCAGGCCGCCTGCACCGCCATCCCGTTCAGGTCGCTCCCCGACGAGGCCGCGGTCGCCGAGGTGTTGGGCACCTTGGCGGTGTCGGTCGCGGTGATGCGCACGGCCGACACCGGCACGCCGAACTCCGCCGCCGCCACCTGCGCGACCTTCTGGAAAAGGCCCTGGCCCATCTCGGTGCCGCCGTGGTTGAGGTGGACCGAGCCGTCGGTATAGACATGCACGAGCGCGCCCGCCTGGTTGAGGTGCGAGAGCGTGAAGGAGATCCCGAACTTCACCGGCGCAAAGCCGATCCCGCGTCGGAGCACGCGCTGGCCCGCGTTCCAGGCCGCGATTTCGGCGCGGCGCGCGGCATAATCGGCCCCGTCAAGCAGCTTTTCGGTCAGCCCGCCCAGGATGAAGTCGCGCACCTCCTGCCCATAGGGGGTGCGGTCGGGCCGGGGGGCGGGCATCTCGGCGTAATAGTTGCGCCGGCGCAGCTCGATGGGGTCGAGGCCGAGCGCATGGGCCGCGTGGTCCATCACCCGCTCGATCCCCGCGACGCCTTGCGGGCCGCCGAAGCCGCGAAAGGCGGTCGCACTCTGGGTGTTGGTGCGCAGGCGGTGGCTCTCGATCCGCATCGCGGGAATGCGATAGGCGTTGTCGGCGTGCAGCATCGCGCGATCGGCGACCGGCAGGCTCAGATCCTGCGACCAGCCGCAACGCACGAGATGGCGAAAGGCGACGCCCCGGATGCGCCCGTCGCGGCCAAACCCCGCGCGATAGTCGATGCGGAAATCATGCCGCTTGCCGGTGATGAGGAAGTCGTCGTCGCGGTCATAGCGCATCTTGCAGGGCCGCCCCGTCGCCTGCGCGACCACCGCGACCGCGACGGCAAGGGCGTTGCCCTGGCTTTCCTTGCCGCCAAAGCCCCCGCCCATGCGCCGGCATTCGACCCTGACCATCGCCTGCGGCAGTCCGAGCGCATGGGCGACCTTGTGCTGCACCTCGGTCGGGTGCTGGGTCGAGGCGATGACATGCATCTCGCCCCCCTCGCCGGGGAGCGCAAGCGCGGCCTGACCTTCGAGATAGAAATGCTCCTGCCCGCCAAGTTCGAGCGTGCCCTCGACCACCAGATCGGCCGCGGCGATGGCGGCCTCGGCGTCGCCCTTGTCCCAGACGACGGGCCCGCCCTCAAACCGGCTGCCGGCGGCGAGCGCCTCGTCGACCGTCAGGATCGCAGGCAGCGGCGCGACGCGCAGGGCCGCCCGGCGCGCCGCGACGCGCGCGGCGCGGTGCGAGGTCGCGGCGACGACGAAGACGGGCTGGCCCGCGTAATGGACGCGCCCCTCGGCCAGAAGCGGCTCGTCATGGGCCGAGGGCGAGACATCGGCGGGCCGCGCCAGATCGCCCGCCGCCAGCACTTCGACGACGCCATCGGATGCCCGCACCGCCGAGAGGTCGAGCGCCTCGATCACCCCATGCGCGACATCCGAGAGCCCGAAGGCGAGGTGCAGCGCATTGGCGGGCAGCGGGATGTCGTCGACATAGCGCGCCGCGCCCGTGACATGGAGCCGCGCGCTGTCATGGGGAAGGGGGTCCGCGACGCTCATGCCGCGCCCCCCTGCAGCGCGCCGAGGACCGGCGGGACAAGATCGCCCGCGACCGCGCGCAAGAGGATCCCGCGCGCGGCCTCGAGCCGGTAGGCGGCCGAGGCGCGCATGTCCGAGATGGGCGCATAATCCTGCGCAAGTGCCGCGAGCGCGGGGGCGACGCCCGCCTCGGACCAGGGCGCGCCGATGAGCGCGGCCTCGGTCAGGGGGGCGCGTTTGGGCGTGCCAGCCATGCCGCCGAAGGCAACCCGCGCATGGGTCACCCGCCCGGCCTCGGTCGCGATCATGAAGGCACCGCAGAGCGCCGAGATGTCCTGATCGAACCGCTTCGAGACCTTGTGGACATGGAGCGTGCCGGGGCTGGGCGGGATCGTCACCGCCTCGACGAACTCGCCTGGCGCGCGGTCCTGCCGGCCATAGGCGAGGAAGAAATCCTCGAGCGCGATCGTGCGCCGCGCAGCACCCCGCCGGAGCGTGAGGGTCGCGCCGAGCGCGATCAGGGCGGGCGGGCCGTCGCCGATCGGCGAGCCATTGGCGATGTTGCCGCCGATCGTTCCCGCCGCCCTTACCTGCGTTGCGCCGATACGGCGGACGAGTTCGCCAAAATCCGGGGCAGCCTGCGCGATGGCGGCGCGCAGATCCTCGATGGTGACGGCCGCGCCGATGCGCAGGCCCTCGGGGGTCGATGCAATCTCGCACAACCCTGGCGTGCCCGAGATGAAGGCGAGGCGGCCGAGATCGCGCAGGCCCTTGGTGAGGTGGAGCCCGAGGTCGGTCGCGCCGGCGACGAGCGTCGCCTCGGGGTGGGCGGCATGCCAGGCGGCGAGGTCGTCGACGTCGCGCGGACGGAAGGCGCGTGCGGGGGCGTCGGCGGGGGTGGTGGCGCCAGGGGCGCTGCCCCCGGACCCCCGGGGTATTTCGGCCAAGCTGAGTGCCAAATGGGGGGAAAGATCGGCGAGCGCGCGGGCGTCGGCTGCGATCCAGTCGGGGATGGGGGCATGGGCGATGGCGCGGGCGGCGCGCGCGATCGGCGCATAGCCCGTGCAGCGGCAGAGGTTGCCGGCGAGCGCCGTGTCTGGGTCAAGGTCGGGGTCGGCGCTGGCGTGGGCGGCGGCGAGGGCCATGGTGATGCCCGGGGTGCAGAAGCCGCATTGGGCGCCGTGATGGTCGATCATCGCCTGCTGGGCGGGGTGGAGGGTGCCGTCGGGAGCGGCGAGCCCCTCGATCGTGCGCAGCGCGCGGCCCTGGAGCTGGGGCAGGAGCAGGATGCAGGCGTTGAGCGGGCGCAGGCTGCCGTCGGGGTCGGTGACAAGGACGGTGCAGGCGCCGCAGTCGCCTTCGTTGCAGCCTTCCTTGGTGCCGGTGAGGCCGCGATCCTCGCGCAGCCAGTCGAGCGTCGTGCGGGTGGGCGGGGCGTCGGGGAAATCGACCCTTTCGCCGTTGAGGAGAAAGGCGAGATGCATGGGCGGGGCCCTGCCGCGGTACCTCGGAGCCGCACCGCACCCGCGGATGCGGCGGCGATGCGGGGCGCGTCCTCGATGCGGCGTAGAGCCCGCGCCTGATGCGGGAGGAAGGCTAGGCGGGCGGGGTCGGGCTTGGCAAGGGGGAATTACGGGATCGCGAGGCTGCGGGCCGTGGCCTCGAGCTGGCGGGTGGCGATGGTCCAGCCTTCGTAGAAGCCCATCGCGGCGTGGCGGGCGCGATCTTCGGGCGTGGCGTGGAGGAGTTGCGCGCGGTAGTGCGTGGCGGGGGCGTCGGGTGTGGCTTCGGGGGCGGGGTCGAAGGTGAGCGCGATCGTGACGCAGGCCCGCCCCGTGGGGCGGAACCCCGCGCCGAGCGCGTCGCAGATCACCAGCCGCCGGGCGCGTTCGGCGAGGAGCACGCAGCCCGGGCCCGCTTCGATCTGGCCCTCGGGCCCTTCCATCTCGGTCTCGAAGCGCCCGCCCGGCCAGGGGTCGATCCGGGCCGCGCGCAGCCGCCAGGGCGGCGGGCAGAACCAGCGGCAGAGGAGGTCGGGTTCGGTCCAGGCGCGCCAGATCGCCGCGGGCGGGGCGGCGAGGAGCGCCTCGAAGACGAGGTCGCGGTCGGGATCGGAGAGGAGCATGACGGGGCCATCGCTGCGGGATTTGTGTCGGACCGACGATAGCCCTATCGTCGCGGCATGGACAGGCCCTCGCGATTCATCCACCTGCGCTGCCACAGCGAATATTCGCTGCTGGCGGGGGCGCTGCCGGTCGATGCGCTGGTCGCGCTCGCGCGCAAGGGGGGGATGCCGGCGGTCGCGATCACCGACACCAATGCGATGTTCGGGGCGCTCGAGTTTTCGGTCGCGGCGGCGGCGGCGGGGGTGCAGCCGCTGATCGGCTGCCAGATCGACCTCGAGGTCGCGGGCGGGCGGGCGGGCGTCGTCGCGCCCCTCGTGCTGATCGCGCAGACCGAGGCGGGCTATGGCCATCTGCTCGCGCTCAACTCCTGCCTTTATCTGCGCGGCGACGGGGGCGCGCTGCGGGTGACGATGGACGAGCTTGCCGCGCATGCAGAAGGCGTCATCTGCCTCGCGGGTGGGCCCGGGGGGCCGGCGGGGCGGCATCTGGCCGAGGGGCGGGCGGCCGAGGCCGAGGCGCATCTGCGCGCGCTCGCGGCGGCCTTCGGCGACCGGCTCTATGTCGAGGTGCAGCGCCACCCGGGTGCAGACGGGCGCACCCCGCCCGAGGCGCGAATGATCGAGCGGGGGCTCATCGAGCTTGCCCATGCGCTCGAGTTGCCGCTGGTCGCGACGAACGACTGCCATTTCCCAGACCCATCGATGCATGAGGCGCATGACGCGCTGATCTGCATCGCCGAGGGGGCCTATGTGGACCAGAGCGCGCCGCGCCGGCGGCTGACGCCGCATCATCACTTCAAGTCGGCGGCCGAGATGGCGGCGCTTTTCGCCGATCTGCCCGAGGCGGTCGAGAACACGATCGAGATCGCGCGCCGCTGCAGCTATCGCCCCAAGAAGCGCGCGCCGATCCTGCCGCGCTTTGCCGAGGATGAGGTCGAGGCGCTGCGCGCGGCGGCGCGCGCAGGCCTCGAGGCGCGGCTCGCGGCCGGGGCGGCGGCGGCCGCGCCCGAGGCCTATCGCGACCGGCTCGAGTTCGAGCTTGGCGTCATCATCCAGATGGGTTTTCCGGGCTATTTCCTGATCGTTGCCGATTTCATCCAATGGGCCAAGGCGCAGGGCATCCCGGTCGGGCCGGGGCGGGGGTCGGGGGCGGGGAGCGTGGTGGCCTGGGCGCTGACGATCACCGACCTCGACCCGCTGCGCTACGGGCTCTTGTTCGAGCGGTTCCTGAACCCCGAGCGGGTGTCGATGCCCGACTTCGACATCGACTTCTGCATGGACCGGCGCGAAGAGGTGATCCGCTATGTCCAGTCGCGCTATGGCGCCGACCGGGTGGGGCAGATCATCACCTTCGGCGCGCTGCTCTCGAAGGCGGCGGTGCGCGATGTGGGGCGCGTGCTGCAGATGCCCTATGGCCAGGTCGACCGCATCGCCAAGATGATCCCGCTCGAGGGCGTCAAGCCCGTCTCGATCACCAAGGCGCTCGCCGATGAGCCGCGCCTGCGCGAGGCGGCGCGCGAGGAGGTGGTGGCGCGGTTGCTCGACTATGCGGGCCGGATCGAGGGGCTCTTGCGCAATGCCTCGACCCATGCGGCGGGGGTGGTGATCGCGGACCGGCCGCTCGACCGGCTGGTGCCCGTCTATCGCGACCCGCGCTCCGAGATGCCGGCGACGCAGTTCAACATGAAATGGGCCGAAGCCGCGGGCCTCGTGAAATTCGACTTCCTCGGGCTCAAGACCCTGACCGTGATCCGCGGCGCGCTCGGGATGCTCGGGGCGCGCGGGGTGTCGGTCGATATCGCGGCGATCCTGCTCGATGATGCGCGCACCTATGAACTTTACGCCTCGGCCCGCACGGTCGCGGTGTTCCAGGTCGAAAGTTCGGGGATGATGGATGCGCTGAGGCGCATGCGGCCGACCTGCATCGAGGATATCGTGGCGCTCGTCGCGCTCTACCGGCCCGGGCCGATGGAGAACATCCCCCTCTATTGCGACGTCAAGAACGGCGTGCGACCGCTTGAATCCATTCACTCTTCGATCGATCATATCCTTGCCGAGACGCAAGGCATCATCGTCTATCAGGAGCAGGTGATGCAGATCGCGCAGGTGATGGCGGGCTATTCGCTGGGGGGGGCGGACCTCTTGCGCCGCGCGATGGGCAAGAAGATCCCCGAGGAGATGGCCAAGGAGCGGCCCAAGTTCATCGCCGGGGCGCTCGCGAACGGGGTCGATGAGAAGAAGGCGGGCGAGGTCTTCGATCTGCTCGAGAAATTCGCCAATTACGGCTTCAACAAGTCGCACGCCGCCGCCTATGCGGTGGTGAGCTATCAGACCGCCTGGCTCAAGGCCAACCACCCGGTCGAGTTCATGGCGGCGGTGATGAACTGCGACATCCATCTGACCGACAAGCTCGCGGTCTATCGCCGCGAGGTGCAGCGCATGGGCATCCCGATGCGCCCCCCTTGCGTCAACGGCTCCGAGGCCGAATTCGCGGTGGCCGAGGGCGCGATCCTCTATGGCCTCGGCGCGCTGAAGAATGTGGGCGTCGAGGCGATGCGCCTTGTTACCGCCGCGCGCGGCGGGCGGCCCTTTGCCTCGCTCGCCGATTTCGCGCGTCGGGTCGATCTGCGCCGGGTGGGCAAGCGCGCGCTCGAGACGCTCGCGCGCGCCGGCGCCTTCGACGCGCTTGAGCCCAACCGCGCGCGCGTGCTCGCCGCGCTCGATGCGCTGGTGGCCCATGCGGCGGCGGTGCAGGAGGCCGCGCTGTCGGGGCAGGCGTCGCTTTTCGGTGCAACGGGGGCGGATCTGCCGCCGCCGCGCCTGCCCGATGTGTCCGAGCAGAGCCCGCCCGAACGCCTTGCGGCGGAGCATGCGGCGGTGGGGTTCTATCTCTCGGGCCATCCGCTCGATGATTATGCGGGCGCGCTGCGCCGGGCGGGCGTCCTGAGCCTTGATGAGGTCACGCGCCGCGCCACCGCGGGCCCATGTGTCGCGCGCATCGCCGGCTCGGTCTCGGCCCGGCAAGAGCGCAAGTCGGCGCGCGGCAACCGCTTTGCCTTCGTGCAACTCTCCGAACCGGGCGGGCTCTATGAGGCGACGGTCTTTTCCGACACGCTCGACGCCGCGCGCAGCCTGCTCGAACCCGGCCAGAACGTGGTGCTGAGCGTCGAGGCCACCTGCGAGGGCGAGACGCTCAAGCTCCTCGTGCGGGGGGCAGCACCGGTCGAGAAGGTCGCGGCCGCAGCACCGCCCGCGGGGTTACGCATCGTGCTCGACCGGCCCGAGGCGGCCGCAGCGGTCGCGGCGGCGCTTGGCGAGGCGCAGGAGGGCGGCGCGCGCGGGTCGGTCACGATCGCGGTGCCCGATCTGGCGCATGCGCGCGAGATCGACCTCGCGCTGCCCGGCCGCCACCCCGTCGGGCCGCGGCTGCGGGGCGTCCTGCGCAGCCAGCCCGGCGTCCTCGCGGTCGAGGAAGTCTGATGGCGTGCGATTTCCTGGTCATTGGCGGCGGCATCGCCGGCATCTCGGCCGCCGCTGCCCTTGCCCCGCTTGGCCGTGTCGTGGTGCTCGAGGCCGAGGCAGCGCTTGCCTATCACGCCTCGGGACGCTCGGCCGCACTCTATGAGCCGCGCTACGGCAATCCCGCGGTGCGCGCGCTGACGGCCGCGACGGGGCCGAGGCTGCGCGCGGTCGATGGCGGCGTCCTCTCGGCCCGTGGGCTGATGATCGTGGCGCGCGCCGATGAGTCCGAGGAATTCGCCGCCGATGTCGCCTCGATGGGGCTGCACCCGATCGAGGCGGCCGAGGCCTGCGCGCTGGTGCCCGCCCTCGATCCCGCGGCGGTCGCGCTTGCGGCCCATCATCCGGACGCCGAGGACATCGACACCGACCGGCTGATCCAGCATCTGGCGCGCGCCGCGCGCGCGGCGGGCGCCGAGATCCGCACGGGCGCGCCGGTGCTGGCTCTTGCGCGCGCAGGGGCGGGCTGGCTGGCCGAGACGCCCGCGGGCGCGATCGGCGCCCGGACGCTTGTCAACGCGGCCGGCGCCTGGGCCGACCGCGTCGCGGCACTCGGCGGGGTGCGCCCGCTCGGCCTCGTGCCGCATCGCCGCTCGATCGCGCGCATCGCCGCGCCGGGCGGGGCCGACACGCGCGGCTGGCCGATGCTCTTCGGCCCCGGTGAGCGGTGGTATGCCAAGCCCGACGCGGGCGCCCTCATCGTCTCGCCGGCCGATGAGGACCCGGCAGAGCCGCATGACGCCTGGCCCGACGATCTGGTGCTGGCCGAGGGGCTGGCGCGCTGGCAGGCCGTCGCGCGCCACCCGGTCACGCGGCCGCTTGCGACCTGGGCGGGCCTGCGCACCTTCGCCCCCGACCGCGCGCTGGTGATCGGCCCCGACCCGGCGGCGGCGGGGTTCTTCTGGCTGGCGGGGCAGGGGGGATACGGGTTCCAGACCTCGCTCGGGGCGGCGGCGCTGCTGGCGGATCTGGTGGCGGGGCGCGCGCCCGACCTCGATCCGGCGCTGGTCGCGGCCCTTTCGCCCGCCCGCTTCGGCTAGGCGGGGGCTTTTGCCCCGGCCGCTTTGGCGCTATGGCACCGCCATGTCCGCGACCCCGCCCCGCCTGCGCCCCGACCTTGCCCCCGCCCCGCGGATCGACGCCGCGCGCCGCCCCGGCCAGCCCGCGATCGGGGTGGTCAGCCTCGGCTGCCCCAAGGCCCTGGTCGATTCCGAGCGCATCCTGACGCAACTGCGTACGGATGGCTACGAGATCAGCCCGGATTACGCCGGTGCCGACGTGGTGGTTGTAAACACCTGCGGTTTCCTCGACAGCGCCAAGGCCGAGAGCCTCGAGGCGATCGGCGAGGCGCTGCGCGAGAACGGCCGCGTCATCGTCACCGGCTGCCTCGGGGCCGAGCCCGACTACATCACCGGCGCCCATCCGCGCGTGCTGGCCGTGACGGGCCCGCAGCAGTATGAGGCCGTGCTCGATGCCGTCCACGCCGCGGTGCCGCCGCGGCCCGACCCCTTCGTCGACCTCCTGCCGCCGCAGGGCGTGAAGCTCACCCCGCGCCACTACGCCTATGTGAAGATCTCCGAGGGCTGCAACCACGCCTGCCGCTTTTGCATCATCCCCGATATGCGCGGCCGGCTGGTCAGCCGCCCGGCGCATGCGGTGCTGCGCGAGGCCGAGCGGCTGGTCGCGGCGGGGGTGCGCGAGCTGCTGGTCATCAGCCAGGACACCTCGGCCTATGGCGTCGACATCCGCCACGCCGAGGCGCAGGGCCACCGCGCCCACATCACCGACCTTGCGCGCGACCTCGGGCGCCTCGGCGCCTGGGTGCGGCTTCATTATGTCTATCCATATCCGCATGTGCGCGACCTCGTGCCGCTGATGGCCGAGGGGCTGGTGCTGCCCTATCTCGATGTGCCCTTCCAGCACGCCCACCCCGAGACGCTGCGCCGCATGGCGCGCCCCGCCGCGGCCGCGCGCACGCTCGAGGAGATCGCGCGCTGGCGCGCGATCTGCCCCGAGATCGCGATCCGCTCGACCTTCATCGTGGGTTTCCCGGGCGAGACCGAGGCCGAGTTCCAGACGCTGCTCGACTGGCTCGAGGAGGCCCAACTCGACCGCGTCGGCTGCTTCCGCTATGAAAATGTCGCGGGCGCGCGCGCCAATGACCTGCCCGACCATGTGCACGAAGAGGTCAAGGAGGAGCGTTTCGCGCGCTTCATGGAAAAGGCGCAGGCGATCTCGGCGGCCAAGCTTGCCGCCAAGGTCGGCCGCGTCCTGCCCGTCATCGTCGATGAGGTCGACGCCGAGGGCGCGACCTGCCGCACGATGGCCGATGCGCCCGAGATCGACGGCAACCTCTTTGTCGACGAGGGCTTCGAGGGCCTCGCGCCGGGCGATATCATCGAGGTCCAGGTCGAGGAGGCGGGCGACTACGACCTCTGGGGCCGCCCGGTCGGCGGTTAATGCCCGAGGGCGCCGATGCCGGCGCCCCCGCGGGTCAGGCGCGCAGCGGGGCGGGCGTGCGCGCAGGCTCGAAGCAGCGGCTCAGATCCTCGACAAGGCGCACGGCCGCATCCATCTCGGCCACGCTCGCCGCACTCGCGATCTGCTCGCTGCAATAGCGCCGCAGGCTTGGGTCGGGGATGTGGGTCAGCTGCGCCACGAACGCATCGATCTGCGCCGCCAGACCCGGATCCTCGCGCCTGAGCCGCAGCATCGCGCTCTCGGCCTGGAGGGAGATGATGTCGTCCATCTCAGGCCACCAGCAGCGTTCCGCGCGCCGCGGCCGCACCGGGGGTGGTGGTCGGGGCCGGAGCAAAGACGTCGTGGGTGATGCCCGAATGCGCGCGGATCCGGTCGATGCGCTCCTGAGTGCAGTCGAGCAGCACCGCGAGCGCCACCACCTTGCCGATCTGCCTCGGCGAGCCGACATAGCCCGAGGGCGCGTTGCCCGACCATTTCAGGACGCGGTGCATCATCGCGTCGACAACCGTCACCGCATCGGTGACGCCGGCGGCCATCGCATATTCGCACGCCGCGATCATCAGCTCGCTTGTCGCATGAGTGATCGAGTTGGGGCCCCTCTTGTCGCGCAGCCGCTCGGTGTCGATGCAAAAGCGCGTCGATTCCCAGATCTGCGGGCTGCGCGGGGCGGGTTCGCCGTCGAGCAGTTCCGAGAACACATCGGCGAGCATGTTGGGGCCCGTCGTCTGCAGGATGCGCAGCCCGCCGACCACCTCGCCCTCGGGGTTGAGCGCGATCAGATAGGCCGGATCGAGCGTGTCGAAGATGTCGCGCTCCTCGCCATCGACGACCTGCACATCCCATCCGAGCCGGTCGCGAAAGGTGCGCGCGCGCAATCTGTAGAAGTCGCGCAGCAGTGCCTCATTCTCATGCGCATTCAAGCCGTCAACAACAGTAATCATGCCGTCCTCCAATTTTTACGAAGTCACGACACCCGACACCGGGCCCCCGCGGCTTCTGCGGTTAATTCAGGAGAGCATTATGGGCCGCCGCGGGGTGTGGTCTATTGTGGGAAACCCGTATCAAGGTTTCGGTAACCTTCTGCGCGGATCATCCAGCCTGGATCAGGCCGAGCCGGATCGCCCGGCCGATCGCCTGCGGCGTGGTCAGCGCGCCGAGCTTGTCGCGCGCGGAACGCAGGTGAACCTCGACCGTGCGGGTCGCGATGGCGAGGATATCGCCGATGTCCTGCTGCGTCTTGCCGGCCGCCGTCCATTGCAGCACTTCGCGCTCGCGGCTCGAAAGCGGGGGCGCGGAAAAGATCCCGGCGAGCGTCTGATGGTGCATCACGTTGTCGTGAATGTGCACCGCCGCGACCTGGAGGTTGCCCACGATCTCGCGCAGATGCCGCCCCCAGTCCTCGCGCGCGCCCGACCGCGCGACGCTGAGCAGCCCGCATTCCCCGAACGGCCCCCGGACCGGGATGGTGACGCCCGTCGTGGGGATGCCGAAATCGCGCGCCGCGTTGAAGACCGGGGCGAAGCCGTCCTCGGTGCTCATCCGCTCCCACAGCACGGGCGCGATGCTGCGCGCCGCGCGCGACAGCGTCGGGTCGAACCTGTGCAGGCGGTGCTCGATGTAGTGGGTACGCCAGGCGTCGGGATAGTTCGAATGGCCGAGCACGCGGCCCGAGAAGGGATCGCGCAGCGCATAGGTCGCGAATTCGAGCCCGAGCCGCTCGCACAGCTCATCGAGAAAGCGGGCGCGGTTCGCGTCGTCGGGCGAAACGGTGCTGAGGTCGACAATGTCCATCTTCACACCGGGAATGAACGACACAATGAAAAGAAGTATACGCACCTTGCGCGTCAGGCGCAAGTCTCGTTAACCGTTTTCGCGTCAGGCGTGAGCCTTCAGGGGGCTGTCGTCCCGAGGGTGCGGGTCAGCGCGAGGAGGGGGGCGCGCTGCGCCTCGCTCAGCGCGGCAAACGCGCGCAGCATCTCGGCCGACTCGCGGTCGATCACCACGGGGGCCGCGCCCGTCCCGTCGCCCGCCTCGGCCCCTTCGGCGGCATATCCTTCGAAGAAAAAGGCCACCGGCACTTCGAGCACCTGCGCGATTTCCCACAGGCGCGAGGCGCTGACGCGGTTCGCGCCGACCTCGTATTTCTGCAATTGCTGAAAGGTGATCCCGAGTCTCTCGGCGACGGCCATCTGCGAGAGCTTCGTCATCCAGCGCCGCTGGCGGATTCTCTGGCCGATGTGCGCGTCGATCGGGTGCACCATGGTGGATCTCCTGTTCATTTTCTTGTGGTTGCATAGTTAACTAAAATAAATTTCACGTCCACTGCGCAATCCGATGCCGGTCCCGCGCGACATGGCCGCGGCCTGCCCGCTGCATGCACAAAATTTAGGCGCAAAGCCCGCCGCAACCGCGCTCGGGCGGCGGCGCGGCGCGCGCACCCTTTCCGCCGCCCGAAATGGCGCGCTATCATTCATCGTGCAGGCGCGGGGCGAGATGGGCGGAACCTACTTCAACGAGATGTTCGACGGCGGCGAGGTCCGCCTGCCCTACGCCGCCCTCGGCGCCTGGGTAGAGGCGATGCCCGCGGGTCTGCGCAGCCTCAAGCAGGCCGAGGCCGAGGCGCTCTTTCGCCGCATCGGGATCACCTTCGCCGTCTATGGCGAGGGCGGCGACCCGGACCGCCTCATCCCCTTCGACATGTTCCCCCGCGTCTTCACCGCCGCCGAATGGTCGCGGCTCGAGCGCGGGATCCGCCAGCGGGCGCGCGCGCTCAATGCCTTTCTCGCCGACATCTACGGCCGCGGCGAGATCGTGCGCGCCGGCCGCATCCCCGCCGCCCTCGTCTATGGCAACGCCGCCTATGAACCCGCGATGGCGGGCTTCGTGCCGCCGCGCGCGGTCTATTCGCACATCGTCGGCATCGACATCGTGCGCACCGGGCGCGACGAATTCCTCGTTCTCGAGGACAATTGCCGCACCCCCTCGGGCGTCTCCTACATGCTCGAGAACCGCGAGATCATGATGCGGATGTTCCCGGACCTCTTCCGCGAGACGCGCATCCAGCGCATCGACGGCTATTCGGAACTCCTGCGCCGCACGCTCGCCTCGGTCGCGCCCGCAGGCGCCGAAGGGGCGCCCAACATCGTCATCCTCACGCCCGGCGCCTATAATTCGGCCTATTACGAGCACAGCTTCCTTGCGGACCTGATGGGGGTCGAACTGGTCGAGGGGCAGGATCTGTTCGTCGAGGGGCGGCATGTCTTCATGCGCACGACCGAGGGGCCGCGCCGGGTCGATGTCATCTATCGGCGGATCGATGATGCCTTTCTTGACCCGCTCTGCTTTCGGCCCGATTCGATGCTGGGCGTGCCGGGCCTGATGGATGTCTACCGCTCGGGCGGGGTGACGATCGCCTCGGCGCCCGGGGCGGGGGTCGCGGACGACAAGGCGGTCTATGCCTATGTGCCCGAGATGATCCGCTTCTATCTCGGCGAGGCGCCACTTCTGGGCAATGTGCCGACCTGGCAATGCGCGCGCCCCGACGATCTCGCGCATGTGCTCGCGCATCTGCCCGAGCTCGTCGTCAAGGAGGTGCATGGCTCGGGCGGCTATGGGATGCTGATCGGCCCCAAGGCCACGGCCGAGCAGATCGAGGCCTTTCGCGCCCGGCTGCGCGCCGATCCCGCGAACTACATCGCGCAGCCCACGCTCGCGCTCTCGACCGTGCCGAGCTTCGTTGAGGAGGGGATCGCGCCCCGCCATGTCGATCTGCGGCCCTTTTGCCTCGTGGGCGAGCGGGTGGAACTCGTGCCGGGCGGGCTTACGCGCGTCGCGCTGACCGAGGGCTCGCTCGTCGTCAACTCCTCGCAAGGGGGCGGCGTCAAGGATACCTGGGTGCTGGTGGATTGAGCCGATGCTGAGCCGGACCGCCGACAACCTCTATTGGCTCGCACGCTACATGGAGCGCGCCGAAAGCGCGGCCCGCCTCTTGCGCGTGGGTGGGCGCATCGCGATGCTGCCCGACATCGGGCAAGGCGTGCGGACCGAGTGGGAATCGCTCCTGCGCGCGACGGGCACGGCGGATGCCTTTGCGCGCAAATACGGCGAACCCGTCCAGCGCAACCTCGAGAGCCACCTCTTCTTCGACCGCGACAACA
>JAUREX010000054.1 GCA_030834485.1 Gemmobacter sp.
GCATATGGAGCACTGGGGCAGCTTCGATGCGCTGCGGCAGGGTTTCCTCGATTTCGTGTCGAACGTGCCCTTTTACGGGCTGGCCGTCTGCTGCACCGACCACCCCGAGGTGCAGGCGCTGGTCGGGCGCCTCACCGACCGGCGGGTGGTGACGTTCGGCTTCAACGCGCAGGCCGATGTGCGGGCGGCGAACCTGCGCTATGTCGCGGGCATCGCGCATTTCGACATCCACCTTCAGGCCGAGGGCGCGCGGATCGAGGGCTGCACCCTGCCGATGCCGGGCGATCACAACGTCTCGAACGCGCTGGGCGCGGTGGCGGTGGCGCGCCATCTGGGTGTCGCGCCCGAGGCGATCCGCGCGGCACTTGCGGGCTTTGCGGGCGTCAACCGCCGCTTCACCAAGGTGGGCGAGGTGCTCGGCGGCGTGCCCGTCATCGACGATTATGGCCACCACCCGGTCGAGATCGCGGCGGTGCTGCGCGCGGCGCGGCAGGCCGTCGCCGACACGCCGGGCGCGCGGGTGATCGCGGTGCACCAGCCGCACCGCTACACGCGGCTGAGCCATCTCTTCGGCGATTTCTGCACCTGCTTCAACGATGCCGACGCGGTCGCCATCGCCGAGGTCTATGCCGCGGGCGAGGCGCCGATCCCGGGCGCGAGCCGCGACGATCTGGTCGCGGGGCTGATCGCGCATGGCCACCGGCGGGTGGCGGCACTCGGGCGCGAGGAGGACCTCGCGGCCTTCGTGCGGGCCGAGGCGCGGCCGGGCGATATCGTCGTCTGCCTCGGGGCGGGCACGATCTCGGCCTGGGCGAACGCGCTGCCGCAGCGCCTGGCGGCGGGGGCATGACGCGCGCGCCGCTGCCGCCCCTGCGCGGCACGATCGCGCGCGACCGGCCGCTCGCCGATCTGACATGGCTGCGCGTCGGGGGGCCGGCGGATATCTGGTTCCAGCCGGCGGATGAGGGCGACCTCGCGGCCTTTCTGCGCGCGCTGCCGCCCGAGGTGCCGGTCCTGCCGATGGGGGTGGGGTCGAACCTGATCGTGCGCGACGGCGGGGTGCGCGGGGCGGTGGTGCGGCTGGGGCGCGCCTTTGCCGATGTCGCGGTCGAGGGCGCGCAGGTGCGGGCGGGGGCAGCGGCCCTCGATGCCCATGTCGCGCGCATGGCGGCGGCGGCGGGGCGGGATCTGGCATTCCTGCGCACGATCCCCGGCACGATCGGCGGCGCGGTGCGGATGAACGCCGGCTGCTATGGGCGCTATGTCGCCGACCATCTGCGCGAGGTGCGCATCATGACCCGTGCGGGCGAGGTCCGCAGCCTGCCCGCGGCCGATCTGCGCCTTGGATATCGCAGCGCCACGCTGCCCGAGGGGGCGATCATCCTTGGCGCGCTGTTCGATGCGCCCGCGGGCGAGCCAGCCGCGCTCGAGGCCGCGATGGCCGAGCAGGTCGCCCGCCGCGACGCCTCGCAGCCCGTCAAGGCGCGCAGCGCCGGCTCGACCTTTCGCAACCCGGCGGGGTTTTCCTCGACCGGGCGGGCCGATGACGTCCATGATCTGAAGGCCTGGAAGCTCATCGACGAGGCCGGAATGCGCGGCGCGCGGCTCGGCGGCGCCGAGATGTCGGCGCAGCACTGCAATTTCCTCGTGAACGCCGGGGGGGCGACGGCCGCCGATCTCGAGGATCTGGGCGAGCTGGTCCGAAAAAGGGTTTTGCAGTCCTGCGGGATTTCGCTAGAGTGGGAAATCATGCGCGTCGGCGACCGGGAACACCCGGCGGGGCGTGCTGGAAACGACGCGGAAAAACCGCGCTGAAAGACAAGGGCCGAAGGGCCCAGAGGCAGATGGCGGGCATGTCGAGCAGGACAGCCCCCGAGGTGACGGTTCTGATGGGTGGCCTTTCCGCTGAGCGGGAGGTGTCGCTGTCATCGGGGCGCGAATGCGCGGCCGCGCTGCGGGAGGCGGGTTTGAAGGTGTCGGAACTCGACGCCGGGCCCGATGTTGCCCGGCGCCTGGCCGAGCGCCGCCCCCAAGTCGTGTTCAACGCGCTCCATGGCCGCTGGGGCGAGGATGGCTGCGTGCAGGGCATCCTCGAATGGCTGCGCATCCCCTATACCCATTCGGGCGTGCTGGCCTCGGCGCTCGCGATGGACAAGGCGCGCGCGCGCGACGTCTTTCGCGCGGCCGGACTGCCGGTGGCCGAGGGCGGGCTTTTTCCGGCCGAGGCGGTGCGCGCGCGCCATGTTATGGCGCCGCCCTATGTCGTGAAGCCCAACAACGAGGGCTCCTCGCACGGGGTCCATATCGTGCCCGAGGGCGCCAACGCCCCCCCCGCGCTCGGCCCCGACACCCCCGCGACGCTGCTGGTCGAGGCCTATGTCCCCGGGCGCGAGCTGACCGTGACGGTCATGGGTGACCGCGCGCTCTGCGTCACCGACATCATCGCCGAGGGGTGGTATGACTACGCCGCGAAATATCACCCCGGCGGGTCGCGCCATGTCGTGCCGGCCGATATCCCCGCCCCGGTGCGTGACGCCTGCATGGATGCCGCGCTTGCGGCGCATCGCGCGCTCGGCTGCCGCGGCCTCAGCCGGGCCGATTTCCGCTGGGACGAGGGGCGGGGCCTTGGCGGGCTCGTGCTTCTCGAGGTCAACACCCAGCCGGGGATGACGCCCACCTCGCTTGCGCCCGAGCAGGCGGCGCATTGCGGCATCGCCTTTCCCGATCTCTGCCGCTGGATCACGGAGGATGCCTCGTGCGACCGCTAGGCCCGCCGCCGACGCTCGGACATCCCGGCCGCGCCCAGCCGGGCTTCGGCCCGCCGCGCCGCTCGGGCCCCGCGCGGCCGCAGATGCCGGCGCTCGGGCCCGTCGGCCCGCGGACGGCCGCGCCGCCGCCCCCGGCACCTGCGCCTGCCCCCGAACCCGCCCCCCTCACGGCCGTGCTGGCGGCTGCGGCGCGCGCGGCGGCGCAGGCCGCGCAATCGGCCGCGCCGCCCGTTGCGGGGTCGGTCGCGGCGGCGGGCGCGCGGCGCGACCCGGCACCGTCGCGCTGGGCCTATCGGATGAACCGGCTCTGGCTGACGCCCGCCTTCCGCGCGGCGGTGCGCCTTGGCGGGCCGGTCGCGCTTGTCCTTCTGGTGCTCGGGCTCTGGCTTGGCGACGCCGACCGGCGCGCGGCGCTGCACGGCATCTATGTCGATGTGCGCGAGGGGTTCCAGAACCGGCCCGAGTTCATGGTCGATTTCCTCGCGATCGAGGGGGCGTCGCCGGTGCTTGCGGTCTCGATCCGCCGGGCGCTCGATCTCGAATTGCCGATGTCGTCCTTCGACATCGACCTCGCCGCGGCGCGCATCGAGGTCGAGGCTTTTGACGCCGTCGCGCGCGCCGAGGTGCGCATCGCACCGGGCGGCATCCTGCAGGTCGATGTGACCGAGCGCGAGCCCGCGGTCGTCTGGCGGCTGCCCGACGGGCTGTGGCTTCTTGATGCCGAAGGGCACCGCGTCGCGCGGCTGAGCGCGCGCGAGGCACGCGCCGACCTGCCGCTGATCGCGGGCGAGGGGGCCGAGCGGGCGGTGCCCGAGGCCCTGATGCTGCTCGCGGCGGCCCGGCCGATCGGGCCGCGCATCCGCGGCCTCGTGCGTGTGGGCGAGCGGCGCTGGAACCTCGTGCTCGACCGCGACCAGACGATCCTGCTGCCGGCGCGCGATCCGCTGCGCGCGCTCGATCATGCGCTCGCCCTCCATCGCGCGCAGGGGCTGCTCGAACGCGACATCGTCGCGGTCGATCTGCGCCTGCCCGCCCGCATCACCGTGCGCCTTGCGCCGGGGCCCGACGGGGCCGCGCGCATCGTCGCGCTGAACAACCTCCCCGGGAGCCGAACATGACCGACCTCTATCGCGCCCAGCGCGCCATGCGTCAGATGCGCCGCAGCGCGATCCAGCGCGGCGTCGTCGCGGTGCTCGATGTCGGCACCTCGAAGATCGCCTGCCTGATCCTGCGCTTTGATGGCCCCGAACCCGACCGCGCCGACGAGGCGGGCGGCGCGCTGGCGGGGCAGACGCAGTTCCGCGTGATCGGGGCGGCGACGACGCGCGCGCGCGGCATGCGCTTTGGCGCCGTCGAGGCGATGAACGAGACCGAGCGCGCGATCCGCACCGTCGTGCAATCGGCGCAGAAGAACGCGGGCCAGCGGGTCGATCATGTCATCGCCTGCCTCGCGGGGGGCGAGCCGCGCAGCTATGGCCTCGTGGGCGAGGTCGCGCTGCGCGACACCACGGTCGGCGAGCTCGATATCGCGCGCGTCCTTGCCGCCTGCGACGTGCCCGACATCGGCCCCGGGCGCGACGTGCTGCACGCCCATCCGGTCAATTTCGCGCTCGACAACCGCACGGGGCTTGGCGATCCGCGCGGCCAGAGCGGGCGCCAGCTTGCCTGCGACATGCACCTGCTCACGATCGACAGCGCGACGGTCGAGGGCCTTCTGCACTGCCTCCGGCGCTGCGACCTCGAGGTGGCGGGGCTAGCGTCCTCGGCCTATGCGGCGGGGCTGGCGAGCCTCGTCGAGGATGAGCAGGAACTGGGTGCGGCCTGCATCGACATGGGCGGCGGCACCACGAGCATCTCGGTCTTCCTCAAGAAGCACATGATCTGCGCCGACAGCCTGCGGCTCGGGGGCGATCACGTCAGCCTCGACATCTCGAAGGGGCTCGAGCTTCCGATTGCGGTCGCCGAGCGGATCAAGACGCTGCACGGGGGCGTGCAGGCCACCGGCATGGACGACCGCGAGATGATCGACCTCAGCGGCGACAGCGGCGACTGGGAACGCGACCGCCGCCGCATCAGCCGGACCGAGCTGATCGGCATCATGCGGCCGCGCGTCGAGGAGATCCTCGAGGAGGTGCGCGGCCGGCTCGATGCGGCGGGGTTCGACCATCTGCCGGGCCAGCAGATCGTGCTGACCGGCGGCGCAAGCCAGATCCCCGGCCTCGACGGCCTCGCGGCGCGCATCCTCGGGCAGCGGGTGCGCCTCGGGCGGCCGCTTCGGGTGCAGGGGCTGCCGCAGGCCGCGACGGGGCCGGGCTTTTCGGCGGCGATCGGCCTCGCACTCTTTGCCGCGAACCCGCAGGACGAATGGTGGGATTTCGAGGCGCCCTCGGCGCTTTATCCCGCAAAATCCCTTCGCCGCGCCGTCAGGTGGTTGCGCGAGAACTGGTGAACACAAGATGCCGTGTCATGGGGCGAAATCCTGCGATAATACGCGCCCGACCTTCAACATGATGCGGTTTCGGCGCTTTTTTCAGGTGACGTCGATGGCGTGCGCGGCTATCATGACGACGAGGTGCAGCGTGCCGGTGATTTGCGCCACCGGCCCCCAGACAGGCAGGCGGACAGGGCAATGACACTCAATCTGATGAAACCGAGCGAGACCGAGGAACTTCGGCCGCGGATCACCGTGTTCGGCGTCGGGGGTGCCGGCGGGAACGCCGTCAACAACATGATCGCCAAGCGCCTTCAGGGCGTCGAGTTCGTCGTTGCCAACACCGATGCGCAGGCGCTCCAGCAGAGCGACGCCCATCACAAGGTGCAGATGGGCGTGCGCGTGACCGAGGGCCTCGGGGCGGGCGCCAAGCCCGCCATCGGCGCCGCCGCGGCAGAGGAGTCGATCGAGCAGATCGTCGACCATCTGAGCGGGGCGCACATGTGCTTCATCACCGCCGGCATGGGCGGCGGCACGGGCACCGGCGCCGCGCCGATCATCGCGCAGGCTGCGCGCGAGTTGGGCGTGCTGACCGTCGGCGTCGTCACCAAGCCCTTCCAGTTCGAGGGCGCGCGCCGCATGCGCCAGGCCGAGGAGGGGATCGAGGCGCTGCAGAAGGTGGTCGACACCCTCATCATCATCCCCAACCAGAACCTCTTTCGCATCGCCAACGAAAAGACCTCGTTCACCGACGCCTTCGCGATGGCCGACGATGTGCTCTATCAGGGCGTCAAGGGGGTGACCGACCTCATGGTGCGGCCGGGCCTCATCAACCTCGACTTTGCCGATGTCCGCGCGGTGATGGACGAGATGGGCAAGGCCATGATGGGCACGGGCGAGGCCTCGGGCGAGGATCGCGCGGTGCAGGCGGCCGAAAAGGCCATCGCCAATCCGCTGCTCGACGAAATCAGCCTCAATGGCGCGCGCGGGGTGCTGATCAACATCACCGGCGGCCTCGACATGAAGCTCTTCGAGATCGACGAGGCCGCGCACATCATCCGCGACAAGGTCGACCCCGAGGCCAACATCATCGTGGGCACGACGCTCGACCCCGAGATGGAGGGGATGATCCGCGTCTCGGTCGTCGCGACCGGGATCGATGTCGGGCAGGCGCGCCGCGCCGCCGCGCCGACCCAGCCGACCGCGACCGTGGCGACCCCCCGCCCGGCACCTGCCGCGGCGCCCGCCCCCTCGCCCGCCGCAGCCGCGGTTGCGGCCGCAACGCGCGCCGTCGCCGCGCCGGCACCCGCTCCGATGGCGCCGCCCGCCCCTGCCGCGCGCCTCGCCACGCCCGAAGTGATCGGCGCCGACGACGTGCCGCCGCCTGCCTACACCCCGACCCGCCGCCCCGAGACGGAGCCCGCCGTGCGCACGCCCACGGGCCCGCTCGAGACCGAGAGCGCGAGCTTCATCCCGCCGCGCCGCCCCGGCGCCGGCGCGCCCTCGCCCGAGGCGCTGCGCACCCTGCGCGACAGCCTCGCGGCCGCGCATCGCGCAAGCTCGGCCCCCGCCCCCGAGGCCCCGCGCAGCGAGGAGCGCCGCTTTGGTCTCGGCTCGCTCATCAACCGGATGTCGGGGGGGGCTGCGGGTGCGCCCGTCGGCGGCCAGCCGCCGGCCGAGGCCGCGCCCAAGGCCGACCCCGCGCGCGAGAGCGATCAGGACCGGGTCGAGATCCCGGCCTTCCTGCGCCGTCAGGCGAACTGAGGCCGCTCAGCGCAGGCCGATATCGGCCAGCGCCGCCGCAAGCGTCGGGGGCAGGGCGGTTTCGCCCGCCCGCGTCTCGGGCAGGTCGGGCGGCGCCTCGGACGGGACAAGATAGCGCCAGCCCTGAAACGGCTGGCGCGCCGCCGGGGCGGTGCGGATCACCCGCTCATCAAGAACGATGGCGCAGCGCGCGATCCCGTCCGCGCCCCGCTCGGGCTCGAGCGCCGCGATCTGCTGGCGCGCGAGGATCAGCCCCTTGAACACCCAATAGAGCGAGCCGCCCGCGAGCAACTCCTCGGCCCGCTTGGGCCACATGCGCGTCACATGGATCGTGCGCCCCTCGGGCCAGCGGCCGCGGTTCTGGGCGTGCCAGTCGATGAGGTCCTGCACCCCCTCGGCGCCGACGCAGAGCTTGACGAGGTGCAGCGCCACGAGGGTCAGCCCCGCCGCCGGCGCCGCCCGCCCTCGCCGCCGCTGCCGCCGGTGTTGAAGCCGACATCGGGCAGCGTCACGACCCGCGCGAGTTCGGGGAAGGGGTCGACCGCGTGCGGGATGGCGTTGGCGTTGACGAAATGCTCCTGAAAGCGCGGCTCGATCGCGGTCTCGACCTTGTGGATGCGCCCGACCACGCCCTCGATCCGGCTGCGCGCCGCGCGCGAGCAAAGCGCGATGCGCGCCCCCGTGCCCGCCGCATTGCCCGCCGATGTCACCTGCGCCAGTGGCGCGTCGGGGATCATGCCAAGCACCATCGCATGCCGCGGGCTGATATGCGCCCCGAACGCCCCCGCGAGCACGACCCGGTCCACCCGGTCGATCCCGAGTTCGTCCATCAAGAGCCGCGCGCCCGCGTAAAGTGCCGATTTCGCAAGCTGGATCGCGCGGATGTCGCCCTGGGTCACGAGGATGCGCGGCCCGCCCTCGGCGCTGCCGTCATGGAGCAGATAGGCATGCGTGCGCCCCTCGGGGATGCAGCGCGCCGTCCCGGTCTGCTCGGCCGAACCGATGAGGCCCGAGGGGTCGAGGAGCCCGCTCATCCGCATCTCGGCCACCGCCTCGATGATGCCCGAGCCGCAGATGCCGGTGATCCCGCTTGCCGCCGTCGCGGCGGCAAAGCCCGGATCGTCGGACCAGAGATCGCAGCCGATGACGCGAAAGCGCGGCTCTTTCGTTGCGGCGTCGATCTCGACCCGCTCGATCGCGCCGGGCGCCGCACGCTGCCCCGAAGAGATCTGCGCCCCCTCGAAGGCGGGCCCCGTGGGGGATGAACAGGCAAGGACGCGGGCGCGCGAGCCCAGGAGGATCTCGGCATTGGTGCCCACATCGACGATCAGCACGAGGTCGTCGGACTGGTCGGGTTCCTCGGCCAGCGCCACGGCCGCCGCATCCGCCCCCACATGCCCCGCGATGCAGGGGAGCAGATAGACCCGCGCCGCGGCGTTGAGTGCACTGAGCCCCAGATCGCGCGCATCGAGCGAGAGCGACTCGGAGGTCGCGAGCGCGAAGGGCGCCTGACCAAGCTCCACCGGGTCGATCCCGAGCAGGAGGTGATGCATGACCGGGTTGCACACGATCACCGCCTCGTAGATGCGCGCGCCCTCGGTTTGCGCTTCGGCCGCCACCGCGCGCGCGAGGTCATTGAGGGCCGCGCGCACCACCGCCGTCATCTCGGCGTCGCCACCGGGGTTCATCATCGCATAGCTCACCCGGCTCATCAGATCCTCGCCGAAGCGGATCTGCGGGTTCATCACCCCGGCCGAGGCGCGCACCGCCCCCGTCTCGAGGTCCACGAGATGCGCCGCGATGGTGGTCGAGCCGAGGTCGATCGCGAGCCCATAGACCCCGCCCTCGTCAAAGCCCGGCCGAAGGTCGAGGACCCGCGGCGCGCCGCCGCGGTGGTCGGCGTGCACGATCGCCGTCGCCGTCCAGCCGCCCTTGCGCAGAACACCCTGAAGCCGCGGCAGAAGGCCCGGCCCCGGCTCGGCGCCCGCGATCCCCCATTGCGCCGCGAGCGCCGCGGCAAGGCGCTGGAAATCGCCCGAGGGCTCGTGCATGTCGGGCTCGGCGACCTCGACATAGACGCGCCGCGTGGCCGGATCCATCGCCACCGCGCGCGCATCGGCCGATTTGCGGATGACCTGCTTGTGCACCTGGCTCTCGGGCGGTACGTCGATCACGACATCGCCCGCCACGCAGGCCTGACAGCCGAGGCGCCGCCCCTCGGTCAGCCCGCGCTTGTCCTTGTAGCGCTGCTCGACCGCGTTCCAGGGGCTGAGCGCGTCGGGCCCGACGCTGACGCCATGCTTGGGGAAATCGCCATACCCCGGCGTGATCTGGCACTTCGAGCAGATGCCGCGCCCGCCGCAGACCGAATCGAGGTCGACCCCCAGCGCGCGCGCCGCCGACAGCACGGGCGTTCCGGCGGGGAAGCGGCCCCGCTTGCCGGAGGGCGTAAAGATCACGAGCGGGTCTTGGATCGCATCGGCGGGCATCGCGGCTCCGGTTCTGGCTGGCCCGCTGGTTCTAGCCGAAGGCCCCGCCGCGGCAAGGCGGCAAGCGGCATCGCAGCGCCCGCTTCCGTCATCGCGCGACGCCCGGCGGGGGGCGAAGCCACCCGCGCGCCCGGCCGCCCCTCGAAGGGGCGGCCGGGCGCCCCCGCGAGAGGTCCGCGGGATGCCTGCGCGCGTCAGAAGGCGCGGAAGGTCATCGTCGTCAGCGTGCGCTGGATGCCCGGAATGTCGAAAAGCCGCGCGGTCAGGAACTGGCCGACATCGGCCTCGTCGGGGACATAGACCTTGGCGATCAGGTCGAAGTCGCCCGAGGTCGAATAAAGCTCCGAGACGACCTCGCGATCATAGATCGCATCGGCGACCTCATAGGCCCTGCCCGGGGCGCAGCGGAACTGGACGAAGACGCATTTCATGGGTGGTCCCTCCGAAATCCTCACCGCGCGCGCCGCGCGCATCCCCTCAGCCGTGCAGCGTCGGCACCTCGAGGGCCGCAAATCCGTAATGCCCGAGCCAGCGCACGTCGCTCTCGAAAAAGGCGCGCAGGTCGGGGATGCCGTATTTCAGCATCGCCATGCGGTCGATCCCCATGCCGAAGGCAAAGCCCTGCCAGAGGTCGGGGTCGATCCCGCCCGCCCGCAGCACATTCGGGTGCACCATCCCCGAGCCCAGCACCTCGAGCCAGCCGTCCCCCTCGCCCACGCGCAATTGCCCGCCCTGCCAGCTGCACTGGATGTCGACCTCGGCCGAGGGTTCCGTGAAGGGGAAATGCGAGGCGCGAAAGCGCGTGCGCACGGGCGCGCCGAAATAGGCCGAGAAGAACTCCTCGAGCACCCATTTGAGGTTCGCCATCGACACGTTGCGGTCGATCGCCAGCCCCTCGATCTGGTGAAACATCGGGGTGTGGGTCTGGTCCATGTCCATCCGGTAGACGCGCCCGGGCGCGATCACCCGGATCGGCGCGCCCTGCGCCTGCATGGCGCGGATCTGCACCGGCGAGGTATGGGTGCGCAGCACATGGGGCGGCCTTGGGTCGGCCGCGTCGCGGTGCAGGAAGAAGGTGTCATGCTCCTGCCGCGCGGGGTGTTCGGGGGCGATGTTGAGGGCGTCGAAGTTGAACCAGTCGGTCTCGACCTGCGGGCCCTCGGCGACCGCAAAGCCCATCGCGCCGAAGATCGCGGCGCATTCCTCCATCACCTGGCTGACGGGGTGGATTGTGCCGCGCCGGCGCGGCCGGCCGGGCAGGCTCACGTCGAGCCACTCGGCCCTGAGCCGCTCCTCGAGTGCCGCATCGCCCAGTGCGGCGCGCCGCGCCTTGAGCGCGGCCTCGATCTCGTCGCGCAGTGCGTTGAGGGCGGGCCCCGCGGTCTTGCGTTCCTCGGGCGCCATCTGGCCAAGCTCGCGCATCATCAGCGCGACCTCGCCCTTCTTGCCCACGGCCGCGAGCCGCGCCTCCTCGAGTGCCGCCTCATCCGCTGCCGCAGCAATCGCGCCCAGATGCCGGCCCCGCAGCGCCTCGAACCCGTCCATGACCTTCCTCCGCCCGTCGCGCCGGTTGCTAGTCCCTGCCCGGCCCGATTGCAAGCGGCCGGGCGGCAGAACGGAAAACGGCCCGGGCGGGGTGCGCCCGGGCCGCGAACTGATGGGCCGCGCGGCCCTGACCTCAGGCGGCGGCCGCGGTGCGGGCGCGTTCGGCGATGGCGTTGAACGCCTCGGGCTCATGCACGGCGAGATCGGCGAGCACCTTGCGGTCGACCTCGATCCCCGCCTTGGCGAGGCCCGCGATCAGGCGCGAATAGGTGAAGGCCGGATCGAAGGCGCGCACGGCCGCGTTGATGCGCTGGATCCAGAGCGCGCGGAAGTTGCGCTTGCGCGCCTTGCGGTCGCGGGTCGCATACTGGTTGGCCTTGTCGACGGCCTGCGTCGCGGTGCGGAAGTTGCGCGAGCGCGCGCTGTAATAGCCCTTGGCCTTCTTGATGACCTTGCGGTGGGCGGCGTGGGTGACGGTGCCGGATTTGACGCGGGACATGGTGCGGGCTCCTCAGCGGTCGTAGGGCATGTAGATCTTGACGATCTTGGCGTCCTGATCCGACAGGATCATGGTGCCGCGCGCGTCGCGGATGAACTTGGGCGTGCGCTTGATCATGCCGTGCCGCTTGCCCGCCGGGCCGGCCTTGACGTGGCCGTTCGCCGTCATGCGAAAGCGCTTCTTGGCGCTCGACTTGGTCTTCATCTTGGGCATTTCCATCTCCTTCCAGGGTGGTGCGCGCGCGACTCGGCATGCCACATCGGCCGGCCGCGCGGTTTGAAGCTGCGCCAATACCCGCGCGCGCAGAACTTGGCAAGGGTCCGTGCGCGCCCGGGCCGGACGCTCAGCCCGGTTCGCTGCGCTGGATCAGGCGCTCGTCGCAGGGCGCGACGCGCAGGATGTTCGTAGTGCCCTGCACGTTGAAGGGCACGCCCGCGGTGACGACGACCTTGTCGGTCAGCTCGGCAAAGCCCCCTTCGCGCGCGACGCGGACCGCCTGCAGCACCGCGCCCTTGAACCGCTCCTGCGGGGGCACGACGGCGCAATGCGTCCCCCACGCCAGACAGAGCCGCCGCGCCGTCCCGACGAGCGGGGTGAGCGCGAGGATCGGCACCCGCGGGCGTTCGCGCGCAACCAGCGTCGCGGTCGTGCCCGACTGGGTGAAGCAGCAGATCGCCTTGATCTCGGTCGACTCGGCGATCTCGCGCGCGGCCGCGACGATGCCGTCGGCGATGGTGTGACGCTCGACATGGCGCGAGGCCGCGATCAGGGCGTGGTGCGCGGGGTCGGCCTCGACCTCAAGGGCGACGTGATCCATGGTCGAGACCGCCTCGACCGGATAGCGCCCCGCCGCGCTCTCGGCCGAGAGCATGACGGCATCGGCGCCCTCGTAGATCGCGGTCGCGACGTCCGAGACCTCGGCGCGGGTGGGCATCGGGCTTTCGATCATGCTCTCGAGCATCTGGGTCGCGACGATCACGGGCTTGGCGGCGGCGCGCGCGGCGTTCACGAGGCGCTTCTGGATCGGCGGCACCGAATGGACGGGCAGTTCCACGCCCAGATCGCCGCGCGCCACCATGATCCCGTCCGAGGCCGCGAGGATCGCGTCGAAATCCTTGATCGCGGCGGGTTTCTCGATCTTCGACATGATCGCGGCGCGGTTGCCGACAAGGGCGCGCGCTTCATCGACATCCTCGGGGCGCTGCACGAAGGACAGCGCGAGCCAGTCCACCCCGAGGTCGCAGGCGAATTCGAGGTCGGTGCGGTCCTTGGCCGACAGCGCCGCGAGCGGCAGGACCACATCGGGCACGTTCACGCCCTTGCGGTTCGAGATCGTGCCACCGACGAGCACGGTGCATTCGGCGAAATCCGCCCCGCAGCGATCGACACCGAGGCGGATCTTGCCGTCGTTGACCAGCAGCGAGGCGCCGGGCCTGAGGGCCGCGAAGATCTCGGGGTGGGGCAGGCAGACGCGGGTCGCGTCGCCCTCGGCCGGGTCGAGGTCGAGCCGGAACGCAGCGCCCGGCGCGATCTCCTCGGCGCCGCGGGCGAAGGTGCCGACGCGCAGCTTGGGCCCCTGGAGGTCCGCGAGGATGGCGATCGGCCGGCCGACCTCGGCCTCGACCTCGCGGATGGTCGCGTGGCGGGCGGCGATGTCGGCGTGGGTGCCGTGGCTCATGTTCAGGCGGAACACATCGGCGCCGGCGTCGTAGAGGGCGCGGATGGTCGCGCGATCGGACGAGGCGGGGCCGAGGGTGGCGACGATCTTGACGTTGCGGTGGCGTCTCATGGGGGACCTCGGGTGCCGCATCTGCGGCGTTTCGGGTGGCTTATGCCAGCGATTGCGCTAACGGGCAACGAGGTTCCGCGGTGCGGACGCTGGCGCGTGCGGCCCGCCTGCGCTAGGTGCATCAAGAGGCCGCGAAGATGACACCCCGATGACCGAGCCCCCCTTCCTGATCGACGGCGCCGAGCGTCCGGGCCGCTGGCTCGTGACCTGCGATCATGCCACGAACCGCGTCCCGCCCGAGATCGCAGGGGGCGATCTGGGCATTCCGCCGGCCGAGATGGCGCGCCACATCGCCTGGGACATCGGCGCGGCGGGGCTTGCGCGCGCGCTCGGCCGGCACCTCGGGGCGCCGGTGATCCTCGCGAATTTCTCGCGCCTCGTGATCGACCCCAACCGGGGCGAGGATGACCCGACGCTGGTGATGCAGCTCTATGATGGCACGATCATTCCCGCCAATCGCGGCGTCGATTCGACCGAGGTGGCGCGGCGGCTCGATCTTCTGCACCGGCCCTATCATGCGGCGCTTGGCGCGCTGGCGGCGGCGCGGCCCGACCGGGTGATCCTCGCGGTGCACAGCTTTACCCCCTGCCTGCGCGGGCGCGCGCCGCGGCCCTGGCATGTCGGCGTGCTCTCGGCCGGTGACCGGCGGCTCAGCGATGCGCTGCTTGACGCGCTCTGCGCCGGGGGCGAGCTTTGCGTGGGCGACAACGAACCCTATGCGGGCCATCTGCCGGGCGATGCGATCGACCGGCACGCGCTCGGGCCCGGGCGGCTTCACACGCTGGTCGAGGTCCGTCAGGACCTGATCGCCGATGAGCCCGCGCAGGAGGGGTGGGCGGCGCGGCTGGCGCCGCTCTTGATCGCGGCCCTGGCCCGGGCCGAGGCGATGGAGGCGAAGGATGGACGATCCGACACGAACCGAGCTTGAGGCCGCGGCCTTCAGGCGGCTGCTCGGGCATCTGATGGAGGCCCGCCCCGAGGTGCAGAACAT
>JAUREX010000055.1 GCA_030834485.1 Gemmobacter sp.
GAGGGCAATGAGCGCAAGCGCCCCGATCACAACCAGGCCGAGGGCCGCCACGGCGGCGGCAAGCATGGCGGTGGCAAGCATGGTGGCGGCAAGCACGGCGATCCGCGGCGGGGCGACCAGCCCGACCGCGGCCGCGACGGGCGCCCCGCCAAGGACGCCCCGCGCAGTTTCGAGGCCGGCCCCAAGCGGTCCGAACGGGTCGACCCCGACAATCCCTTCGCGGTCCTTGCCGCGCTGCGCGACCGGCTCTGAGCGGCGTGGCCGGGCCCGAGGACGCGCAGCGGCTCGACCTCTTTCTCTGGCAGGCGCGGTTTTGCCGCTCGCGCGCACTTGCGGCCGAGTTCGTGGCACAGGGGCGGGTGCGCCTCAATGCCCGGCCGGTCGCGAAGCCCGCGCAGAAGGTCCGCCCGGGCGATGTGCTGACCTTCGTGCAGGGGGGGCAGGTGCGGGTCGTGCGCATCGCCGCCCTGCCCCGCCGGCGCGGCCCGGCGGCAGAGGCGGCGGCGCTCTGGACCGACCTCGAACAGCCCGAGGGCGCGGATGGAACAGCGCCCCCCATTGAATCCCCCGCGCCGCTGACCTAGGGAATCACTCGGGAAACCGTAACGGGGCGCCGTGATGACCTATGTCGTGACCGACAACTGCATCGCCTGCAAATACACCGATTGCGTCGAGGTCTGCCCCGTGGACTGTTTCTACGAGGGCGAGAACATGCTCGTCATCCACCCCGATGAGTGCATCGATTGCGGCGTGTGCGAGCCCGAATGCCCCGCCGACGCCATCCGCCCCGACACCGAACCCGGCATGGACCGCTGGGTCGATTTCAACCGCAAGTATTCCGAGCTCTGGCCCGTGATCATCACCAAGAAGGATCCGCTGCCCGAGGCCGAGGCCCGCGACGGCGAGAAGGGCAAGCTCGAGAAGTATTTCTCGCCCGAAGCCGGCGCCGGCGGCTGATCGGATCGCCGATCCGGGGCTGCACGAGATTCGGGCAGTTGGATTGCCCGGTGATTCGTGTTATGAAGTCGTCACAAACAACAGGGACGACCGTCAGACGCCCGGCGTGATGCGACCCGGGCCAGAGTTCAGCGAAAGCCCCGACCTTCGCGGCCGTGTCCGGCGGTTTGCGGGTGGGTCGTGCTTTCGCGACGCCGGCGCCCCCGCCCGAGGAAGATGACATGACCAAGACCCGCAAGCCCGAGTTCCGCCCCAATGACTTCGTCGTCTATCCTGCTCATGGCGTGGGCCGGATCATCTCGATCGAGGAACAGGTGATCGCGGGCATGAACCTCGAACTCTTCGTCATCTCCTTCGAGAAGGACAAGATGACGCTGCGCGTGCCGACCCATCGCGCAACCGAGATCGGGATGCGCTCGCTCTCCTCGCCCGATACGGTGACGAAGGCGCTCGAGACGCTGCGCGGCAAGGCGCGGGTCAAGCGCGCGATGTGGTCGCGCCGGGCGCAGGAGTATGAGCAGAAGATCAACTCGGGCGATCTGCTCTCGATCGCCGAGGTGGTGCGCGATCTGCACCGCGCCGATGACCAGCGCGAGCAATCCTATTCCGAGCGTCAGCTCTACGAGGCCGCGCTCGACCGGCTGACGCGCGAGGTCGCGGCCGTCAGCGGCGTCGACGAGGCGGGCGCGCAGAAGCGCGTCGATGCGGTCCTCGTGGGCCGCGCCGCCTGAGATCGCCCCGACTGAGATCGCCTCGCCTGAGGGGCGCGCCCCTCAGCGCCGGAGTGCTGCGCGCAACTCGGACCAGCGCAGCGCGCCGGTGATCTGGGCCGCGAGCGCATAGGCCGCGATTCCGCCGCCAATCAGCGCCGCCATCGCCCCATAGCGCAGGCCCGGCGTCACCAGCGACTCGGCCAGCCATCCTTGCGCGGCCCAGAGCGCGCCGCCCATCGCTGCGGCGGCCAAAGCGATGCGCGGCGCGCGCGCCCGCAGCCGCGCATCGGGCGCGGCCGAAAGGCCCATCGCGCGGCTCCCGGCCCAGAGCTGCGCGACCATCAGCCATGACGCGATCGTCGTGCCCCATGCAGCCGCCAGAAAGCCGATCAGCGGCGAGAGCCCGACCGCGAGGCCCGCATTCGCCACCATCGCGACAAGGGCGAAGCGGAACGGCCGGCGCGTGTCGCCCCGCGCGAAATAGAGCGGCTGGAGCACCTTTTGCAGCACGAAGGCCGGCAGGCCGAGGCCATAGACCGCAAGCGCCTGCGCGGTCGCCGCGCTGTCGGCGGGCCCGAAGCGGCCGCGCTCGAACAGGACCGACACGAGCGGGAGCGCGATCACCACCAGCGCCACCGCCGCGGGCAGCGTCAGCGCCAGCGCGAATTCGGCCGCGCGCGAAAAGGAATGCCGCCCCCCCTCCTCGTCGCCCGCCCGCAGCCGGCGTGCAAGATCGGGCAGCAGCACGACCCCGACCGCGATCCCCACCACCGCGAGCGGCAGCTGATAGAGCCGGTCGGCGTTATAGAGCCAGGCGACCGCGCCCTCGTAATGGCTCGCGACCTGACGGCCGACGAGCAGGTTCACCTGCACCACCCCCGCCGCAAGGAAGGCGGGCGCCGCCACGACCGCAAGTTCGCGCATCTCGGGGCTGAGGCGGGGCCACCGCGGCCGGATCGCAAAGCCCGCGCGCGCGGCCGCCCACCACACGAGCGCGAATTGCACGACCCCCGCCACCGGCACCGCCCAGGCCAGCGTCTGGCCGACCGGCCAGCCCATCGCATCGGCCGCAACCATCGCCCCGATCAGCACGACGTTGAGCAGGACCGGCGCCGCCGCCGGCACCGCAAGCCGCCCGGCCGCGTTCAGCACCCCCGCGAGCAGCGCCGCCAGCGCGATGAGCGGCAGATAGACGAATGTCACGCGCGTGAAGCCGACCGCCAGATCGAAGCGCTGATCGCCCGCGAACCCCGAATACATCGCAAGCACGAGCCAGGGCATCACGAGGTTCGCGATCAGCGTGAGTGCGAAAAGGATCGCGGCCAGCCCCGAAAAGGCGTCACGCGCAAAGCCGCCCGCATCCTCGCCGCCCTGCAGGCGGCGCGCGAACATCGGCACGAAGGCCGTGTTGAACGCCCCCTCGGCAAAAAAGGCGCGGAACATGTTGGGCAGCGCGAAGGCCGCATAGAACGCCTCGGCCACCGGCCCGGTTCCGAGGGTTGCGGCCATCATCACGTCGCGGACAAATCCGATCACGCGGCTCGCGAAGGTCCAGGCGCCGACGGTCAGGAAGCCGCGGATCATGCGCCCGCCTCGGGGCCGCGGGCGCGCGCCGCACCCGCCTCGATCGCCTCGCGCAGGCGTTTCTCGAGCGTCTCCTGCTTGGCTTTGCCATGCAGCTTCAGCCCGAACATGTCCTTGACGTAAAAGCTGTCGACCACCTGCGCGCCATAGGTCGCGATGACCGCGCTCGCGATATAGATGTGGTTGGCGGCGAGCGTGCGGGTCAGGTCATAGAGCAGCCCCGGCCGGTCGCGGGTGTCGACCTCGATGATCGTGTAGATCTCCGAGCCCTCGTTGTCGAAGGTGATCGAGGTCGGAAAGCGGAACTCGCGCTCGCGCTTCTTGACCTTGTCGCGGTCCTTGAGCGCCTCGCGCGCCACGACCTCTCCCTTCAGCGTGCGCTCGATCATTTTCTGGAGGCGGGGCAGGCGCGCGGTTTCATAGGGGTGGCCGTCGGCGTCCTGGATCCAGAAGGCGGCCGTCGCATAACCGTCCTTCGAGGTATAGGTGCGCGCATCGACGACATTGGCACCCGCAAGCGCCAGCGCGCCCGCCAGCCGCGAGAAGATGCCGGGGTGATCGGCAAGCGCGAAGGCCGCGCGGGTGGCGTCATGGTCGGGGTCGGGGTGCAGGTCGATCCGGATCTCGTCGGCGCCGAGCCCACGCAGGAGGCGCGCAAAGACGACCTGCGTCTCGGTCGAGAAGCCCTGCCAATAGGGTCCGTAATGGCGCGCCGTCTCGGCGGCGAGGTCGGCCTCGGACCAGCCCGGCAGGGCTGCGCGCAGCGCGGCCTGCGCCTCGTGCTCGGCCTTGTCGCGCGTCACCTCCTCGAGGCCCGTCTCGAACGCCTCGGCCGTGCTGCGATAGAGCCGGCGCAAGAGCATCGCCTTCCAGTTGTTCCATGTCCCCGGCCCGACGCCGCGGATGTCGCACACCGTGAGCACCGTCAGCAGGTCGAGCCGGCGGCGCGTGCGCACCGCGCGGGCAAAGCTGCGCACCGTGCGCGGGTCGGCGATGTCGCGTTTCTGCGCCATGTCGGACATGAGCAGATGGTGGCGCACCAGCCATTCGACCGTCTCGGCCTCATCGGGCGGCAGGCCGAGGCGCGGCGCCACCTTGCGCGCGATCTGCGCGCCCACCACCGAATGATCCTCGGGCCGGCCCTTGCCGATATCGTGGAGCAAAAGCGCGACATAGAGGACGCGCCGGTTCACCCCCTCGGCGAGGATCCGACTCGCGATGGGAAGCTCCTCAACCAGCTCGCCCCGCTCGATCTGCGCGAGCACCGAGAGGCACTGGATGATGTGCTCATCGACCGTGTAGTGGTGGTAGACGTTGAACTGCATCATCGCCACGATCGGCTCGAACTCGGGGATGAAGGCCGAGAGGACGCCAAGCTCGTTCATCCGCCGCAGCGCCCGCTCGGGGTTGCCATGCGCGATGAGGAGATCGAGGACGATGCGCTGCGCCTCGGGGTCGGCGCGCATCCCGTCGTCGATGAGGTGGAGGTTCGCGACGACAAGGCGCATCGCGTCGGGGTGGATCAGAAGGCCCGTGCGCAGCCCCTCCTCGAAGAGCCTGAGCAGGTTGAGCCGGTCGCCGAGAAAGGCCGCGGGGTCGGCGACATCGATGCGGTTGTGGACCAGCCGATAGCCCGGCGGCAGCTTGACCCGGCTGCGCCGGAAGATCCCCGCAAGCCGCGGCACCCCCTTCACATGGCGCGCCTCGAGCGCGGTGAGGAAGATGCGGGTGAGTTCGCCGACCTTCGTCGCATGGCGGAAATAATCCTGCATGAAGCGTTCGACCGCGCGCCGCCCGGCGCTGTCGGCATATCCCATGCGTGCCGCGACCTCGACCTGAAGATCGAAGGTCAACTGGTCCATCGCGCGCCCCGCGATGAAATGCAGATGACACCGCACCGCCCAGAGGAACGCCTCGGCGCGGGCGAACACCTCATGCTCTTCGGCGCTGAAGATCCCGGCCTTCACGAGGTCCGCGGCACTCTCGGCGCCATGGAGGTATTTGCCGATCCAGTAGAGGGTCTGGAGGTCGCGCAAGCCCCCCTTGCCTTCCTTGACGTTGGGTTCGAGCACATAGCGCTGCCCGCCCTGCCGGCTGTGGCGCTCGGCCCGCTCGGTGAGCTTGGCTTCGATGAATTGCGCCGCGCTGCCGGCATAGACCTCCTGGCGCAGGCTGCGGCGCAACCCCTCGATCAGGTCGCCATCCCCAATCAGCGCGCGATGTTCGAGCAGCGCGGTCCGCACCGTCACATCCTCGCGCGCCTGGCGGACGCATTCGGCAATCGTGCGCGTCGCATGCCCGACCTTGAGGCGCAGGTCCCACAGGATATAGAGCATCGCCTCGACCCGCCGCCCGAGCGCCGGCGCCGGCCGCGGCCCGGTCAGGACCAGCAGATCGACATCCGAATGCGGCGCCATCTCGGCCCTGCCGCAGCCGCCGACGGCGATCAGGGAGACGGCGCCATGCGCCTCGCCTGCAATCACGCCGGCCGCGTCGAAAGCCGCGATCACGATCCGGTCGGTCAGGGTGCTGATCGCGCCGATCAGCCCGGGCGCGGCCTCGGGCGTGCCCGCAAACCCCGCCTCGAGCGCCGTCATCCCGGCCGCGCGTGCCGCCACGAGATGCCCGACCGCCGCCGCGCGCCGCGCCGTCGGGGGCGCGTCAGCCGGCAGCGCGGCGAGGTCGGCACGGATCGCGCGGCAAAGCGCCGCGACATCGGGCAGCGCCCCCGTCATGGTCGCATCCACGCCCCGCCCATCTTCGGGCATCGCCGCCCCCCGATCCGCGCCGCGTCCGGCCGCCGTCGCGCTCAGAGCCCGGCCCCGGCAAAGCTGCGCGGCGCGGGATCGACGATCTCGGCGCGCCCCGTCGCGACCTCGACCACCGCGAGGCCGCGCTCGGTCGTGCCGTCGGGCAGGATGCGGAAGATGCCGTTCACGCCGGCAAAGCCCGTCCCCTGCCCAAGCGCGGCGCGCGTCAGCGCATCGCTGCGCCCCTGCCCGATCAGCCCGCCGACGGCCGCGATCCCGTCATAGGCCAGCCCCGCGATCGGATGGGGCGCGCGGCCATAGGCCTCGGCATAGCGCGCGCCGAAGGCCGCCGTCAGATCGGGATCAGGCAGCGCGAACCACCCGCCCTGGATGCCAGGCAGGCGCAGCGTCTCGGACGGCACATCCCAGCGCTTGAGCCCGACCATCCGCACCATCGCCGGATCGACCCCGGCCTCGAGGAGCATCTGGCTCAGGATCGGGAGCGCGCCCGCCGAATCGTCGGTGAGGATGAGCGCGCGCGCCCCGCTCTGGCGGACCTGCTCGGCGATGCGCGGCACCGCCGCCGCGACCCCCTCATGCGAGAAGGCATATGGCTCGGTCGCGACCAGCGCGACGCGCGCCCGCCCGGTCGCGGCCACCACCGCCGCCCGCGCCGCCTCGCCATCCTCGGTCAGCGGATGGGCCAGAACGACCGGCCCGGTCGCCGTAGCGGCAAGGTGGCGCGCAAGGCGCTCGGCCGTGCCCGCGAAGGTCTGCCCGAGGACGACGACATTGCCGCCCGCCGCCGAGGGGTTGTTCGAAAAGCTCAGGACCGTGATCCCCTCATCCGCGACCGCCGCGCCCGCGGCCGTCGACTCGGCCGCATAGACCGGCCCGAGGATGAGGCGCGCACCCTGATCGACCGCCGCCTGCGCCGCCGCCGCGGCCGAGGCGGCGGTGCCTGCCGTCGGGTGGACGCTGAGCTCGATCTGCGCGACCGCGCCCAGATCGGCGATCGCGAGGCGTGCGGCGTTCTCGAGCGCGGCCGCGATCTGCAGATCGCCCGACCGCCCCGACCCCGACGGCACGAGGAGCGCGACCGCCACCACGCCGGCGGGATCGATCGTCGGGCCCGCCACGGTGCCGAAGCCCGCACCCGTCTGCACGCCCTGCCCGCAGGAGCCGAGCGCCATCCCCGCGCCGATCAGCGCCACCGCCGCCCCGAGGCCCCTCAGTCGAGCGCCCCCGACCCTTCCCCGACCGAACCGGCTCAACACGGCGCGGGCGACGGCGCGCACGCCCCTCGGGGCGGCAGAATGGCGCAGGGGGAGAATCGGCATCGAGGGTCTCCTTGGGCGGGGCTTGGCGACGGGCGACAGGCTATGCGCTCGGGCTGGCGAAGTAAACGCAAACGCGTCATTCTGCCCGCCATGGCGCGCCCGACCACCCCCAAGCCCAGCACCCCGCCGCCTCCGGGCGCCCATCGCCGCGCGCGCGGGGTTCCTCGCGGTGTTCCTGCGGCCGATGCGGGCCCGGGGGGCGGGACGGGGGGCGGGCCGAGCATCCCCCCGACCCCGCCGGGCGCGACCATTCCGCCGGGGCTCCATCTCGTCGCGGTGCCGATCGGGACCGCGCGCGACATCACGCTGCGCGCGCTCGACATCCTTGCCGGCGCCGATCTGCTTCTGGCCGAGGACAGCCGCAGCCTGCGCCATCTGATGGCGATCCATGGCATCGCGCTCGGCGGCCGGCGCATCCTCGCCTGGCACGACCACAGCGGCCCCGCCACCGTCGCCGCCGTGCGCCGCGCCCTCGAGGCGGGGCAGTCGGTCGCCTTCTGCCCCGAGGCGGGCAGCCCCTGCATCTCGGACCCGGGCCACGACCTCGTCGCCGAGGCGATCGCGGCAGGTCACCGCATCCATGTGGCCCCTGGCCCCTCGGCCGCGCTGGCGGCCCTCGCGATCGCGGGGCTGCCGTCCGAGCGCTTCCTGTTCCTCGGGTTTCCGCCCGCGCGCGAAGGGGCGCTGCGGCGCTGGATCGAGGGGGTCGCGGCGACGCCCGCGACGCTTGTGATCTACGAATCTCCCAGACGCGTTAGGAGATTGTTAATCCTCCTGTCGGAAGCTCTGGGAAGCGAGAGGAAGGCGGCGATCTGCCGCGAGATCACCAAACGCTTCGAGGAGGTGCGCCGGGGGACGCTCGGCACGCTCGCCGCCGAAGCCGGGAGCCTGCCCGAGAGGGGGGAGTATGTGGTGCTGATCGATCGGGCGCGCGGTGCGTCGGGGGGCGAGGACGGGGACGCAGAAGGTGCTGCGGCAGGAAGCGCCGCGGCGGCACTCGACGCGGCGCTGCGCGCGCGCGCCCATCTCGCGCCGGGCGCAGCCGCGACAGAGGCGGCGCAGGCGCTCGGCCTGCCGCGCAAGCAGGCCTATGCGCGCCTCTTGGCGCTGCGCGCAACGCAGGAGGGGGGCGCATGATCGCGCTGTCGCGTCACCTCGCCGGGCAATCGGCCGAATCCGCGGTCGCCCGGCACTATGCGCAGAAGGGCTACGCGCTCGAACGCAGCCGCTGGCGGGGCCTCTCGGGCGAGATCGACATCATCCTGCGCCGCGGCGCCGATATCGTCTTCGTCGAGGTGAAATCCGCACGCACCCTGGCGGAGGCCGCCGAAAGGCTGACGCTGCGCCAGATGCGGCGCATCTGGTCGGCCGCCTCGGAATTCCTCGAGGGGGAGCCCGCACGCGGGCTGACGCCCGCACGCATCGACGCCGCCCTCGTCGACCGGCAGGGCCGGATCGAGATCCTCGAGAACGCCTACGCGGCCTGACGTCCCGACCGACCCCTCGCACCCGCCCAACCTGCGATTGCGCCGCGCACGGTTCTGCGCCAAGAGGGGCGCATCGGCGGCGGCGAGGGTCGGAGATGAAGGTCGGCATTCAGATGGATCCCCTGTCGTCGATCAACATCGACGGCGACAGCAGCTTCAGGCTCGGCCTCGAGGCGCAGGCGCGGGGGCATGAGCTTTTCGTCTACACGCCCGACCGTCTGGTGTTCCGCGAGGGGCGGGTGCTTGCGACCGGGGCCTTCACCACGCTCCGGCGGGTGCGGGGGGATCATTTCTCGGCCGGGCCGGAAACCGAAGTGGACCTCGCCGATCTCGATGTGGTGTGGCTGCGGCAGGATCCGCCCTTCGACATGGGCTACATCACGACGACGCATCTGCTCGACCTCGTGCATCCGCGCACGCTTGTCGTCAACGACCCGTTCTGGGTGCGCAACTTTCCCGAGAAACTCCTCGTGCTGCGCTTTCCCGCGCTGACGCCGCCCACGCTGATCGCGCGCGACCTCGCGACCATCCGCGACTTTCGCGCGCTCCATGGCGACGTGATCCTCAAGCCCCTCTATGGCAACGGGGGGGCGGGGATCTTCCGGCTCGATCCGGGCGATCGCAACCTCGGCGCGCTGCACGAGCTTTTCACCGGAATGAGCCGCGAGCCGATGATCGTGCAGAAATACCTCCCCGCGGTGGTCGAGGGCGACAAGCGCATCATCCTTGTCGATGGCGAACCGGTGGGGGCGATCAACCGCGTGCCGCAGGCGGGCGAGACGCGCTCGAACCTCCATGCCGGGGGGCGGGCCGAGCCGGCGCGGCTGACCGATCGCGACCGCGAGATCTGCGCCGCGATCGGGCCAACCTTGCGCGCGCATGGGCAGGTCTTCGTCGGGATCGACGTGATCGGGGGGTGGCTGACCGAGATCAACGTGACCTCGCCCACGGGGATCCAGGAACTCGAGCGCTTCGACGGCACCAACGCCGCGGCGCGCATCTGGGCGGCGATCGAGGCGCGCAAGGCCCAAGGCGCGGCCCCCTAGGCGGGCGCGGCGCCTCAGGTCGAGAGGGGGCCGAGGCGAAAGCTCAGCGCCTCGGCGACATGGGGGCGGCGGACGGCCGAGCTCTGGTCAAGGTCAGCGATGGTGCGCGCGACCCTCAGCACCCGGTGATAGCCCCGCGCGGTGAGGCCGAAGCACTCGGCCGCGCGCGCGATCATCTCGCGCCCCTCGGCATCGGGTTCGGCGATCTCCTCGAGGAGCGCGCCTTCGGCATCAGCGTTGACGCGCAGGCTCCCGCGCCCCTCGAACCGGCGCGTCTGGCGTGCGCGCGCAGAAAGGACGCGGGCCGCGACCGTGGCCGAACCCTCGCCCGTCGCCGGCAGCGCGAGGTCCTGCCAGTCGACCGGGGGCACCTCGATGCGCAGGTCGAACCGGTCCAGCAGCGGGCCCGAGATGCGGCCCATGTAATCCTCGCCGCAGTGCGGGGCGCGGCCGCAGGCGCGCGCGGCATCCGCGAGATGGCCGCAGCGGCAGGGGTTGGCGGCCGCGACCAGCAGGAAACGGCAGGGATAGCGCACATGGGCGTTGGCGCGCGCGACCACGACCTCGCCCGTCTCGACCGGCTGGCGCAGCGTCTCGAGCACGGGGCGGGCGAATTCGGGCAATTCGTCGAGAAAAAGCACACCGTTATGGGCAAGCGACACCTCACCCGGCTTGGCGCCGCGCCCGCCGCCGATGATCGCGGCCATCGAGGCGGTATGGTGGGGTTCGCGAAAGGGGCGCGCGCGGCTGATGCCGCCCTCGGCGATCAGACCGGCGAGGGAGTGGATCATCGAGGTCTCGAGCGCCTCGGCTGGCGATAGCGGCGGCAGGATGCCGGGCAGCCGCGCTGCCAGCATCGACTTGCCGGAGCCGGGGCTGCCGACCATCAGCAGATGGTGGCGCCCCGCGGCCGCAATCTCGAGCGCGCGGCGGGCGCGTTCCTGGCCCTTGACGTCGGCAAGATCGCGCCCGGCGGGCGGGGGCGCGACCTCGCCGGCCTCGGCGGGGGCGATGACGGCGCGCCCCGTCATATGGGCGATGAGGTCGGCAAGCGAACGCGGCGCGATCACCTCGGCCGCGCCGACCCAGGCCGCCTCGGCCCCGCATGCGCGCGGACAGATGAGGCCAAGCCCCGCCTCTGCGGCCGCCATCGCGGCCGGAAGCGCGCCGAGGACGGGCACGAGCGTGCCGTCGAGCGACAGCTCGCCAAGCGCCACCGCCTCGGACACGGCATCCATCGGCACGATCTCGATCGCGGCGAGGAGCGCGAGCGCGATCGGCAGGTCGAAATGCGAGCCCTCCTTGGGCAGGTCGGCGGGCGAGAGGTTCACGGTGATGCGCTTGGCCGGCAGCGCGATCGCGAGCGCGTTCAGCGCCGCGCGCACCCGGTCGCGCGCCTCGGACACGGCCTTGTCCGGCAGCCCCACGACCGCAAAGCCCGGCATCCCCGGCGAGACGGCGCATTGCACCTCGACAAGGCGCGCCTCGACCCCCTCGAAGGCCACCGTCTGCGCCCGCGCCATCATCCGCCGCACCCCCGTCATCCCCCGCCCATCGCTAGGGCGCGATGGTTTACGCCCGGTTAACGCGGCCCGGCGGCAGAGGCGAAAAACCCGCCCGCGATGTGATCCGCGCCGCCCGCGCCCGCGTAAAACCTTCAGAAGCCGCGATCCGAAGACGGCAGGGAGACGAAGCGATGGCACTCGACGGATACGCCGGGCAGTCCGTGTCCCGGCTCGCGATGAAGGCGGAACTGCTCGACGCCGAGACGGAACTGCGCCTGGCCTATGCCTGGCGCGACCGGCGCGACGAGGCCGCGCTCCATCGCCTCATCACCGCCTACATGCGCCTTGCGGTTGCGATGGCGGCCAAGTTCCGCCGCTATGGCGCGCCGATGAACGACCTCATCCAGGAGGCGGGGCTGGGCCTGATGAAGGCCGCGGACAAGTTCGACCCCGACCGGGGGGTGCGGTTTTCGACCTATGCGGTGTGGTGGATCAAGGCCTCGATCCAGGACTATGTGATGCGCAACTGGTCGATGGTGCGCACCGGGTCGACCTCGAGCCAGAAGGCGCTCTTCTTCAACCTCCGCCGCGTGCAGGCCCAGCTTGAGCGCGAGGCCCGCCAGCGCGGCGAGACGATCGACCCCGCGCAGCTGCGCGTCGCTGTCGCGGCCGAGATCGGGGTCTCGATCGCTGATGTCGAGATGATGGAGGGCCGCCTCGGGGGCTCGGATTTCTCGCTCAACGCGACGCAATCGGTCGATGAGGACGGGCGCGAGTGGATCGACGCGCTCGAGGACGACACCGCGCAGGCGGCCGAGATCGTCGAGGCCGACCATGACGCGAGCCAGCTGCGCGACTGGCTGATCGCGGCGCTGCGCGCCCTCAATGCGCGCGAGCGCTACATCGTGACCGAGCGCAAGCTGCGCGAGGAGCCGCGCACCCTCGAGAGCCTCGGGCAGGAGCTTGGCCTCTCGAAGGAGCGGGTGCGCCAGCTCGAGGCCGCGGCCTTTGCCAAGATGCGCCGCAGCCTGCAGGATCGTGCCCCCGAGGTTCGGCACTTCCTCAGATGATGCGCGCCGTGGTGGCGGCGGCGATGCTGGCGGGAACGGGGTCCGGGTCGGGGGCGCGGGCGGGCCAGATCGGGCCCGAGGCGCTCGGGTCGCTACCGCCCGCCGATGTCGTGATCCTCGGCGAGGTGCACGACAACCCCATCCACCACGCCAATCAGGCGCGCGCGGTGGCGGCGATCCGCCCCGCGGCGCTGGTTTTCGAGATGTTCGGCCCCGATGAGGCCGCACGCGCGCAAGGCGTCGCGCGCGGCGATGCGGCCGCACTTAGTGCGGCGCTGGGCTGGGAGGGGTCGGGCTGGCCCGATTTCGCGCTCTATCATCCGATCTTCACGGCCGCGCCCGATGCGCTGATCGCGGGCGGGGCGCTGCCGCGCGGGACGGTGCGCCGCGCCATCACCGAGGGCGCGGCCGCGCCCTTCGGGCCTGATGCCGCGCGCTTCGGGCTCGACCGGCCGCTCGATCCCGCCGATCAGGCCGCGCGCGAGGCGCTGCAGGCCGAGGCGCATTGCAACGCCCTGCCCCCCGAGCTTCTGCCCGGGATGGTCGCGGCGCAGCGCCTGCGCGACGCGGCGCTGGCGCGTGCCACACTCGAGGCGCTGGCGGCCGCGGGCGGGCCCGTCGTCGTCATCACTGGAACCGGGCACGCCGACCGGCTGCGGGGGATACCCGCGGCCCTTGGCCATGCCGCGCCCGATCTGCGCGTGCTCGCGCTCGGGCAGACCGAGGCCGACCCGGGGCCGGATGCGCCCTTCGATCTCTGGATCGTGACCGATCCGCAGCCGCGCCCCGACCCCTGCGCGGCCTTCAAGGGAGGCTGAGCGATGCGGCAATGGCTTGCAGCCCTGATCGGGGCGTTCTGCCTCGCGGCCCCGGCCGCGGCCGAGACGCGGCCCCCCAGCCATTGCCACGCCATCGCCGAGGCCGCGCGCATCATCCCCGCAGCGGCGCGCGTGCCCCCGGCCGACGGGCGGGTGCGGATTTCCTATCTCCACCACGCCATGTTCCTCATCGAGACGCCGGACGGGCTGAGCGCGGTGACCGACTATACGGGCTATCTGGGCTCGCGCGATCATGTCCCCGATGTCGCGACCATGAACAACGCGCATCGCACGCATTGGACCGACGCGCCCGACCCGCGCATCCCCCATGTGCTGCGCGGCTGGGCCGAGGGCGGGCAGGCGGCGGCGCATGACCTCGATCTGGGCGGGTTTCGCGTGCGCAACGTGCCGACCGACGTGCGCTCGGGCGGGGGCGTGCGGCCTGACGGGAATTCGATCTTCGTCTTCGAGGCCGCGGGGCTCTGCATCGGCCATCTCGGCCATCTGCACCACGAACCCGACGATGCCCAATATGCCGCGATCGGGCGGCTCGATGTGGTGATGGTGCCGGTCGACGGGGGCTATACGCTCGATCAGCCGACGATGATGCGGATCGTCTCGCGGCTGCGCTCATCGGTGGTGATCCCGATGCACTGGTTCTCGGGATCGGCGCTTGCGACCTTCCTCGCCGGGATGGAGGGCGAGTTCGACGTGGTCGAGACGGGGATGTCGTCGATCGAGCTCGGCCTGCGCGACCTGCCGGGCCGGCCCTCGATCCTCGTGCTCGGGCCGCGGCTCATCGACTGAGCGGGGTGGAACCGGGCCGCGCGCGGCGCGCGCGCCCCCACGGGCGCGGCGGCCGGCGGCCCGGGCCGGGATCAGGCGTTGACGCTGTCCTTGAGCGCCTTGGCGATCGTGAACTTTA
>JAUREX010000056.1 GCA_030834485.1 Gemmobacter sp.
CTCCTGCGTCGCCGCGTACAACGCCGCCCCCAGGTCGTCATCGGGCAGTCCGCGCAGCCCGCCGCGCGCGCGCCGCGCCGCAAATGGCGTGCCCGGTTCGATCGTCAACTGATAGAGCGACAGATGCCCTGTCCCAAGGTCGATCGCCTCGGTCAGTTCGGCGACCCATTCATCGACCGTCTGGTGCTCGCGCGCATAGATCAGATCGAGACTGACCCGGGGAAACACACGCCGGGCACGCGCGACTGCCGCGCGCGCCTCGGCCGCGTCGTGCCGTCGCCCCAGCGCGCGCAAGGGCGCGTCGCGCAGCGCCTGAACCCCGACCGAGAGCCGGTTCACCCCCGCCGCGGCAAAGCCCTCAAAGGACGCCGCGTCGCTCGATCCCGGATTGGCCTCGAGCGTGATCTCGATATCAGCTGCGGCCGACCAGGAACGGGTCGCAGCTTCTATCACCGCCGCGACGGTCGACGGCGGCATGGTCGAAGGCGTGCCGCCTCCAAAGAAGATGCTCAAGAGCCGCTCTTCGCTCGTCTCCGCGGCGCTTCGCTCGATCTCGCGGCAAAGCGCATTGGCCCAGGCGGCTTGGTCGATCCCCTCCGCGACATGGCTGTTGAAATCGCAGTAGGGGCATTTCGAGGTGCAGAACGGCCAATGCACATAGAGGCCGAAGCCGCCGTCCTCTGCCGGTCCGCTCATGCACCGCCCGCCGATGTTTCACGTGAAACGTCGCGCAGCGCGGGCTCCATCTCAGCAAGCGCCCGCGCCCGATGGCTCTGGCGATTCTTCACCCAGCGGTCGATCTCGCCAAAGCCTTTCGCCTCGCCTTCCGCCCGAAAGATCGGGTCGTAGCCATGCCCGAGGCTCCCGCGCCCCGGCAGCACGATCTCGCCCCGCACCGACCCCTCGGCCGTGACGCGGCGCCCGTCGGGCCAGGCAAGCGCCAGCGCGCAGCGAAACGCCGCCGCCCAGGGCCGCGGCGCCCCGCTCTCGCGCAGCGCCGCCTCGACCCGCCCGATCGCGACCCCGAAATCGCGCCCGGCGGGTGTCTCCGCCCAATCCGCCGAACGCACCCCCGGCGCACCGCCCAGCGCATCGATACAAAGCCCGCTGTCATCCGCGAGCGCAACGCACCCCGAGGCCCGCGCCGCCGCGAGCGCCTTCAGGGCGGCGTTGCCAACGAAATCCGCCTCGGTCTCCTCCGGAACACCAAGGCCGAGCGCCCCCGCGCCCACGATCTCGAAGTCGTAACCCTTTAAAAGATCAGCGAATTCCTCAAGCTTTCCGGCATTGTGCGTGGCAATCACCAGCACCCGCCGCGCCCCCCCCGCCATCAGAGCGCCGCCTTCTGCGCCGCGACAAGCGCGGCAACCCCACCAGCGGCCAGACCAAGCAACCGGTCGAGATCGTCGCGCCCGAAGGTCGCCCCCTCCGCCGAGCCCTGCACCTCGACCAGCCGCCCCGCCCCGGTCATGACGAAATTCCCGTCCACGCCCGCGGCGCTGTCCTCTGCATAATCGAGATCGACCAGCGCCTGCCCCGCATAGATCCCGCAAGAGACCGCCGCGACATGATCGAGGATCGGGTCGCTCGTGACCAGCCGCGCCGCCATCAGCCGCGAGGCTGCCATCCTCAATGCGACCCAGCCCCCCGTGATCGCCGCGCAGCGCGTGCCCCCGTCGGCCGAGATCACGTCGCAATCGATCACGATCTGCCGCTCGCCCAGCGCCGCCCGGTCGACGCCGGCGCGCAGCGCCCGGCCGATCAGCCGCTGGATCTCGATCGTGCGCCCCTGCTGGCGCCCCGCTGCCGCCTCGCGGCGCGTGCGCGTCTGCGTCGCCCGCGGCAGCATGCCGTATTCGGCCGTCACCCAGCCAAGCCCGGTGCCGCGCAGAAAGGCGGGCGGTTTGTCCTCGATCGTCGCGGCGCAAAGCACCTCCGTGCCCCCCATCACGATCCTGCAGGAGCCCTCTGCATGCCGCAGCACCCCCGCCTCGATCCTGACCGCGCGCAATTCGTCCAGCTGGCGTCCCGATGGCCGCATCCCGCTTCCTCCCCTGTCGATCCCGACCTCTTGCCCCGCGTCAGGGCGAAAGGCAACCCGCCATGCCCGCAGCCGCGATTGACGCCCCCGCTCCTTGGGGCATAATCGCGCCCCCGACCCCGACCGACAGCGCACCCCCGAGATGCCCGACCACGCAAGCCGCCTCGAAGAGATGAACGCCCGCTCGCGCGAGGTGTTCCGCCGCGTGGTCGAGGCCTATCTCGCCTCGGGCGAACCCGTCGGCTCGCGCACGCTGACGCGCTCGATGTCCGAGCGCGTCTCGGCCGCCACCGTGCGCAACGTCATGCAGGATCTCGAATACATGGGCCTCCTCGACAGCCCGCACATCTCCGCCGGCCGCGTCCCGACCGAGGCGGGGCTGCGCATGTTCGTCGATGCCGTCCTCGAGGTGGGCGACCTCGACCGCGCCGACCGCGAGACGATCGACGCAACCCTCGGCACCACCGAAAGCTCGATCTCGAACCTCCTCGACCGCATCGGCCAGGCGCTCTCGGGCCTTACCCGCAGCGCGAGCCTCGTGCTCGCCCCCAAGCACGAAGCCGCGATCCGCCACATCGAATTCGTGGGCCTCGCCCCTGACCGCGCCCTCGTCGTCCTCGTCTTTTCCGACGGCCATGTCGAGAACCGCGTCTTCCGCCCCCCGCCGGGCCAGACCCCCTCCTCGATGCGCACGGCCGCCAATTTCCTCAACGCCATCGCCGAGGGCCGCACGCTCGGCGAATTGCGCGACCAGGTCGGCACCGAGATGCAGCGCCGCCGCCAGGAGATCGACGAACTCGCCCGCGCCCTCGTCGAGAGCGGCCTCGCCGAATGGGAAAACGCCGGCCAGACGCGCGAACGCCTCATCGTGCGCGGCCAGGCGAACCTTCTGCCCGGCAGCGACCCGCACGACGATGTCGACCGGATCCGGACGCTCTTCGACGATCTCGAACGCAAGCGCGACATCGCCGAGTTCCTCGACCTCGCCGATGCCGGCGAAGGCGTGCGCATCTTCATCGGCTCCGAGAACAAGCTTTTTTCGCTCACGGGTTCCGCTCTGGTGGTTTCTCCCTATATGAATGCCGACCGCAAGGTCATCGGCGCGGTCGGGGTCATCGGCCCCACCCGGCTCAACTACGGACGAATCGTGCCGATCGTCGACTACACCGCACAGATGGTCGGCCGCCTCGTCGCCGACCGCCACAAGGGATGATGATGCAGGACGATCCGAAAACCGCCGCCGCCGACACCGCGCCGCTGCCCGACACCGCCCTCCCCGAGGACGACATCGCCCGCCTGAGGCAGGAGCGTGACGATCTGCGCGACCGCTACATGCGTGCGCTGGCCGACGCCGAGAACGCCCGCAAGCGCGCCGAGCGCGACCGGCGCGAGGCCGAGATGTACGGCGGCACCCGCCTCGCGCGCGACCTCCTTGATGTCCACGACAACCTCCGCCGCGCGCTCGACGCCGCCGACGACACGCTGCGCGCCAGCGCGCCCGCCTTCTTCGAAGGGGTCGAGATCACGCTGCGCGACCTGCTCGCGGCCTTCTCGCGCCACGCCATCACCCCGATCAACCCCGCCCGCGGCGACAGCTTCGATCCCCAGCTCCACCAGGCGATGTTCGAGGCCCCCGTCCCCGGCACGACAGCGGGCCAGATCATCGAGGTGATGTCCGAGGGATTCGCCATCCACGACCGCCTCCTGCGTCCCGCCCGCGTCGGCGTCTCCTCGATGCCCGCCTCCTCCGCACCACCCGCAGGCCTCGACACGCGCGCCTGATCTCCCCTGCCCGAAGGTCCGCGCCATGCACGCGCCCGTCCCCTCGCCCGAGGATCACGCGGCCGCCGCCTCGCTGGCACGGCTCCTCGCGATCATGCGTGCGCTGCGCGACCCCCGCACCGGCTGCCCCTGGGACATCGCCCAGGACAGTGCCTCGATCGCCCCCTACACCCTCGAGGAGGCCCATGAGGTCGTCGACGCGATCGAGCGCGCCGCCTGGGACGAGCTTCCGGCCGAGCTTGGCGACCTCCTCCTCCAGGTCGTCTTCCACGCCCGCATCGCCCAGGAGGTCGGCCGCTTCGCCTTCCCCGACGTGGTGGCCGCGATCTCGGCCAAGATGATCGACCGCCACCCCGACATCTTCCCGCCCGATACCGCAGCCCCCGAAACCCCGCCCCCCGCCCGCCCCGCAGATGCCGCAGCCCGCGCCGCCGCCTGGGAGGCCGCCAAGGCCCGCGAACGCGCCGCGACCGGCGCCGGCACGCTCGACGGCATCGCCCGCGCGCTTCCCGCCCTCACCCGCGCCGTCAAGCTCCAGTCCCGCGCCGCCAGGGTCGGCTTCGACTGGCCCGCGACCGACGATGTCCTCGCCAAGCTTCACGAGGAACTCGCCGAACTCGCCGCCGCCCGCGCCACGGGCGACCCGGCCGCCATCGCCGACGAATTCGGCGACATCCTCTTCGTGCTCGCCAATCTCGCCCGCCACCTCAGGATTGACCCCGAGGCCGCGCTGCGCGGGACCAACGCCAAGTTCACCCGCCGCTTCGCCCATATCGAAGACGCCCTCGCCCGGACGGGCCGCACCCCCGCCGACAGCACGCTCGCCGAGATGGATACGCTCTGGAACGCCGCCAAGGCCGCCGAGCGTGCCGCCCGCGCCGCCCGCGCCAGGGGCGAAGACTGAAATTTTCCTTGCCAGACGGGCAAAAATCTGCCATCGGGCTTCCGCGTTGTGCTCTTTATCGACCTGTCTCCCTCGTGGCCGCAGTCTTTCGATCTTGACGTGACCGCGCCGGGCCGCCGCACTTCCGCGGGCGGCATGACAGACAGGAGTAGTCACGATGGCCAAGGGCACCGTGAAATGGTTCAACGCAACCAAGGGGTATGGCTTCATCGCCCCCGAGGGCGGCCGCAAGGACGTCTTCGTGCACATCTCCGCGCTCGAGCGTGCGGGGCTGCGCGGCCTCAATGACGGCCAGGCCGTCACCTTCGACATCGAGTCGGGCCGCGACGGCCGCGAATCGGCGACGAACATCTCGCTCGCCTGATCGCGCCCGCCGGCACCCGCCGGCATTCCCGATCCAATGACGGCCGGCGCCACCCGTGGCGCCGCCACCCCCGTCAGGCCGCCAGATCCGTGGCCCCGCGCGCCCGCGGATGGCGCCGCGCCGGCGGGATGCCGAGCTTCGGGTGCAGCCGCCCCGCCAGCATCCACATCCCCCCGAACAGCACCCCCATCGCCGCGAAAAGCCCCGGAATCGGCGCGACCGTCAGCACGATCCACGCAAGCCCCGGCGTCACGATCCCCGAGACGTCGCGAAAGCTCGAATAGATCCCCGCCATCTCGGCGCGCTCCGAGGGCTTGACCGCAAGCAGGAACGGCAACCCCCCCACCACGTCAAGCAGCACGAGAAAGAACGCCGCCCCCATCATCGCCGCGACCGCAAGCCACGGCCACCCCGACGCCACCGCCGCCAGCCCGAGGCAGGCGCCCGCGCCGATGAACCCCGCCCGAACCGCCACCCGGACCGAGCGCGCCTGCATCCAGCGCAGCATCACGGGCGTGAGGAACATGAGCGCCGAGGCCAGCGACAGCGTCGCCCCGCCGATCTTGCCGCCAAGCCCCGCCTCGACGGCAAAGATCGGCAGATAGACCACGAACACCCACCACCCGCTTGAGCGGATCACCGCGAACACCCACCCCGCCACGAGGCGCGGCTGCTGCGCGAACCGTCCCAGATAGGCGAGCGGATTGGGCGATGGCCCCCGCGCCCGCGCGATCGCGCGCCCGTTCCCCAGCCGCAGCACCCAGAATGTCGCCAGAAGCACCAGCGCAAGCCCGGCCGCCACCAGAAAGGGCAAGGGCCGCCACAGCTCCAGCAGCACCACCCCCAGGAGCGGCCCCGCCGTCCAGGGCAGCGCGGCATAGAACATCCGCGTCGATTCCGTCCGCCCCAGATCGCTCCGCGCGATGTAGTCGAGGACATAGGCGTTGAGGCAGACAAACACCATCACCGTCCCGACCGAGATGCTCAGCACCGCCGCCGCCATCAGCGGCCCGCCCGCGATCCCGCACAGATGCCCGACGATGAAAAGCCCCGCCCCGGCCGTATAGGTCCAGCGCCGCCCGATCGCCGCCGCGACCCGCGGCACCAGCAGCCCCGCCAGAAGCGACAGGCACCCCACGCCGAAATAGATACCCGAGACCAGCGCCGCATCCCCGAAGGCGCGATAGACCTCGAGCGGCAGCACCGAGATCAGCATCCCCCGCACCGCCGCATCGAGGCCCGAGAGCGCGGCGAAGGCGCGCACGCCGGGCGCCGGGGCCCGACGCAACCCCGCGAGGGCGAACCGATCGAACATGCGCACTCCCCTTCCGGTCGCGACGCTCGCCCGGCCCTCCCCCGCCTGTCTGTTCTCGCCGCGACACCGCCCTGTCGGTTCCGGCTCCGCCTCGCGCGCGCTTTACCTCGCGCCCGATCTCGTCTAGGACCGTCCCCGTGCCCGAGTGGCGGAACGGTAGACGCAGGGGACTCAAAATCCTCCGCCGCAAGGCGTGCGAGTTCGATTCTCGCCTCGGGCACCACGCATCCCCCCGCAGCCTCGCCGCCCGAAGCAGAAACTTGCAGCTATTCCCCCGCCGCGGCCTAACCGGCCCTTAACCGCCCCCCGCCATCCTCGCCCCGGGGAATGAAGGGAGGCGGGAATGATCGATACCCGACGGCTTGACATGCTCCGCGGCGACCTGGGCGCCGACGGGGTGCAGGAGGTTCTGGCGATTTTCATCGAAGAGGCCGAGGCCCATCTCGCGCGGCTCGCCGCCGCGGGCGACGCCCGGGCGCAGGAGGGGCCGCTTCACAGCCTGCGCGGGGGCGCGCTCAACCTCGGATTTGCCGATCTCGCCCTCGCGTCGCGCGCGGCCGAGACGGCGGTGCGTGCCGGGCGCGCGCTCGGGCCCGAGGATATCACCGATCTCGTCGCGCTCTGGCAGGCCTCTCGCGCCGCCTTCGCGCGCCTCGCGCCCGATTGCGTGCCGGCCTGACGCTCAGATCAGGAACTCGGCCAGCGCCTCGTCGCCGGTGATGTCGCGCCAGCCCATGCCGGCGGCGTCGAGGCGCGCGGCCAGTGCGGCGAAATTGCCCGGCGCCGAGGTTTCGATCCCGATCAGGACCGAGCCGAAGTTGCGCGCCGATTTCTTGAGGTATTCGAACCGCGCGATGTCGTCGTCGGGCCCGAGCATCGAGAGGAACTCGCGCAGCGCGCCGGGCCGCTGGGGCATGCGCAGGATGAAATACTTCTTGCGCCCCGCATGGCGCATCGCGCGTTCCTTGACCTCGGGCAGCCGCTCGAAGTCGAAATTCCCGCCCGAGGTCACGCACACCACCGTCCGCCCCGCGATCACTGCGCGCAACTCTGGCAGCACATCGAGCGCGAGCGCGCCTGCGGGCTCGAGCACGATCCCCTCGGCGTTGAGCATCTCGAGCATGGTGATGCAGATGCGGTCCTCGGGTGCCGCAAGGACATGGGCCGGATCGGTCCCCGCGAGTGCCGCGAAGCTGCGCGCGCCCACGCGCGCGACCGCCGCCCCGTCGACAAAGCTGTTCACGCGCGAGAGCGTCACGGGCCCCCCCGCCGCGAGCGCCGCGGCAAGGCTCGCGCCCCCCGACGGCTCGACAAAGCGAAAGCCCGTCGCGGGGGCCGCCTCGGCCAGATAGCGCGTGACGCCCGCCGACAGCCCCCCTCCCCCCACCGGCAGGATCACGAGGTCGGGCGCGCGCCCGAGTTGTGCCAGGATCTCGACCCCGACGCTCGCCTGCCCCTCGATCACGTCGTCGTCGTCGAAGGGCGAGAGGAACGCCGCGCCATGGGTGGCGCAATGGGCCTCGGCGGCCGCGAGCGTCTGGTCGAAGTAATCCCCCGTCAGCACGATCTCGACCGCATCCCCGCCAAAGCCGCGCGTGCGCCCGATCTTCTGCTGCGGCGTCGTCACCGGCATGAAGATCGTGCCGCGCACCCCGAAATGGCGGCAGGCAAAGGCCATCCCCTGCGCGTGATTGCCGGCCGAGGCGCAGACGAAATGGCGCTGCGTGCCCACGCGCTTGCGCATGGCGTTGAAGGCGCCGCGCAGCTTGTAGCTGCGCACCGGCGTCAGATCCTCGCGCTTGAGCCAGATCTCCGCGCCGAAGCGGGCCGAGAGATGCTCGTTGCGCTGCAAGGGCGTCGGCTCGAACAGCGCACGCAGCGCCTCGGAGGCGGCGCGGGCAGATGCGGCGAAGGTCTGGGCATGGTCCATGCGGCCCCATAGCGCGCCCGCGCGCACCCGTAAACCCGCCCCACCCTTGCCGCTTCCCCGCGAAGCCGCTAGACCCCCGCCCGGACCCCAGAGACGGAGCGCAACATGTCCGCGCCGAAGAAAGTGGTGCTCGCCTATTCGGGCGGCCTCGATACCTCGATCATCCTCAAATGGCTTCAGACCGAATACGGCTGCGAGGTGGTGACCTTCACCGCCGACCTCGGCCAGGGCGAGGAACTCGAACCCGCCCGCCAGAAGGCGCTCCTGCTCGGCATCCGGCCCGAGAACATCCACATCGAGGATCTGCGCGAGGAGTTCGTCCGCGACTTCGTCTTTCCGATGTTCCGCGCGAACGCCCTCTACGAGGGGCTCTATCTGCTCGGCACCTCGATCGCGCGCCCGCTCATCTCCAAGCGCCTCGTCGAGATCGCCGCGGCGACGGGCGCCGACGCGGTCGCCCATGGCGCGACCGGCAAGGGCAACGACCAGGTCCGGTTCGAGCTGTCGGCCTATGCGCTGAACCCCCATATCCGTGTCATCGCCCCCTGGCGCGAATGGTCGCTCACGAGCCGCACCAAGCTCATCGAATTCGCCGAGGCCCATCAGATCCCGATCGCCAAAAACAAGCGCGGCGAGGCGCCCTTCTCGGTCGATGCCAACCTCCTGCACGCCTCCTCCGAGGGGCGCGTCCTCGAGGATCCCGGCCAGGAGGCGCCCGATTACGTCTATCAGCGCACCAACCACCCCGAGGACGCCCCCGACACCCCCGAGATGGTCGAGATCACCTTCGAACGCGGCGATGCCGTCGCGATCGACGGGGTCGCGATGTCGCCCGCGTCGCTGCTCACCCGCCTCAACGACCTCGGGCGGCTGCATGGCATCGGGCGGCTCGACATGGTCGAGAACCGCTTCGTCGGCATGAAGTCGCGCGGCGTCTACGAGACCCCGGGCGGCACCATCCTGCTCGAGGCCCATCGCGGGATCGAGCAGATCACCCTCGATTCGGGCTCCGGGCACCTCAAGGACAGCCTGATGCCGCGCTATGCCGAACTGATCTACAACGGCTTCTGGTTCAGCCCCGAGCGCGAGATGCTCCAGGCCCTCATCGACAAGAGCCAGGAGCATGTCTCGGGCACGGTGCGCGTCAAGCTCTACAAGGGCATGGCGCGCACGGTCGCGCGCTGGTCCGACCACAGCCTCTATTCCGAGGCCCATGTCACCTTCGAGGACGACGCCGGCGCCTATGACCAGAAGGACGCGGCCGGCTTCATCCGCCTCAACGCGCTGCGCCTCAAGCTCATCGCGACACGGCGCGCCCGCCTCGGCGGCTAGGCTGCCCTCAGATCAGCGTGGCGAGGGCGAAGGCCCCCGCCACGATCAGCCCCGCGTCGCGGTTCGAGCGAAAGACCGCAAGGCAGCGCGCCGGATCGTCGATGTCGAGCCGGCGCATCTGCCAGACCAGATGCGCGACGAACCCCCCGACCCCGGCAAGCGCCACGACCCGCGCCGCGCCTGCGGGCCCCGCCGCCAGCACCGCGCCAAGCATCAGCGCCCCCGCCGCGGCCGCGAACCCCCAGAGCCAAGGCCCGCTCTGCGCCCCGAAAAGCCGCGCGGTCGATTTCACCCCGATCAGCGCGTCATCCTCGCGGTCCTGATGGGCATAGATCGTGTCGTAAAAGAGCGTCCAGGCGATCCCCGCCGCATAGAGCAACACCGCCGCCAGCCCGAGCCTGCCGTCCTGCGCTGCAAACGCCAGCAAAGCCCCCCAGTTGAAGGCAAGCCCCAGAAACACCTGCGGCCACCAGGTAAAGCGCTTGGCGAAGGGATAGATCGCGACAAGCGCAAGCGAGGCCACCCCGAGCCCGATCGCGAGCGGTGGAAAGCTGAGCAGGATCGCAAACGCCACCAGCGCCTGCGCCACCATCCAGCCCAGCGCCCCCCGCACCCCCACCTGCCCCGAGGGGATCGGGCGCGACCGCGTGCGCGCCACGGCGGCGTCGATATGGCGGTCGGTGATGTCGTTCCAGGTGCAGCCCGCCCCGCGCATGAGCCACGCCCCCGCCGCGCACCCCGCGACGATCCACAGATCCCCCACCCGCGGCGCCCCGCCCATCCCCGCCAGCGCGACCCCCCAACAGCACGGGATGAGCAATAGCCACGTCCCCACCGGCCGGTCCGCGCGCGATAGCCGCAGCCAGGGGCGCGCCCATGCGGGTGCGCGCGCATCGACCCAGTTCCCGCGGGGCGCGTCGGCAACGCTTCCCCCCGCCTCTGGCGCGGCGCCCGTCTCGCGCATAGTCTTGCCCCATGGATGCGAAAGTCAGGCTTCATCTAGACCAGCCGCTCGGCGCGGGGCAACCGCTGACGCTTGCCCCCGAACAGGCGCATTATCTGCTCAACGTCATGCGCCTCGGCCCCGGCGCGCGGATCCTGGTCTTCAACGGCCGCGACGGCGAATGGCTGGCCGAGCTTGCGCCCGAAGGGAAGCGCAGCGCCCGCGTCCTGCCGCTCGCGCCCACGCGCCCGCCCGCGCCGCCGCCGGACCTCTGGCTTCTCTTCGCGCCGATCAAGAAGGCGCGCACCGATTTCATTGTCGAGAAGGCGGCCGAGATGGGCGTGCGCCGCATCCTGCCCGTGCAGACCGACTTCACCAACGCCGAGCGCATCGCCCGCGACCGCCTCCAGGCCCATGCGGTCGAGGCGGTCGAGCAATGCGGCGGTACCTTCGTGCCCGAGGTGGCCGAGCTTGCCCCCCTCGCGCGCGTCCTCGACCGCTGGGATGCAGGCCGGCGCCTCATGCTCTGCGACGAGGCCGCGGCCGGCGCGGCGCGCGCGCTCCCCGATCCCGCGCCGGGCACCGCGCCGGGGCCATGGGCCGTGCTGATCGGCCCCGAGGGCGGGTTTTCGCCGGCCGAGCGCGCGCGCCTGCACACGCTCCCTTTCGTGCATGTCACCAGCCTCGGCCCCCGCATCCTGCGCGCCGATACGGCCGCGGTCGCAGCACTCGCGCTCTGGCAGGCGCGGCTCGGCGATTGGGGGGCTGTCGCGCTCCCTTGACACGGGCGCGCCGAAGCCTCACCTCTCGCGCCGTCGCATCCAGAAGGCCCACGCCCATGTCGATACCCCAGGAGGGCGGCGGCCCGATCGAAGACCCCGGACAACTGGTCGAATACCTCGCCGCCGGCTGCAAGCCGCGCGCGCGCTGGCGCATCGGGACCGAGCATGAAAAGTTCGGCTTCCTCACCGACACCCACGCGCCGCTGCCCTATGACGGCCCGCGTTCGATCCGGGCGCTCTTCGAAGGGCTCTCGGCTCGCTTCGGCTGGACGCCGGTGCGCGAGGGCGCGGCGATCATCGGCCTCACGCGCAACGGCGCCAACATCAGCCTCGAACCCGGCGGCCAGTTCGAGCTTTCGGGTGCGCCGCTCGCCGATCTCCACGCCACCCGGGCAGAGCTCGAGAACCATCTGGCCGAGGTCGCCGAGCTTGCCGGGCCGATGGGGGTCGGGTTCATGGGGATCGGCGCCGCCCCCGTCTGGCGCCATGATGAGATGCCGATGATGCCCAAGGGGCGCTATCGGCTGATGACCGACTACATGGGCCGCGTCGGCACGCATGGCACGCAGATGATGTATCGCACCTGCACCGTGCAGGTGAACCTCGATTTCGACTCCGAGGCCGACATGGTGCTGAAGATGCGCGTGGCTCTCGCGCTCCAGCCTGTCGCCACCGCGCTTTTCGCAAGCTCGCCCTTCTTCGAGGGGCGCCCGAATGGCCACCGCTCCTGGCGCTCGCGCATCTGGCGCAGCCTCGATGACGCGCGCACCGGCATGCTGCCCTTCGCCTTCGAGCCCGGCTTCGGGTTCGACCGCTACGTCGACTGGGTGCTCGATGTGCCGATGTATTTCGTCTATCGCGAGGGGCGCTACATCAACGCGCTCGGCCAGTCGTTCCGCGATTTCCTCAAGGGTCGCCTGCCCGCCCTGCCCGGCGAGGTGCCGACGCTGTCGGATTGGGCGGACCATCTGACGACCGTCTTCCCCGAGGCGCGCCTCAAGCGCTACATCGAGATGCGCGGTGCCGATGCGGGGCCGCTCGGCAACCTCGTGGCGCTGCCGGCCTTCTGGACGGGTCTGATCTACGACGCCGACGCGCTCGGCGCGGCGTGGGAGATCGCGCGCGGCTGGGACGCCGAGACGCGCGAGGGGCTGCGCGTCGCGGCCTCCGAGGCGGGGCTTGCGGGGTCGGCGGGTGGCGTCAGCCTGCGCGATGTCGCGGCGCGCGTCCTTGATCTCTCGCGCGCGGGGCTGGTCGCGCGCGGCCTTGGCGAAGAGGTCCACCTCGCGCCGCTTCAGGCGATCATCGCCTCGGGACGGACGCGGGCGGATGATCTGCTCGCGGCCTATGCGGGCGATTGGGGCGGCGATATCGGGCGCGTCTACGAGGCCTGCCGCCTCTGACGCGCCCGGTTCAGTGCCGGGGCTTCGGCGCCGTCCGGCGCCGGGGTCGCGGTCACGAGAAGAACTGACCGCCGTTGGCCGAAATGGTCGAGCCGGTGATGAAGCCCGCATCGTCCGAGGCGAGGAATACCACGCAGCGCGCGATCTCCTCGGGCTCGCCCAGCCGGCCGACGGGGATCTGCGGGATGATGCGCTCGGCCAGCACCTTCTCGTCGATGGCGCGCACCATGTCGGTGCCGATATAGCCCGGGCAGATCGCGTTCACGGTGATGCCCGCGCGCGCCCCTTCCTGCGCGAGCGCGCGGGTGATGCCGATGTCGCCGGCCTTGGCGGCGGAATAATTCGCCTGCCCGGCCTGCCCCTTCTGCCCGTTGACCGAGCTGATGTTGATGACGCGGCCGAACTTCTTCGCGATCATGCCGTCGATCGTCGCCTTGATGAGCTCGATCGGCGTGAGCATGTTGGCGTCCACCGCCTTGATCCAGTCCTCGCGCGACCAGTTGCGGAAATCCCCTGGCGGCGGGCCGCCGGCGTTGGTGATGAGGATGTCGACATCGCCCGCCGCGGCAAGCACCGCCGCGCGGCCCGCCTCGGTCGTGATGTCGCCGGCAACGGCCGTCACCGCAACGCCATGGGCCGCGCGGATCGCCTCGGCGGTCGCCGCGAGCGCCTCGGCCCCGCGCGCGTTCAGCACGAGATCGACGCCCGCGGCCGCCAGCGCCTCGGCCGAGCCGCGCCCGAGCCCCTTCGAGGCCGCGCAGACGATCGCCCTCCGCCCCCTGATTCCCAGATCCATCCCGGCGCCTCCTCCTTGCGTTGCTGCGTCCCGCTAGCACGGCAAGGGGCGCGAAGGCCAGAGCGGCCAGCGGCGCAGCCCCGTTGCCGCCCCCTGCCCGACCGGCTAGGAGCAATACCGAAAGGTGCCCCATGCCGCGCTTCGCCCTTCGCATCGAATATGACGGAACGCCCTTTCAGGGCTGGCAGCGGCAGGCGGGCGGCGCGCCGACGGTGCAGGGTGCGATCGAGGCCGCGCTGGGGCGGATCGACCCGGCGCCGGGCGTTCTGCACGCGGCCGGGCGCACGGATTCAGGCGTGCATGCGACGGCGCAGGTGGCCCATGTCGATCTCGCGCGCGACTGGGCGCCGGAGCGGCTCTGCGCCGCGCTCAACGCCCACCTCCGGCCGGCGCCGGTCGCGATCCTCGAGGTCGCGCAGGTCGATGAGGGGTTTCACGCGCGCTTTTCGGCGATCGGGCGGGCCTATGTCTATCGGATCCTCGCGCGCGCGGCACCGCCCGCGCTTGACCGCGGGC
>JAUREX010000057.1 GCA_030834485.1 Gemmobacter sp.
GCAACCCGCGCATGGCAAAGAGGATGCGCCGGTGCACGGGCTTGAGCCCGTCGCGCGCATCCGGCAGCGCGCGGTGCATGATGGTCGAAAGCGCATATTGCAGATAGCGCGCGCCGATCGCGCGCGAGAGCGGCTCGGAGATGATCTGCGATGTCTGGTCTTCGGGCTCGGCCATGCCCCGGGTCTACTGCGCGCGATTCCGGGGGTCCAGCGCGATTTGCGGGGGGCGGGGCGCAGCGAAGGCCCTTGATTTCGTCCCGCCCCTGCCGTAACCCCGCGTCCACCGCAGGGGTATAGCTCAGCCGGTAGAGCATCGGTCTCCAAAACCGAGGGTCGTGGGTTCGAGTCCCTCTGCCCCTGCCATCAGCCTCGGATGCCCACCGGCATCAGAAGTTGTTGGGATTTCCCGCAAGGATCGTGCCGGTGCCGTCGTCCTTGCCGTCCTTGACCCAGGTCACCTGATCGCCCGAAAGGCGCACGGCCCAGCAGGCGGGCGCCTCGCCATAGGCAAAGCACATCGCATCGCCCTCGATCGTCCAGGTGCCGGTATAGTCCTTGCCGCGGATGGTGCCGTCGGCGGCATAGAACTCGGTATAGGCGCCGGCGTCGACCATGCTGCCCTGCACGGTGTTGCCCGAGATGGCGGCGCGGATCTGATCGCCCGTGGCGATGTCGGCACCGAAGGCTGCGGCGGATGACAGGACAAGGGCCGCGGCGGTGGTCAGGATGTGCTTCAAGGTCGTCTCCCATGCTGGATGCGCGCGAAATCTAGCACGGGCACGCAACATTCAAGCTGCGCCCGGCCCCCGCGGCACCCGCCGTCGGACGCGGCGATTGACCCCGCGACCATTTCCGCTAAGTGACGCGTCGAAGGCGGCGGCGGGCCGAGCGCGGCCAGCGCCCCATCTTGCGAAACCGATGACGTCAACCCGAGGAAATCCCATGGCGGATGCCGACGCACGCCCGATGCCCTTTGCCCCGGCCGATCACCCGCGGGTGGCGCGGCCGCGCATCGGCGTGCTGCTTGCGAACCTCGGCACGCCCGACAATTACGACTACTGGTCGATGCGCCGCTACCTGAGCGAGTTCCTCTCGGACCGGCGCGTGATCGACTTTCCGGCGTGGAAGTGGCAGCCGCTTCTGCAACTCGTGATCCTCTCGAAGCGGCCCTTCACCTCGGGGGCGAACTACCGCTCGATCTGGAACCACGACAAGGGCGAGAGCCCGCTCATGACCATCACCAAGGCGCAGACCGAAAAGATCGCGCGCCGCGTGGCCGAGACGATCGACCCAGACATCATGGTCGATTTCTGCATGCGCTACGGCAACCCCTCGACGCCCTCGAAGGTGCGCGCGATGGTGGCGGCGGGCTGCGAGAAGATCCTCTTCTTCCCGCTCTATCCGCAATATGCAGGCGCCACGACCGCGACCGCGAACGACCAGTTCTTTCGCGCGATGATGGCCGAGAAATACCAGCCCGCGGTGCGCACCGCGCCCGAATACTTTGAACATCCCGCCTATATCGAGGCGCTGGCCCAGTCCGTCGAGCGTGCCTATGCCAAGCTTGAGGTTCGTCCAGATGTGTTGGTCGCCAGCTATCACGGCATGCCGATCCGCTATCTGATGGAGGGCGACCCCTATCACTGCAAGTGCCAGAAGACGACGCGCCTCTTGCGCGAGCGTCTGGGCTGGCCGCGCGAGGCGATCGACACGACCTTCCAGTCGGTCTTCGGGCGCGAGGAATGGCTGCGCCCCTATACGGTCGACCATGTGGCCGAGCTTGCCCGCGCCGGCAAGCGCAACATCGCCGTCATCGCGCCCGCCTTCTCGGCCGACTGCATCGAGACGCTCGAGGAGATCAACGGCGAGATCCGCGAGGCCTTCGAGCATGCGGGCGGCGAGAGCTTCACCTATATCCCCTGCCTCAATGACGGGGACGACCATGTCACCGCGCTGACCGAGGTCATCCGCGAAAACCTCGCGGGCTGGGTCGGCGAGGCCGTCGAGATCCCTCAGCGCGCCCAGAAGCGCGCGGTGAACAGGACATAGACCGACAGGATCTCGAGCCGCCCGACGAGCATCCCAGCGATCATCAGCCATTTCGCGGCCGCCGGAAACCCGTCCATCGCCCCCGTCGGCCCGACCCCGGGCCCGAAGACCGGCCCCACATTCGCGATCGCCGTCCAGGCGGCCGTCAGCGCCGTGTCGCGGTGCAGCCCCGCAAGCGCGAGCGCGACCGCGAGCACCCCGAAGCTCAGCACGAAGAGGGTGAAGAAGACCATCACCGAGGTCACGACATCGACCTCGAGCCGGCGCCCCTGCAGCCGCAGCGGCGTGACCGCGCTCGGGTTCATGAGGCGGCGCACCTGCGCGCGGATCGCCTCGAACATCACGAGATAGCGGAACACCTTGACCGAACAGCCGGTCGAGGAGGTGCAGCCGCCGATGAAGCCCACGGCCATCAGCACCACGAGCGCAAACGGCCCCCAGCCGGCCAGATCGGCGCTGGTAAAGCCGGTGCCGCTGAAGATCGACACGACGTTGAAGAGCGCCTGACGCAGCGCCGGCAGCACCTCTTCGCCGCCGACGATGACGCGGTGCAGCACGATCGCCGCCACCGCATAGGCGATCCAGCGCAGATAGGCGCGCACCTGCACGTCGCCGAACATGCTGCGCGCATCGCCCTGCACAAGCTGGATGAAGCGGATGAAGGGCAGGCTCGCGAGGATCATGAACACCACCGCCGCCATCTCGATGCCCGCCGAATAGCCCGCAAACGACGCATCGCGGGTCGAGAAGCCGCCGGTCGAGACCGCGCTCAGCGCGTGCACGACGGCATCGAACGCCGGCATGCCGAGGGCGAAGAAGGCGACCATGCAGGCAACCGTCATCGCGATGTAGATCTGCGTCAGCGCGCGCGAGATGTCGAAGGCGCGCGGCAGCACCTTGCCCAGCGTGTCGAACCCTTCCGAGCGGAAGAACTGCATCCCGCCCACCTGCATCACCGGCAGGAAGATGAGGGCGACGATCACGATCCCGAGCCCGCCCAGCCAGTGCAGGATCCCCCGCCAGAGGTTCGTGCCCATCGGCAGCGCATCGAGCCCGACAAAGACGGTCGCGCCCGTCGTCGTCACACCCGACATCGCCTCGAACATCGCATCGGTGAAATCGACGCCCGGCGCGCCCAACATGAAGGGCAGCGCCCCGAACGCCGGCACCGCGACCCATGAGCCAGTCGTGAGGATGAACGATTGCTGGAGCGTCAGCCCCCCCGTCGCGCCATTGGCGCAGGCAAGCGCCAGAACGCCCCCCGCCACGCAGCTGATCACCGCGCTCGAGGAAAAGGCGCGCCAGTTCGGATCGCCCCGGACCAGATCGAGCCCGAGCGGCAGGAGCATCGCGAGCCCCAGCGCCACGAGCATGAGGCCGATCACATATCCGACTGGGCGCAGGTCGACCATGGCGCGCAGGCTTGGGCGCGAAGGCGCCCCAAGTCAAGTTTCACGCGATCTCGCGCGCCTCGGCCGCGAGCATCACGGGGATCCCTCCGCGGATCGGATAGGCCAGATGCGCCGCGGTCGAGATCAGCTCGCGCGTGCGCGGATCGTAGGAGAGCGGCGCCCGCGTCACCGGGCAGACCAGAAGCTCGAGCATCCGCCGGTCGAACTGGGGATCCTCGGGCGGTCGGGCGGCCGGGTCGGTCATTGCATCCGCTCCTCGCCGTCGCCCACGCGCAGCGCGAATTCCATGAGGGTGACGAGCGTCTCGCGCCGGGTCTCGAGCGAGGGCGCCTCGAGCAGCGCCTGCTTGTCCTCGGGGGCGAACGGGCAGAGCATCGAGAGCGAGTTGATCAGCACCTCGTCCTCGGCCTCCGACAGCCCGCTCCAGTCGGCCGAGAGGCCCGCGGCCTCGAAATAGCGCCGCAGCATCTCGAGGAAGGGCTTGCGGCGGAATTGCGCATCCGACTCAGCCGCGCCGCGGTCGCGCGCGAAGGGTGCCCAATCGACCTGAACGCGCCGATAGGGGGTAAAGCCCGACACCTCATCAACCAGCCGAAAGCGCGAGATGCCGGCGAGCGAGATCATGTAGCGGCCGTCCTCGGTCTCGGAGAACTGCGAGATCCGCCCCGCGCAGCCGATCGCATGGAGCCGCCGGCCGCCCCCCTCGCGCCCCGTCTCGCGCCCGCCCGGCACCTCGCGCGGCTGGATCATGCCGATCAGCCGGTGCGGGGTCTTGAGGGCATCGTCGATCATCGCGAGGTAGCGCGGCTCGAAGATATGAAGCGGCAGCCGTCCGCGCGGCAGCAGAAGCGCGCCGGGCAGCGGAAAGACCGCGAGGACCTCGGGCAGATCGAAGGGGCGCGACATGGCGCTCATCTAGTGCGGGGCGCGCGTCAGGCAAATATCATCGACGACAGCCGCCGTCGGCCGCGCAGCACGATCGGGTCGGTGGGCTTGAGCGCCTCGAAGATGGTCATGAGCTGCGCCTTGGCCGCGCCCTCGTTCCATTCGCGGTCGCGGCGGAAAAGCTCAAGCAGCGCATCGACCGCCTCGGCGACCTGCCCGTTCGCATGCAGCGCCTGCGCGAGGTCAAAGCGCGCCTGATGGTCGGACGGATCGGCCGCGACGCGCGCCTCGAGCTCGGCCACGGGGCCTGCGTTCTGCGCCTGACGCGCGAGCGCGATCTGGGCGCGCGCGGCCTCGACCTCGGGGCTGCGCGCCAGCTCGGCCGAGGCGGTGCCGAGGAAGGCCTCCGCCCGGTCGACCTCGCCGAGCGCGAGATAGGCCCGCACGATGCCGGCGAAGGCGCGCGCGTTCGCGGGCTCTTCGCCGAGGATGGCGGCGAAGGTCTCGGCCGCCTCGACCGCAGCCCCCTCCGCGAGCATCGCCTCGGCAGCGTCGAGCGCCTCGCCCAGCCCGCCGTCGCCCGCAAGTGCTGCGACGCGGTCGATGAACTTGCGGATCTCCGAGGCCGGCACCGCGCCCTGAAAGCCGTCGACCGGCTGGCCCTGCCAGAAGGCATAGACCGTCGGGATCGACTGGATGCGGAGCTGCTGGGCGATGCGCTGGTTGCGGTCGACATCGACCTTGACCATGCGCACCTTGCCGCGCGCCTCGGTCACGGCGGCTTCGAGCATCGGGCCGAGCGTCTTGCACGGCCCGCACCAGGTCGCCCAGAAATCGACGATGATCGGCACCTCGCGGCTCGCCTCGATCACGTCGGCCATGAAGCTGGCCTCGGTCGCGTCCTTGATCAGATCCGCCGCCGCCTTGGGCGGTTCGTTCCCAAACCCGAGCATCTCGTGTCTCCTGAGAGGTTCGCGCGTTATATGGCCGTTCGGTCCGCAAACGCCAAGGGGCCTTGCCGCCCCGGCCGGCCCTCAGAGGTCGAAATCCGCCATCACCGGCACATGGTCCGAGGGCTGCTCCCAGCCGCGCGCCTCGCGCAGGATGCGCGAGCCCGAGGCCCGGCCCGCAAGGTCAGGCGTCGCCCAGATGTGATCGAGCCTGCGGCCGCGGTCCGATGCCGCCCAATCCGCCGCCCGGTAGGACCACCAGGAATAGAGCCGCCCTTCGGGGATATGCGCGCGGGTCACGTCGACAAAGCCGCCCGCCGCCTGCGCGGCCGCGAGGCGCTCGACCTCGACCGGCGTGTGGCTGACGACATCGAGGAGCGCGCGGTGGTTCCAGACGTCATCCTCGCGCGGGGCGATGTTGAGGTCGCCGACAAGGATCGCACCCGCCTGCGATCCGCCCGCGCCCCCGTCCGCGCCCCAGGCGGCCAGATGGTCGAGAAAGTCGAGCTTCTGCCCGAACTTGGGGTTCTGCACCCGGTCGGGGATGTCGCCGCCAGCCGGCACATAGACGTTGTGCACGACCGCGCCCCCCGGCAGCCGCGCCGCGACGTGGCGCGCGTGCCCGAGCCGGCCGAAATCGACCGACCCCGCATCCTCGATCGGGACGCGCGAGAGGATCGCGACGCCGTTATAGCCCTTCTCGCCCCGCGCGACGATGTGGCCATAGCCGGCCTCGGCAAAGACCGCCGCCGGGATCTTCTCGACCGGGCTCTTGCATTCCTGCAGGCAGAGGACGTCGGGCGCCTCCTCGCGCAGGAATCGCACCACGAGGCCCGCACGCAGGCGGACCGAATTGATGTTCCATGAGGCGATCTTGACGCGCATCGGAGGACCTTCATGCGCGATCGGGGCCGGTCGGGCAATGCCCGGGGCGGAAAAATCGCGCCGCGCGCCGCTATTCACGCCGCAGAACGGAAAAAACCTTTGGAGAATCGTCGATTCGTGGCAGATGTTGATGTCTTGTGCCGGTCCCGGAATGATCGCAGCAGATTCGCGGTCAGCGCCGGGCCGCTGCCGGCTTCAGAGGGCGTCATGTCGGAACACGTCGGAACCATGCGCGAGATCGCCGATCTCCTGCGCGCCTTCGCGCGCAAGAACCGCGAGCTGAAGAAGGCCGATCACGCTGAAAAGCTCGAGGGTTACGCCGCGGCCGTCGATGCCGTCTCCGAGCGGATCATCCACCTCGAGGGCCTCACGAGCGCGATGCCCCCCACGCTCGGCAACATCCACGACCTGCCGCCGGCGCTGCAGCGCGAACTCTCGATCCGCAAGTCGAACGAGCTTGACGACCAGATCGTGACGGTCATCAACGCCTATGGCGGCGAGGCGACGGTCGACCAGATCCTCGTCGGGCTCTATCGCAAGTTCGGCCTGATCCAGAAGCGGCGCAGCGTGCAGATCCGGCTCGAGAAGATGGCGAGCATCATCGAGGTCGAGGCGCGCAAGGGGCACTACTCCACCGCCCCCCAGACCCTCGCCCCCGCCCCCGCCCCCGCGGCGCAGGACCCCGCGGCAGAACCCGCCGCACCACTAACGCCCGCCCCCGCCCCGGGGCGCATGAGCCTCGAGACGGTGCGCAACCTCTTGATCGAAGAGGGGATGATGTCGCCCCCGAGCAACGTGCGCCGCCTGCGCTCGGACGGCTGACCCCTCAGGGCAGAAGCTTGTAGCCCCCCGCCTCGGTCACGAGGAGGCGCGCGTTCGAGGGCTCGGGCTCGATCTTCTGGCGCAGCCGATAGATGTGGGTCTCGAGCGTGTGGGTGGTGACGCCCGCGTTATAGCCCCAGACCTCGTGCAAAAGCGTGTCGCGTCCCACGACGACCGGCCCCGACCGATAGAGGAACTTGAGAATGTTCGTTTCCTTCTCGGTCAGGCGCAGCTTGCGGCCCTTGGGATCGAGCAGCAGCTTCATCGCCGGCTTGAAGGTGTAGGGGCCAAGCTGAAAGACCGCATCCTCGGATTGCTCGTGCTGGCGCAGCTGTGCGTGGATCCGCGCGAGCAGGAGCGGCAGCCGGAAGGGCTTCGTCACATAATCATTCGCCCCCGATTCGAGGCCCATGATCTCGTCGGCCTCGCTGTCGTGGCCGGTCAGCATCACGATCGGCGCCTTGATCCCCTGCGCGCGCAGGCTGCGGCAGACCTCGCGCCCGTCGGCATCGGGCAGGCCCACATCGAGCAGGACGAGATCGTGGCGCGCCCCGCGCGCGCGTTCGAGCGCCTCGGCCCCGGTCGCGGCCTCGAACACGTCGAACTCATCGGTCTGGACGAGTTGTTCGGCCAGCGCCTCGCGCAGGTCGGGATCGTCGTCGACAAGCAGGATCTTGCGCAGCTGGGCCATGGGCATCCCCCTTTTCGCATCCAGATGGCGACGCGGGGCGCGCGGCGCAAGGTCCGCGCCCGCCCCCTCACGGGGCTGTGCGCGGCGATGGGGATTTGTTTCATTTCCCGCGCCGGGGGGTTAGATGGGGGCAGGAGGCGGCAGCATGACGATCGGACCGACCAGGGCGGAACTCCTCAACCGTGCGCGGGCGGACCTGCGCATGGGCCTGCCCGTCGTGATCGAGGGCGCGGATGGCGCGATCCTTGCCGTCGCGGTCGAGACGCTCGGGCCCGAGCGCCTTGCCGCCCTCGGCGCCCTCGGGGGGCTGAGCCTCGCCATCACCGCGCGGCGGGCCGAGACATTGAAGGTCGCGGCCTATGATACCGATATCGCGCGGCTTTCGCTTCCACCCGAGGGCGATGCGGGGTGGCTGCGGGCGGTTGCCGATCCGGCCGCCGACCTCGCGCGGCCGATGAAGGGGCCCTTGCGGGCGCTGCGCGGGGGCGCAGGGATCGCCGCGACGCGCGCCGCCGTCGGGCTCGCGAAATCCGCCCAGCTTCTGCCGGCCGTCCTCGTGGCGCCGGCGCCGGACGCGCTGGCGGCCGACCTCACGCGGGTTCGCGCGGAATGGGTCGGCACCGAGCAGGCGCGCGCGCCGGGGATCGCCGAGGTCGCGGCGGCCCGTCTGCCGATGCGGGCGGCCGGCGCGGGGCGGGTGCATGTCTTTCGCCCCGACGATGGCGGGGTCGAGCATTACGCGATCGAGGTCGGCCGCCCCGACCGCGACGGCGCGCCCCTCGTGCGGCTCCATTCGGCGTGCTTCACGGGCGATGTGCTCGGCAGCGCGAAATGCGACTGCGGCGCCCAGCTTGCGGCCGCCCTCGGGGCGATGGCCGAGGCGGGCGGCGGGGTGCTGCTCTATCTCAACCAGGAAGGGCGCGGCATCGGGCTTGCCAACAAGATGCGCGCCTATGCGCTGCAGGATCAGGGCTTCGACACGGTCGAGGCCAACCATCGCCTCGGGTTCGAGGATGACGAGCGCGACTTTCGCCTCGGCGCCACCATCCTGCGCCGGATGGGAATCGCAAGGGTGCGGCTGATGACGAACAACCCCGCCAAGATCCGCATGATGGAAAGCCAGGGCATCGAGGTTGCCGACCGCGTGCCGCTGCGGGTTGGCGCGACGGGCGAGAATGCGGCCTATCTTGCGACCAAGGTCGCCAAATCGGGCCATCTGCCATGATCGCGGGGCCCGACGACATGGTGGTGGCGGGCGGGCGGCTGCGCTTTCGCGGCCGCCATTTCCCCTGCACCCTCGGGCGGGGCGGGATCGTGGCCGCGCGCGCCAAATGCGAGGGCGACGGGGCGACACCTGCCGGGGCGCACCGCATCGTCGGGATGCTCTGGCGCCCGGACCGGCTTGCGCGCGCCGAGGTGCCGCGCTGGGCGGTGCCGATCGGGCCCGGCGATCTGTGGTCTGACGATCCGGCGGACCCGGACTACAACCTGATGGTGCGCGCGCCCCACCCCTTCGGGCACGAGCGCCTGCGCCGCGCGGACGGGCAATATGATGCGCTGCTCGTCACCGGCTGGAACTGGCCGCGCGCGGTCGCGGGGCGCGGCTCGGCCATCTTCGTGCATATCCGGCGCGGGCCGCAGCATCCGACGGCGGGCTGCGTGGGGCTTGCGCGCGCCGATCTGCTCTGGATCGCGCGCCGCCTGCGGCCGTGGTCGCGCCTCGTGGTGCGGGGCGCGCGCCCTCAGCCGTAGAGGCCCGCGACGCGCGCGCGCAGCCGCACGAGCGCGAGCACCGTGTCGATCGCAGGCGTCGCGGTCCCCGTCAGGCGGCCCAATTCCTGCACCGCGCCCACGAGCGCGTCGATCTCCATCGGACGGCCCGCGTCGAGGTCCTGCAGCATCGAGGTGCGATGCGCGCCCACGGCCGCGCCGCCCTCGATCCGGCGGTCGACATCGATCGGAAAGCGCACGCCGAGCGCCTCGGCGATCGTCTGCGCCTCGAGCATCATGGCGCGCGCCACCCCCCGCGTGCCGGGGTCGGTGCAGAGCACATCGAGGGTTGCATGCGTCAGCGCCGAGATCGGGTTGAACGACAGGTTGCCCCAGAGCTTGACCCAGATCTCGTCGCGGATGCGCGGCCGCACCGGCGCCTTGAGGCCCGCCGCCGTCAGCGCCGCCGACAGCCGCTCGGCGCGCTCGGATCTCGATCCGCCGGGCTCACCAAGGCTGAAGCGGTTGCCTTCGATGTGGTGGATCACGCCCGGCTCGGAGACTTCGGCCGCCGGATAGACGACGCAGCCGAGCACCCTGTCGGGCCCGAAGCCCAGCCATTGCGCATCGCCCGGATCGACGCTCGCAAGCCGCGTGCCCTCGAGCGGGCCGCCGATCTTGTGGAAATACCACCACGGCACGCCGTTGACGCCCGACACGATCGTGGTGCCCGCGCCGATCAGCGGCTGCATCCGCGGCACGACTGGCGGCACCGAATGGGCCTTGAGCGTGACGACGACGTAATCCTGCTCGCCGAGTTCGGCGGGATCCTCGGCGGCGCGCACCGGCACCGTGTGGCGCACCCCCTCTTCGATCAGCGTCAGGCCGCGCTCCTGCATGGCGCGCAGATGGGGGCCGCGCGCGACAAGGCTGACCTCGGCGCCGGCGGCCGCGAGTTTCGCGCCCATGTAGCCGCCAATCGCGCCGGCGCCGAAGATGCAGATCCGCATGCGCGCGCCCCCTCAGGCCGCGCCGGCGGTCAGGCCGAGCTTTTCGGCCAGCCCGATGCGCTGGAGCTTGCCGGTCGCGCCCTTGGGGATCTCGGGCAGGATGACGATGCGGCGCGGCACCTTGAAGGCGGCCAGCCGCGCCTCGGCAAAGGCGCGGATCTCGGCCTCGGTCGCGGCCGCGCCCTCGCGCAGCACGACCGCCGCCCCGACCTCTTCGCCAAGCTTGGGGTGCGGGATCGCGAAGGTCACGACCTGCGCCACCGCCGGATGATCCATCAGCACCGCATCAACCTCGAGCGGGCTTACCTTCTCGCCGCCGCGGTTGATGATCTCCTTGAGCCGCCCGGTCAGCGTCAGATAGCCCTGCGCATCGAAGCTGCCCTGATCGCCGGTGCGGAACCAGCGCCGGCCCTCGGCCTCGAAAAAGCTCTTGGCGTTCGCTTCGGGGTTGCCCTCATAGCCGGGTGTGACGTTCGGGCCCGAGATCACGACCTCGCCCGTGCCGGTCACGAGGTGGTTCTCGACCTCATGGGCGACGCGCACCTCTGGGCCCGCCGCGATCCCGACCGAACCGGGGATCTGCGCGCCGGGCGGCAGCGGGTTCGACGTCATCTGGTGGGCGGCCTCGGTCATGCCATAGCCTTCGATCACCGGCGCGCCGAAGACCTGCGCCAGCTCGACCATCACCTGCGGCGGCAGCGACGCCGAGGAAGAGCGCAGGAAACGAAGCGGCACGCGCGCGATCGTCTCGGCGTTGCGCGCGGCCCGCGCGAGGATCGCCTGATGCATGGTCGGAACGGCCGTGTACCAGGAGGGCCGCGCGGCCTCCATCCAGCCGAAGAAGCGCAGCGCATCGAACCCCGGCGCGCACCAGATCGACCCGCCGGCGCTGAGGCTCGCCGAGACGGCGGCGACCAGCCCGTGGATGTGAAAGAGCGGCATGACGTTGAGGCAGCGGTCGGCAGGCGTCAGGGCCAGCGCGCGCGCGATGTTGCCGGCCGAGGCCGCGACATTCGATTGCAGGAGCGGCACGATCTTGGGCCGCGAGGTCGTGCCCGAGGTGTGCAGGATCAGCGCGACATCATCGGCCGCGGGTGCCGAGGTGTCGGGCGTGCCCTCGGCGCGCGTCTCGGCCACGAGGCGAAACGCCCCCGCAGCCGCGCCCGGATGCAGCCGCAGCACCGCGAGGCCATGGGCGCGCGCGGCATCAAGCGCGGGCCCCTCATGCCCCTCGGGCAGGATGATCGCCTTGGCGCGCAGATCGGTGAGGTAGAAATCGAACTCCTCGCGCCGATAGGCGGGGTTGAGGGGCGCGGTCGTGGCGGCCTGCGCGACGGTGATGAAGGCCGCCGCCATCTCGGGGCCGTTCGGCAGCACGATCGCCACCCGGTCGCCCCGCCCGACGCCCGCCGCCGCGAGATCTGCGCGCACATCGGCCGCAAGGGCGCGCAGGGCGCCATAGCTCAGCCACGGCCGGTCGGGGGCGCCGAAGGCCGGCGCGTCCTCGGGGTGGCGGGCGATAAGTGCCGCGATCGTCGTCATGTCTCGATTCCTCCGGTTCGATCTCCGCGCCTATGGCGCAAATCCGCGGGCGGGTGCAAGCGATCAGCCCTCGGCCCCCGCCGCGGCAAAAACCCGGTCGGGGTGCAAGAGCCCGCCCATGTAGCGCCCGATCGCGACCGCGCGCCCCTCGAAGCTGCCCCAGGCGACATCGCCAAAGCGCGCATCGGTCGCCAGCACCTCGCCGGGGTTGCCGTTGCGCAGCCGCACCGCGCCCCCGGGCGTGCAGCGCGCCTCGGGCAGGCCCGCAAGCGCGGCCTCGAGCGGCAGGAGCGCGGCGCCCAGCACCTCGGCATCCGCGATCGCCTCGGGCGCGACCGCGCGGCCGAGATCGAAGGGGCCCGCCCAGACGCGCCGCAGCGCAGTCACATGCCCAAGGCAGCCGAGCGCCGCCCCGAGGTCGCGCGCGATCGCGCGGACATAGCCGCCCTTGCCGCAGACCATCCGCAGCCGCGCTGTATCGGGATCGGGCCGCGCCAGCAGCACAAGTTCCGCGACATGGAGCGGGCGCGCGGCAAGATCCATCCCGACGCCTTCGCGCGCGAGGTCATAGGCGCGCGCGCCCTCGACCCGGACGGCCGAGAACTGCGGCGGCACCTGCTCGATATCGCCGCGAAAGGCCCCGAGGGCTGCCTCGATCGCGACATCGTCGGGGCGCAGCGCCGAGGTCGCGAGGATCTCGCCCTCGGCGTCGTCGGTCGTGGTCGACGCCCCGAAGCGGATGGTGAATTCATAGCATTTGTCGGCGTCGGTGACGAAGGGGACGGTCTTGGTCGCCTCGCCCAGCGCAACCGCCAGCAGCCCCGTCGCGGCCGGGTCGAGCGTGCCCGCATGGCCCGCCTTCTGCGCATCGAGCGCGCGGCGCACGGTGTTGACGACATCGGTCGATGTCATGCCCGCCGGCTTGTCGATCACGACCCAGCCCGAGACGGGCTGCCCCTTGCGCCTGCGCGACATCCTTACCCCTCCGGCCCGGAACCGCGCGCAGATAGCCCCTTCAGCGGGGCACGACAAGCCCGAGCACCGGCCCCATCGGCCAACCCGCATCGCTGCGCCCGAGCCCCGGCGCATGAAGGCGCGAGATCTTGCCGTCGAGATAGAGCGCGCGCGGCAGCCCCAGCGCGTCGCGGAAGAACCGCGCGAAGGTCTCGAAGTTCACCGGCGCATCCGAGATCGCGAGGACCGCGCGCCCGCCATCCGCATCGACCCCGACCCCGTTGCGCAGGTGGCGCGAGGCCGAGCCGGGTATGAAGCGCGGATGCAGCGCCCCGTCAATCACGAGCATCGGGCCCGATTGGGTCGCATCGCGGCAGTCCGGCGCGCGCGCGACAAAGTCGGTCGTCTCGTAGATCGCAAAGCGCGGCCGCGCGCCCGACGCGAAGATGCAGAAGACCCCGTTGGGCAGCATCCCGAAATTGCCCGGCCCCGCCCGCGTCACCGGCGCGCGCAGCATGACCCCGCCCTCGACATGGGCGCCGACCGGGCTGCGGTCGGGATGATACATGCCCCCGTTCATCGCGAACGCAAGCCGCCCGCCCTCGGCCCCGAGCATCCGGTCGATGCGCTCGAACCCGCCAAGCGGCAGCCCGTCGGCCCCGTGCAGAAAGAGGCGCAGATCGTCCCCCGCGCCGACCTCGCAAAGCGTGAAGGGAACCCCCTCGAAGCTCGTGCTGCGGCAGGGCTCGGCGCGCGCCGGCGCCCCCGCCAAAAGGGCGATCAGCGCGACGAGGCGCAGCGCGCGCATGGGATCAGTCCGACCCGTCGGCCGCCGGGTCGATGTCGCGCGCGACCGCCGGATCGGCAAAGAGGCGGCGCGCGGCGTCCATCCGGTCGAAGGTCTCGTCGATCTCGAAACGCAGATCGGGGCTGACCTTGAGCGCGAGGGTGCGCGCCACGATGTGGCGCAGCGCGCCGCGGTTGCGCCGGAGCCCCTCGAGCGCCTCGGCCCGCCCCTCGCCGCCGAGCGGCAGCACATAGGCGGTTGCAAGACGCAGGTCGGGCGACATCCTGACCTCGCCCACGGTGATCGAAAAGCGCGC
>JAUREX010000058.1 GCA_030834485.1 Gemmobacter sp.
CGCCGCGCAGATCTCGCGCGCCTTCGTCGGCCGCTCGCTCTTCGACCGCCAGCTCGCGCTGCGCGGCATCGCGGTCCACGACGACCACCGCCCCTGAGGGGCCACAGGGGTCCGGCGCCAGCCAACCGAAACCGGCGTGGCGCCGTCGGCGGGCTCCGAGGCCCGTTTCCGGGGGGCGGCGTTGCGCGGCGGGGCACGCCCCAAGGGTCAGATCGCCTCGATCCGCATTCTTGCACGTTCCCCGCCCAGCGCCGCGAATGCCCTTTGGCGACAGGTCAGCACGAGGATCTGCTGGTCGCGGGCAGAGCGGTGGAGCGCGTCGAACATCGCCTCGATGCGGTCGTCGTCGGAATGGACGAGCGCGTCGTCGAGAATGACGGGCACGGGGCGCCCCGAGGCGGCAAAGAGCCGGGCAAAGGCAAGGCGCGTCAGGATTGCCACCTGCTCGCGCGTCCCGCCCGAGAGGATCCCGAGCGCTTCGGCCTGACCGTTGCGGGTGAGGGTCGCGGGCAGGAGGCTCTCGTCGTCGATGCTGAGGCTCGCGCCCGGGTGGAGGATGGCGAGAAGCGGCAGAAGTTCGCTCAGCACCGGCGCGAAATAGGTGTCGCGCGCGCTGGTCCGGGCCTCGTCCAGCGCGCGGCGCAGGCGCGCGAGCGCACGGGCTTCGGCCTCGTAGCGCGCACCGCGGGCCTCGGCCTCGGCCCGCTGGCCGGCAAGGGTGGCGAGGCGTTCCTCGATCCCTTCCTCGGCCAGTGCGGCGATGGTGGCGTTGAGGCTCGCGAGATCCTCGCGCGCCGTCTGCTCGGCGATGCGCGCCTGATCGACCGCGGCTCTTGCACGCGCCAGCCGGGCCTCGGCCGTGGCGATGTCGGGAGCTGCGGCGCGCAGGGCATCGCGCGCGCCTTCCGCGCGTTCGATGGTGGCGGTCAGGGCCGGTTCGTTGGCCTTCATCTCGTCGATTCGGGCGCCGAGCGCGGTTTCGTCCTCGGTCTCGGCCAGTGCCTCGTCCAACTGGCGCGCGGCGGCTGCCCGGTTGGCCTCGGCGCCGGCGCGGTCTTGTCCGGCCTCGACCGCGAGGTGATGCGCCGCCTGCGCTGCGGCGCGTGCGGCCCGCTCGTCGGTCTCGGCCGCCGTCACCGCAGCGGCGAGAGCGCCCGGATCCTCGGCCTCGGCCGGCGCGTCGGCAGCCTGAGCCTGCGCCATCGCGCAAGCGGCACGGAGCGGGTCGAGGCCGTCGGGCGCAACCTCGGCCAGCAGGGCTTCGGCCTGCGATGCCTCGGCCTCAAGCCGCTGCGCCGCGGCCAGACTGGAACGGGCGGCGGCGAGGCTCTCGACCTGCGCCTCGGCCAGAAGGCGGGCGAGCAGCTGCTCGGCCCGCGCGATGGCGTCGGTATCTTGCGCCGCGCCCGGGTCGATCCTGAGGCTGCCGAAACCCGGAAGGTCGAGGTCGGTCGCCATCAGGATCGGCACCGGCCCCGCAGGCAGCGGCTCTGCGCCCCGCCTCGCGGGAGCGCGGTCTGGACGGGCCTCGATCGTCACCGCCTGCGCCTCGGCGCGGGCACGGGCGAGGTCGAGGGCGGATTGCGCCTTGTCCGCGGCCTCGAGCAGCGCCGCGCTGATGTGCAGCCGGGCGCGCTGCGCGCGGCACTGGTCAAGCGTCGCCTGAAGCTCGGTCGCGCGACCAAGCCGGCGCCCGATCTCCTCGGCCTGAGCCTGCGCCTGGCGCGCGGCCTCGGCGCGGGCGGCGGCCTGAAGGCGGGCACGCAGCGCGCTTGCCTGCGCGCCGCGGGCATCGGCCGCCTCGGTGGCTGCGCGGTCACGTTGGCCGAGGTCTTCGGCGCGGGCGCGGGCGGCGACGGCGGCCGCCTCGGCCCGGAGCAGGGCGGCCCGCGCGTGCTGGACCCGGGCGGCGAGGGTTGCAAGGGCCGCGATATCCAAGCGCACCTTGTCGGCGTCGAGCCGGGCAAGCTGCAGGGCCTGTTCGGCCTGCGCGAGTGCGGCCTGATGGGTCAGCGCGGCCTGATGCGCGGCCTGCGCCTGCACCAGCGCCTCGGCCCGCGCCGCAGCGTCGGCGGGGTCGGTCTGGCGGGCAAGGGTGCGATGCACCTCGGCCCGGCGCGCAAGGTCCCCGGTCAGCCGCTCGGCCCTGGGCCGCAGGGCGGATTCCTCGGCAGCGAGCTCTGCCGCCTCTTCGAGCGCGCGCGCCCATTCGCCCCCGGCCTTGGGCCGACCGGTTGCCGTCGCCAGCCGCGCCAGCGCCTCGGCGACGCGGTCCACAACCGCATCCATCCGCCGCCCACCGGTCATGAGGTCGATCTCGCCCGCGACCGAGGACAGCAGGTCGCGCCGCGCCGTCTGGTCGCGCTCGCGGTCCTTGCGGTCATCGGATTCGAGCCCCATCAGACCCTGCCGCACCCACAAAAGGCCCGACGGCCCCGCCAGCCCCCCGTCCATCAGCCTATCGATCCAGGCCTCGGCCTCGTCGGCCTGGGCGATCAGCCGGCCGGTCGCGTCCAGAACCTGCGCCTGCGCGCGGTTGATCCAGCGCTTGGCCATGCGGAAGCGCCCGTCTGGCAACTCGATCTCTACCGCCACCTCGGGCGCGCCCCCGGCATGGGGTTGCAGCGCCTTGATGGCGGAATTCCTGCTGCCGTGTCGTTCGAAGAAGGCCGCGTGCAGCGCATCGAAGAAGGTGGATTTGCCGGACTCGTTGGGCTCGGACAGCACCGTGATCCCGTCGCCGATCCCTGACAGCGCGACGCGCTGGCCCGCGAAGCGGCGCACGTTGGTCAGCTCGATGGCGCGCAGCCTCATGCCCGCACCTCCTGCGTCAGCGCATAGAGGCGCGCAAGTGCCGCCGCGGCCATATCGCGATCGGCCTTGGCGAGGGCGCCGTCCCCGACCTCTGCAAGGAGCGCCTCTGCCGCCTGCCTGAGCGCCCCGGCGCGGTCGATCTCATCGAGATCATGGGGTAGCGCCTCGACCGCGAGCGCCGAGAGATCGGCCGCGAACCAGCCAAAATCGGGCGCGCGCGCCGCAAAATCGGACTCGAGCGCGGCGCGCTCCGCAAGCGTCAGTCGACCGGTCACACGCAGCCGCACCAGATGGTCGCGCGCGCGGGTCGCGGGCAATGCGGCGGCGATCCGCGCCGCCACGGCTTCGCCTGGCAAGAGGTCGAGCGCGGGGCTGGTCCATCGGAACTGCGCCGTCTCCACCCGCGCGACGTCGGCACGCCCGCCGAGCGCAACGAGCAGTGCTGCACTGGGCGCATCATGCTTGAAGCCGTCGGGTTCGGGCGTGCCCGAATACCAGGTTGCGGGCGTCACCTGCATCTGACCGTGCCAGTCGCCAAGGCCAAGATAATCGAGGCCCGAGCGCGCCGCCCTGTCAGGCGGTATGATGCCGATCGCGCCCTCTTCGCCCGAGAAATCCGTGATCGCGCCATGGCCGAGGCCGATGCGCCGCGCACCTGCGGGGGTCGGGGCCGACATTGCCTCGGTCAGATCACGCCCCGGGCGGCGCTGCGTGCAGGGGGCGGGCAGGAGCCAGTGACCCGGGGTCAGTTCCACCGGCGCATCCGAGGTGATCGCGCGCAGGTTCGCAGGCGCGTCAGAGGCGATCCGCCGCCAGAGTTCGGACGCCGCGAGGCTGTCATGGTTTCCGGGCAGCAGCACCCAGATCAGATCGCCCTCCTCGCCCATCGCGCGAAGGGCCTGGCGCAGCGTCTCGGGCGCCGGCGTCTCGGCGTCGAAGGTGTCGCCCGCAAGCAGCACCACCCCGGCGCCCCCGTCCCTCGCGGCCCGCGCGAGCCGGGCGATCGCACCATGGCGCGCCTCGCGCAGACGGTGGCGGATGCCCTCGGGATATCCGCCGAAGGCACGCCCCAGATGCAGGTCCGACGATTGGAGGAAACGAAACGCGCTCATGCCTCAACACTCCGCTGTTGTGGGGCACCGGGCAAGCCCCGGTGCGCGACTGGACACAGAACGCCCCCCCTCGATCAGATCATGCGGCATGAGGGATCGTCCTTCCAGCGCAGCCACAGGCTCGGGCGCATCTCGGCTTGCGAGAGGAAGGTGCGGGCCGAAAAGACAGGCACGTTGCCGTGGCTGTCGCCGAGGCCCCAGTCGGGGCTGGGCACCATCTCGTCATGGCCGCCGGCCCAGAGCCCCGGCGTCGCGGCGGGATAGAATTCGTCCTCGGGCTCGATGATCGGCCCCGAACGATCCCAGCGCCGAAAAATCTCCTGCGCCTCGGCATCGACCTGCGGGAGCAGCGCGCGCTGAAGGTCTAGGTCCGAACGCTCTACCAGACGCTCCAGCGCATGGGCGCAAAAGCTGACCGCCCCAAGGCGCAGGCCCGGAACCGGCCCGTCGAGGGTGACCCGGGCGCGCAGATAGATGAGGCCGGGCTCTTCAAAGAGCGTCGTGCCCTCGACCCGCGCCGTCATGGACAAGACGGTGCGGACCATGAGGCTGAGGCCCCGCGCGTTGCGCGCGACCGCCACCCGCACCACGCCCGGGCGCGCCTGCAGTCGCCTCGCCAGCCGTTCGAGCGCCTTGGCGTTTGGCCGCAAACCGGCCGTCATCTGCAAGAGCCGCGGCAGGTCCGGGACCGTGCGATCGGCGGTTGCCATGGCCTGGCGCGCGATCCCGCGCTTGAGCGAAACTCGCAGCGCGGGCGAGGGTGCAAGGTTTTTGTGGTTCATTTGCATCGGGTGCCCTCTTGGTCGGGGTGAAAGTCTTGGTAAAGGAATCGTCAACGCCCCCAATCTGTGGCATAGGGGTGGCAAATCCTGTCACGTCAATTGCGGGGCCCCGATGTCGTTTCAGAAAGCCGCCGATCTGCTGCGCCTCGCGGAACTTGCGAGCGCCCGCTATCAGGGCGTCTCGCTCAGCGAGATCGAGGAGGAATTCGGGGTCGACCGCCGCACCGCGCAGCGGATGACGAGGGCGCTCGAAGAGACGTTCCCCCGATGCACCACGAGCACCGATGAGAGCCGGCGCAAGTTCTGGAAGCTGCGCGCCGACAACGCACGGCTGATGCTGGCGCAAGGGATCCGCGACAGCGAACTCGGCGCACTCGAGATCGTCATCCGGCGGGCCGCGCATGAGGGGCTTGCGACCGAGGTGCGGGCGCTCTCGGGGTTGCGCGACCGGCTGCTGGCCACGATGCCGGGACCGCTCGCGCGCCGGGCCGAGGCCGAAGCTGAGGCAGCACTCGAGGCGCATGGCTACGCCTCGCGTCCGGGGCCACAGGTGCGGGTCGAGCCCGAGTTGATGGGCACCATCGGTGCGGCGCTGAAGGGACCGCATGTGCTGACCATCGTCTACGCCGGCGGGCGCGACCCCGAACGCGCGCGCCGGCTCGAGCCGCACGGGCTGCTGCTGGGCACGCGGCGCTATCTGGTGGCGCGCGAGGCAGGCGGCGACGGGCGGATGCAGCACTATCGGCTCGACCGCATCACCTCCGCCCGGCTCGAAGCCGACAGTTTCGCCCGCGACCCGGGATTTGATCTGAGCGCCCACGCGGCCCGGGCGTTTGGCAGCTATTATTCCGACACCGAATATGGCGAGGTCGTGTGGCGCTTTGCGCCGGCCGCCGCCGCAGCCGCGCGGGAATTCCTCTTTCACCCGCACCAGGAAATGTCAGCGGAGCCCGACGGCAGCCTGATCGTGCGCTTCACCGCCTCGGGGCACCTCGAAATGGCGTGGCACCTCTACACATGGGGCGACGCGGTCGAGGTGCTCGCCCCGCAACCGCTGCGCGCGATGGTCGAGCGGCACCGGCGCGGAGATTTCCCGGCACTGCCCTGAAGGGCGCCGCGGTCGGGCGCATCGGTGCCCGACCGCACCCCCGCACAGGGCCGAGCTCGCGGCCGTCGCGAACCGCACCTATGCCGACGCCCGTCGCGCTGCGCCATTGTCCCGGCGCAGACCCCGACGACATGCTGTTCACGAGGTCACGGGCGGGCGGCCGCGCCATTCATGCTCGAGCATCGCGAGGAAGACGCAATCGACCCATGCCTCGCCGGGGCGCTTCCATGTCTCGCGCCAGACGCCTTCGCGCACGAAACCCGCCCGCGTCCAGAAGTCGATGGCGCGCGCGTTGTCGACGGTGACATCGACCTCGATGCGATGGGCGCCGCGCACCCCGAACATCTCGTGCAGAAGTGCCGCGAGGAAGGGGCGCCCCGCGCCCCGGCGCGCGACCGCGAAGGCCGGGACCCCGTAAACGGCGGGCACCCATTCGACCAGAAGCGCAAAGCCCGCGGGCGCGCCGTCGACCTCCCAGACAAAGAGGAGATCGTCCTCGAACGCATCGGCAAGGTCGCGCTCAGTCGGCGGATCGAGGAAGCGCGCGTTTTCCGGCGCGCTCCAGAGCGCCTGCATGAAGCCGAGATCCTCGGGCCGCGCTCGGCGCAGCATCAGCCGATCGCGGCCTCGAACGCGCCGCGATAGAGCGCCGAGAGATCGGCGAGCGGGGCGGCCTCGGCGCCGAGGCGCAGATCGGCGCCGCCGAAACGGCCCGCGATCGTCGCGGGCACCCCGTCGGCGGCGGCGGCGGCCATCAGCGCCGCGGCGTCCCCCGCCCGGACCGCGAGCAGATAGCGCGCCTGATCCTCGCCAAAGAGCGTCGCGATGTCGCCGGCCTCGAGCGCGACGCCGATCCCCGCCGCCTCGGCCATCTCGAAGGCCGCGAGCGCGAGGCCCCCGTCCGAGAGATCGGCGGCGGCGCGGATCAGCGCGCGCCGGGCGAGGACGAATGCGCCGTGGCGCCGCTCGGCCGCAAGATCGACGGGCGGGGGCGGCCCGGCCTCGATCCCGAACGCCTCGGCCATCAGCGCCGATTGCCCCAGATGGCCCGTCGTCGCGCCGATCACGATCGCGACATCGCCCGCCTCAGGCAGGCCCGCGATCATCCCCGAAAGGTCCTCGATCAGCCCGACGCCCCCGATCGAGGGGGTGGGCAGGATCGCGCGGCCGTCGGTTTCGTTGTAAAGGCTCACATTCCCCGACACGATCGGAAAGTCGAGCGCGCGGCACGCCTCGCCGATCCCGCGGATCGCGCCGACGAACTGGCCCATGATCTCGGGCTTTTCGGGGTTGCCGAAGTTGAGGTTGTCGGTCGCGGCCAGCGGGCGCGCGCCGACCGCGACAAGGTTGCGCCACGCCTCGGCCACCGCCTGACGGCCGCCCTCGACCGGGTCGGCCTTGACATAGCGCGGCGTCACATCGGCGGTGAAGGCCAGCGCGCGCGCCGTGCCATGCACCCGCACGACACCGGCGCCGAGGCCCGGGGCGCGCACCGTGTCGCCCATCACCATGCTGTCATATTGCTCCCACACCCAGGCCTTGCAGGCATGGCTCGGGCTGCCGATGAGGGCGCGCAGCGCCGCGATGGCGCCGATCGCGGGCAATTCGGGCAGCGGCGGCGGCGGGGGCGGCAGGGTCCAGGGCCGGTCGTATTCCGGCGCGCTCGAGGCAAGCTTCGAGAGCGGCAGGTCCGCCTTCACCTCATTGCCGCGCAGGATGAGAAAGCGGTCCTCGGCGATGGTCTCGCCGATCAGGGCAAAGTCGAGATCCCATTTGGCGAAGATCGCGCGCGCCTCGGCCTCTTTCTCGGGGCGCAGCGTCATCAGCATGCGCTCCTGACTTTCCGAGAGCATCATCTCATAGGCGGTCATGCCGGTCTCGCGCACCGGCACCCGGTCGAGGTCGAGCCGGATGCCGAGCCCACCCTTGTCGCCCATCTCGACCGCCGAGCAGGTCAGCCCCGCCGCGCCCATGTCCTGGATCGAGATGACGGCCCCCGAGGCCATGAGTTCGAGGCACGCCTCGAGCAGGCGCTTTTCGGTGAAGGGGTCGCCCACCTGCACGGTCGGGCGCTTTTCCTCGATCGTGTCGTCGAATTCGGCCGAGGCCATCGTCGCCCCGCCCACCCCGTCGCGCCCGGTCTTGGCGCCGAGATAGACGACCGGCATCCCCACGCCCGAGGCCGCGGAATAGAAGATCGCATCCGCCCGCGCGATGCCCGCGGCAAAGGCGTTCACGAGGCAGTTGCCATTGTAGGCGGGATGAAAGCGCACCTCGCCCGCGACCGTCGGCACGCCAAACGCGTTGCCATAGCCCCCGATCCCCTCGACGACGCCCTTGACGAGATGGGCGGTGCGCGGATGGTCGGGCGCCCCGAACGACAGCGCATTCATCGCGGCCACGGGGCGCGCGCCCATGGTGAAGACGTCGCGCAGGATCCCGCCGACGCCCGTCGCCGCGCCCTGATGGGGCTCGATATACGAGGGGTGGTTGTGGCTCTCCATCTTGAAGACGACGGCGAGGCCCTCGCCGATGTCGACGACGCCCGCGTTCTCGCCCGGGCCGCAGATCACCTGCGGGCCGGTCGTGGGCAGCGTGCGGAGCCATTTCTTCGAGGATTTGTAGGAACAATGCTCGTTCCACATCGCCGAGAAGATGCCGAGCTCGGTAAAGCTCGGGGTCCGGCCGAGGATCGCGAGGATGCGCTCGTATTCGTCGGGCTTGAGCCCGTGGGCGGCAACGATCTCGGGGTTTATCGCGGGTTCGTTCATCCGGCGCTCCGCGCATGGCGACGCGCGCGTCTTAGGCGAAGGCCGGCGGGCCGACAATGGGCGCCTGGGCGCGCGGCAGAAAAAAAGGCCGGGCTTTCGCCCGGCCAAGTCCAACAGGGAGGTAAGAGAGCGGCAGAACCGCCCTCACCGAGGCAGATAGGATGAGATCTTGGGCAGAACAAGAATCAGCGCGCGAAAACCTGCACATAGCAGGCTTGCGCATGGCGCATGGCTGGGCCGCGGCCTTGCGCCCCCGTTGCGCGCGTCAGCCGCGCGCGCCGCGCCTCTGCTGGGCGACCTGCTCCATCACGAAGTCGCGAAAGGCCGCGACGCGCTTGGAATGGCGCAGTTCTTCGGGATAGGCCAGAAACACCGGCACCTCGACCGAATGCACATCCTCGAGCACAAGCTCGAGGTCGGGGAAATCCTGCGCGAGATATTCGGGCAGGATGCCCACGCCGAGGTGGTTCATCACGCCTTGGAGCACGCCGAAGTAATTGTTGATCCGAAGCGTCGAGGCGACCTCATGCGCGAGCACGCGCTCCACAAGTTCGGCACCGGCCGCGACCTGCGCCGCGCCGGGCTGCTGGCAGATCACGCGATGCGCGCGCAGATCCTCGACCCGCTCGGGCCGGCCCATCGTCTCGATGTAGCGGCGCGAGGCATAGAGGCGCATGCGGATGTTCATCAGCCGGCGGCGAATCAGGTCCGCCTGGCTCGGCTCCTTCATGCGGATCGCGACATCGGCCTCGCGCATCGGCAGATCGAGCACGCGCTCCTCGAGCAGGAGGTCGATCTTGAGGCCGGGATAGGCGCCATAGAGCGAGGGCAGCCGCGGCACGAGCCACATCGTCCCGAAGCCCGTCGTCGTCGTCACGCGCAACTCGCCAAAGACCTCGTCGGTGCTGTCGCGCATCCGCGCGGTCGCATTCTCGAGCCGCTTGACCATCGCCGAGGTCGCATCGAACAGGAGCTCGCCCTGCTCGGTCAGGATCAGGCCGCGCGCGTGGCGATGAAACAGCGTCGCGTTGAGGCTTTCCTCGAGCGCGCGGATCTGGCGCGAGACGGCCGACTGCGACAGATGCAGCGCATCGCCCGCATGCGTCAGGCTGCCCGCATCGGCGACCGCATGGAAAATCCGCAACTTGTCCCAATCCATCGCCGCCTCATCCGCGTCAGATGTCTCCTGACGCGGACAGATAAAGTGTCAACCTCGGCAACGCAAATGAAAGCCTTGTAAAAAACCCTTTGTAGGTCAGCGCGCGTGACCTATCATGCTCCGCTCAGGGCAAACCGTGCCAGGGTGCCGCATGACCGTGCAGGATATCTCGCTCGCCGACCGCTTCGACCTCGGCGCCTCTCCCGTGCTGCTCAACGGCACGCAGGCGCTCGTGCGGCTCATGCTCATGCAGGCCGCGCGCGACCGGGCGGCGGGGATCGGGACGGCGGGCTATGTCACGGGCTATCGCGGCTCGCCGCTCGGCGCGGTCGATCAGCAGATGACGCGCGCGGCGGGCGTGCTGGGGCCGGCCGGCATCCGCTTTCAGCCCGGCCTCAACGAGGATCTGGCCGCGACCGCGCTCTGGGGCACCCAGCAGGCGCATCTGCGCGGCGAGGGGCGCGTCGATGGGGTGTTCGCGCTCTGGTATGGCAAGGGGCCGGGGGTCGACCGGTCGGGCGATGTGATGCGCCATGCCAACATGGCGGGCAGCGCGGCGCTGGGCGGTGTGCTGATGGCGATGGGGGACGACCACACGGGCGAATCCTCGACCACGCTGCACCAGTCCGAAGGGGGGATGATCGCGGCGGGGATGCCGATCCTGTCGCCCGCGGGCGTGCAGGAGATCCTCGACTTCGGCCTCTACGGCTTTGCGCTGTCGCGCTTTTCGGGTCTCTGGGTCGGCCTCAAGACGATGAAGGACACGGTCGAATCGACCGCCGTCGTCGATGGCAGGCCCGACCGGATGGCCTTTGCCACACCCGATTTCCCGATGCCCGAGGGCGGCGGCAACATCCGCCTCATCGACACGCCGCAGGCGCAGGAGGCGCGGCTGCACGATCTGAAGCTGCCCGCGGCGCTGGCGTTCGCGCGCGCCAACGGCATCGACCGCACGGTCTGGCACGCACCCGGCGCGCGCATCGGCCTGATGGCCGCGGGCAAGAGCTGGCTCGATCTGCAATCGGCGCTCGGGCTTCTGGGGATCGACGCCGAGGCGGCGCGCGCGCTTGGCATCACGACGCGCAAGGTCGGGCAGGTCTGGCCGCTCGAACCCGAGGGGCTCAGCGACTGGGCAGCAGAGCTCGACCTCATCCTCTGCGTCGAGGAAAAGCGCAAGCTGATCGAGGGGCAGGCCAAGGACATCCTCTTCAACACCCGCGGCGGGCTGCGCATCATCGGGGGGCGCGACCTCGGGGGCGCGGTGCTGATGCCCGAGAGCTACGCGCTCGACCCCGTGCAGATCGCGCTCGCGATCGCAAGCACGCTTGAGGATCTGGGCGTGCGGACCGAGGCGCTGGCCGCGGCGCGCGCGCGCCTCGAGGCCGCGATGCGCGCCGATGACGCGACCGAGATCGCAACCCGCCTGCCCTATTTCTGCGCCGGCTGCCCGCACAACTCCTCGACCAAGCTGCCCGAGGGCAGCCGCGCCTATGCCGGCATCGGCTGCCACTACATGGTCCAGTGGATGGACCGCGAGACGCTGGGCTTCACCCATATGGGCGGCGAGGGCGCGAACTGGATCGGCGAGGCGCCGTTTTCGACCCGGCCGCATGTGTTCCAGAACATGGGCGATGGCACCTACAACCATTCGGGCGTGCAGGCGATCCGCGCGGCGATCGCGGCGGGCACGACCATGACCTACAAGATCCTCTACAACGACGCCGTCGCGATGACGGGCGGGCAGGGCAATGACGGCGGGCTGACGGCCGCGCGCATCGCGCATGAATTGCGCGGGATGGGGGTCGAGCACCTCGCCCTTGTCCACGACCCCAAGGAGGGGCTCGACCTCGGGGCCTTTCCGCAGGGGATCGAGATCGCGACGCGCGAGGCGCTGATGGCGGTGCAGCGCCGCTTCGCGACCCTGCCGGGCGTTTCGGTCATCGTCTATGTGCAGACCTGCGCGGCCGAAAAGCGCCGCCGGCGCAAGCGCGGCGCCTTCGCCGACCCCGACCGGCGCGTCTTCATCAACACCGATGTCTGCGAGGGCTGCGGCGATTGCGGCGTGCAGTCGAACTGCGTCGCGATCGAGCCGGTCGAGACCGAATTCGGCCGCAAGCGCCGGATCGACCAATCGGCCTGCAACAAGGATTTCTCGTGCCTGTCGGGCTTTTGCCCGAGCTTCGTGACGCTCGCGGGCGCGCGCCCGCGTGCCGCCGCCCCGACGGCTGCGCCCCGCGCAGGCCCGACGCTGCCCGACCTGCCCGAGCCTGCGCTGCCGCCGATCCGGGGCACGCACAACATCGTCATCACCGGCGTCGGCGGGACGGGCGTCGTGACGGTGGGCGCGATCCTTGCGATGGCCGCGCATCTCGACGGCCGGGGCGTGGGGATGATCGAGATGGCGGGCCTCGCGCAAAAGGGGGGCGCGGTGCAGATCCACGCCCGCATCGCGGCGCGGCCCGAGGACATCGGCGCGATCCGCGTTGCCCTCGCCGAGGCCGATGCGCTGATCGGCGGCGATCTGGTGGTGAGTGCGGGGGCCCGCACGCTCGGGCTTCTGGCCGAGGGGCGGACGGGGGCGGTCGTCAACAGCCATGAAGGCGTCACCGGCGCCTTCACCCGCGACCCCGGTTTCCGCCTGCCCGGCCAGGGGCTGCGCGGCGCGCTTGCGGCGCGGCTGGGCGAGGGGGTGGCCTTTCTCGATGCGACGGCGCTGGCGCGCGCGACGCTTGGCGACACGATATTTGCCAACATGGTCGTGTTTGGCGCCGCCTGGCAGCGCGGCCTCATCCCACTCGGGCTCGAGGCCATCCGCCGCGCGGTCGAGCTGAACGGCGCGGCCGTCGCGGGCAATCTGCGCGCCTTTGAGATCGGCCGCTGGGCCGTGCTGCACCCGGCCGAGGCGGCGGGGCTGCTCGCCCCCCCTGCCCCGACCGCCTCACCCGCGCCCGACCCCGAGGCGGCGCTTCGGGCGCGCGAGGATCACCTGCGCGCCTATCAGGGCGAGGGGCTGGTGCGCCGCTATCGCGCGCTGGTCGACCGCGCGCCCGATCCGGCGCTGCGCGCGGCGATCGCGCGGGGCTATCACAAGCTGCTGGCCGTCAAAGACGAATACGAAGTCGCGCGGCTGCATCTGCAGACACTTGCGCGCGCGCGCGCCGAGTTCGAGGGCGATCTGCGCCCGACCTTTCACCTCGCGCCGCCCCTGCTGCCCGGCCGCGACACGGCGGGGCGCCCGAAAAAGCGCGCCTTCGGTCCCTGGATCCTCGGCGCCTTCCGCACCCTCGCGGCACTCCGCGCCCTGCGCGGCGGGCCGCTCGACCCCTTCCGCTGGTCGGCCGAGCGGCGGCTGGAGCGTGCGCTGGTTGCCCGCTACGAGGCCGACATGGCCGAGGTCATCGCCGCGCTGACGCCCGACCGCCTCGGTGCGGCGGTGGCGCTTGCCGACCTCCCGCTCGAGATCCGGGGCTTCGGCCCGGTCAAGGAGGCGAATGCCGCCAAGGCCGACGCGCGCCGCGCCGCCCTCAAGGCCGAGTTTCGCGCCGGCGCGGGGCCCGCAGCACTCGCGGCCGAATAGCTTTGCGCATGGATTTCCCGCCCGCCCGGGTCTATGGGGCGACAGGCGGCGGGGGGTGAGATGGCGGTCGGCGTCTTCGATTCGGGTCTGGGCGGCCTCACGGTCCTTGATGCGGTGGCGCGCCGCCTGCCCGAGGTCGCTTTTGTCTATTATGGCGACAACCGCCACGCCCCCTATGGCGTGCGCGATCCCGAGGACATCTTTCGCCTGACCTGCAAGGGGGTGGAGCGGCTCTGGGCCGAGGGGTGCGACCTCGTGATCCTCGCCTGCAACACCGCCTCGGCCGCGGCACTCAAGCGGATGCAGGAAAGCTGGATCCCCCCCGACAAGCGCGTCCTTGGCGTCTTCGTCCCGCTGATCGAGGCGCTGACCGAGCGGCAATGGGGCGACAACTCCCCCCCGCGCGAGGTGGCGGTCAGGAACGTGGCCCTCTTCGCGACCCCCGCG